>JBLNGH010000034.1:0-8561 GCA_050264575.1 Acidobacteriota bacterium | reverse complement strand
CATCGCGAACAGAAGAAGGACGAGACCGACGGCTGGCAGACGAATGACTCTGGCGAGCGGCGGGTGGGCGGGAACTGGCGAGGCGGTAGCCATCCAGCCTTGATTTATCGGCGCGGGGCTGGCGAAGTACGCAGGGCGGACTGGGTTCCAAGTCCGCCGCGGTCGCGGATTTAGGCACCAATCCGCGCTACTCTTCCCCCGTGCCGGCGAGCCCACATTTTCTCCAGCCTCTCTTCGCGCGCGACGCCGGAAGCCCGGCCGATTGGGGACTCTACGTGGCCGATCGCGACATCGTAATCGCCAGGCAGCTCGAGGGCGCGTTCGACTCGACGAGCCGGAACAAGGGTCTGCTCGGGCGGGACGGGCTCGCGCCGGGAACGGCGCTCGTCATCGCACCGAGCAACGGCGTGCACACGTTTGCGATGCGCTTCCCGATCGATCTGATCTTTGCCCGCCGCGATGGCACAGTGCTCAAGCTGAAGGCCGCGGTGCCGAAGTCGCGCATCGCGTTTGCGCTTCGCGGCTTCGCCGTGATCGAGCTGGCGGCCGGCTCGATTGCGAAGGCGGGCGTGAAGGTCGGTGACCGGCTGACGGTGAGTAAAATGACATGACCTCCGAGGTCATTTCGCTCGGTCAGCCGAAATGACCTCGGAGGTCTTTGGAGGACCCATCATGCGCCGGACGATCCTGCTTGCCACGTCACTCTTGATCGCGCTCGCGTTCGCGCAGATGCAGGCGCAATCGGATCCGTCGCGGCCGCCGGCAAACCCGCCAGCGCCGGGAGGGCGGCTGCTCAGACCGCCGCAGAGGCAGATGCAGCCGATGATGCGCGGCGTGAATCCCGTGCTCCTGAACGGGCTGCGGTACCGCCTGGTCGGGCCGTCGCGCGGCGGACGCGTGACGACAGTGACGGGCGTGCCGTCGCAGCCGCGCACCTTTTATATGGGCGTCGCGAGCGGGGGGTTGTTCCGCACGACTGACGGCGGCGCGAACTGGGTCCCGATCACCGACGGCAAGGTTCCGGTCGGCTCGACCGGGTCGGTGGCCGTCGCGGATACCAACCCCGACATCATTTACTTAGGGACGGGGTCCGACGGCGTCCGCAGCAATGTCTCGACGGGACGCGGCGTCTACAAGACGACCGACGGCGGCAAGACGTGGCAGTTCGCCGGTCTCTACAATGCCGGCCAGATTGGCGCCGTCCGAATCCACCCGAGCAACCCGGACATCGTCTGGGTCGCCGCCGTCGGCGACATCTTCAAGGCCAACGCCGATCGCGGCGTTTTCAAGACGACCGATGGCGGGAAGACGTGGAAGAAGACGCTCTTCCTGAGCGACACGGTCGGCGCGATGGACATCGAGCTCCAGCCTGGCAATCCGAATGTCGTGTACGCGTGGATGTCGCGGCTCGAGCGCAAGCCGTGGACGATTATCAGCGGCTCGCGCGAGGGCGGCCTCTACAAGAGCACCGACGCGGGCGAGACGTTCACGAAGATCACGGCCGGCCTTCCGGGCGAGCTCATTGGCAAGGCCAACCTCGCGGTGACGGCGGCGAATCCGAATCGCGTCTACGCCTTGATCGAAGCGCTGCCGGGCGGCGGACTCTATCGATCCGACGACGCCGGCCAGAGCTGGTCGCAGATGGCCTCGCCGGCGCAAATGATCTGGCGGCCGTTCTACTACACGACCCTCGGCGCGGATCCCACCAATGCCGATGTCGTGTACGGCGGCGCGGAAGGCTTCTGGAAATCGACCGACGGCGGAAAGAGCTGGCAATCGATGGCCACCCCGCACGGCGACAACCACGACATCTGGATCAGCCCGAAGGACGGGAACACGATGATCCAGTCGAACGACGGCGGCGCCAACGTGTCGTTCGACGGCGGCAAGACGTGGTCCACGCAGATGAACCAGCCCACCTCGGAGATCTACGGCGTCTGGCTGGACGATCAGTTCCCGTACAAGCTGTACGGCGCGCAGCAGGACAACAACACGATCATCATCACGAGCCAGGCCAACCCGTACAACCCCGCTGATTTTCAGCGAGGACCCGGGTGCGAAACCGGTCCGATCATGCCGCACCCGCAGAATCCGGACATCGTTTATGGATCCTGCAAGGGGCAGTACGAATGGATGAATCTCAAAACGGGCCAGTCGAAGAGGTACTGGGTCGGCGCCCAGTCGCTCTACGGCAATCCGGCCCGCGATCTCATCCTTCGTTTCCAGCGCGTGTCGCCGATGGCGACCTCGCCGCACGATCCCGAAGTGCTCTACTACGGCTCGCAATACCTTCATCGCACGCGCGACAAGGGCGTGACCTGGGAGCGCATCTCTCCCGATCTCACGGCCAAGCCGGACTGCTGCCAGGGCATCAGCGGCGAGCCGATCACCCGCGACATCACGGGCGAAGAGTTCTACAGCACGCTCTACGCGATCACGGAGTCGCCGCTCGAGCGCGGCGTCATCTGGACCGGCGCGAACGACGGGCCGTTCAACGTCACCCGTGACAACGGCAAGACCTGGACGAACGTCACGCCGAAGGACTTGCCGCCGGGCGGCCGGGTGGCGTTCATCGAGGCGTCACCGCACCGCAAGGGCTCGGCGTACTACGCGACCTACCGCTATCTGCTCGGCGACTACGAGCCGTACATCTACCTGACGAACGACTACGGCAAGACGTGGACGCGTCTCACGAACGGCAAGAACGGCATTCCCGCCGACTGGCCGGTGCGCGTCGTGCGTGAGGATCCCGATCGCGAGGGACTGCTCTACGCCGGCACCGAGTTCGGCATGTTCGTGTCGTTCGACAACGGCGCGCTGTGGCAGTCGTTGCAGTTGAACATGCCGAACGTGCCGATCAACGACATCAAAGTCCACCACAAGGATCTCGTCGTTGCGACACAGGGGCGCGCGCTGTGGATTCTCGACGGCCTCAGCGTGCTGCATCAGATCAACTCGCAGGTCACGACCTCGGAGCCGTTCCTGTACAAGCCGCGCGACGGGTATCGGACGCGCGTCGCACCGAATGTCCTCGGACCGGCGTTCGAATACTTCCTGCCGGCCGAGCCCTCAGGAGCGGTGACGATCGAAGTTCTCGATGCGGCCGGCGGCGTCGTGAACACGTACAGCAGCAACGCCCCGGCCGCGCCTGCCGGCGGACGCGGTGGCCGCGGCGGCGGTGCGGGCGGAGCCGGCGCGGGCGGTGGCGGCGGCGATCCGGACGATCCCGACGCGGCGCCGGCGGGCGGCCGCGGACGCGGAGGTGGCGCGCCGCCGCCGCGCGTCACGAAGACGATGGGCCTGAACCGGTTCGTGTGGAACGTGCAGCACCAGTCGGGGCTTGCGATGCCGCCTGGCGCCTATCAGGTCAAGCTCACTGTCGAGGGGCGCACGTTCACGCAGCCGTTCACGGTGCTGATCGACCCGCGTCTCGCAGCCGAAGGGCTGACGGCGGCCGACCTGAAAGAGCAGTTCGATCACAACCTTCGCATGCGCGAGCTCTCGAACGGCGTGGCTCAAGCGGTGAGACGGGTGAGCGACGCTCAGAAGAAGTTCGCAGCGGCCGGACCGCCGAGCGAAGAGGCCAGGCAGCTCGACGCCATCGCGAAGAAGCTTCTGCCCGAACCGGTGCGCTACGGCAAGCCTGGGCTTCAGGCCCACATCAATTACCTGGCCGGCATGACGACCGGCTCGGATCAGAAGGTCGGGCGTGATGCGCTCGAGCGCTATGCCGTGCTCAAGAAGGAGCTCGACGCGATCACCGCCGAGCTCGACAAGCTGCTGAAATGACCTCCGAGGTTATTTTTTTCGGTGACGTAGGTGGAAAATGACCTCGGAGGTCTTTCCTGCGCAACACCCTGGTTGCCATTCTCCTTCTGACGGCCGGCTGCGTGGCTCAGGCACCCACGAACCGCTCGGATAATTTCCGGTCGCTGGTCGATGAGGACTGGAAATACTGGATGACCCAGTACCCGGAGGCGGCGACGCTCATCGGGTACCCGGGGCAGGACGCGCGCTGGACGGACTACCGGCGGGAAGCGATCGACGCGCGCAACGCCTATCTGCGCAAGAGTGTTGAACGCGTCCGCGCGATCAATCGCGCCGAGCTCGATCCACCGAACCAGCTGAACTACGACCTGTATCTCGATCTGCTCCAGACGGCGGTCCAGGGCCTCGAGTTCGACAACGACGCGATCCCCGTGCGCAGCGTCATCCCGCACAACCTGGCCATGCCGATCAATCAGATCGAGGGGATCGCGCAGGACATCCCCCGCATCATCGCCTTCAGTCCGTCGGCGACGCTCGCCGACTACGAGAACCGGGTCAAGCGACTCGAAGGGATCCCTGCGCTCGTCGATCAAACCATGGCGCTGATGCGGGACGGGCTCGCGCGCGGGCTCACGCCGCCGAAAGTGACGATGCGCGATGTGCCGGCCCAGGTCAACGCGCAGATCGTCGACGATCCGATGACGAGCCCGCTGCTGGCGGCGTTCGCGACGTGGCCGGCCGGCATCGCCGCCCCTGATCGTGAGCGCCTGACGCAGCAGGCCAAAGCAGCCTTCATCAACCATGTGAAGCCGGCGTTCATCAAGCTTCACGACTTCCTGACGACGACGTATCTGCCATCCTGCCGCGACACAATTGCCGCGGGCGCGCTGCCCAAAGGCGCCGCGATGTACACGTACAACGTCCGGTGGCACACGACCACCGGCCTCACGCCGAAGGAGATTCACGAGATCGGGCTGACGGAAGTGCAGCGCTTGCGCACGCTGATGGACGAGGTGATGGCGCAGGTGAAGTTCACCGGCGGCTTCGAGAAGTTCAAGCAGTACCTGCGCACGTCGGCCGAGTTCTACTTTCGCGATCCGGCGGCGCTCGTGACGGCCTATCGCGACATCGCCAAGCGTGCGGATCCGCAGCTCGCGCATCTCTTCGGCACGCTCCCGCGTCTGCCCTACGGCGTCGAGCGCGTCCCCGCCGCCGTCGCGCCGTCGCAAACCACCGCGTACTACGAGCCCGGCTCGCCTGCGGCGGGACGGCCCGGCAACATGTACGCGAACACCTACAAGCTCGATTCGCGTCCCAAGTGGGAGATGGAAGCGCTCACGCTGCACGAGGCCGTGCCCGGCCATCATCTTCAGATCGCGCTCGCGCAGGAGCTCACCGACCTGCCGGAGTTCCGCAAGAACACGAGCTACACGGCGTTCGTGGAGGGCTGGGCGCTGTACTGCGAGAGCCTCGGCGACGAGATGGGCTTCTACAAGGATCCCTACTCACGCTTCGGACAGCTCACGTACGAGATGTGGCGCGCCGTGCGCCTGGTCGTCGATACCGGCCTGCACTCGATGGGGTGGACGAGACAACAGGCGATCGATTACTTCGCGGCCAATGCCGCCAAGACCGCGCAGGACATCGGCGTCGAAGTGGATCGATATATCGTCTGGCCCGGTCAGGCGCTCGGCTACAAGATCGGCCAGCTCAAGATTCGTGAGCTCCGGACGAGAGCGGCCGCGCACCAGGGCGCGAAGTTCGATCTGCGCGCCTTTCACGACGTCGTGCTCGGGCAAGGCGCCGTGCCGCTCGACGTGCTGGAAAAACGCGTTCAGGAGTGGACCGGCAAGTGATCTAACAAACAGGTGTAGCGGCGGAGCTTCAGCTCCGCCGACGAGGAGAACCCATGCACACGAAACACACCATTCTGATCGTTGCGGCCGTCATGAGCGCCGCCATCGCAGCCGGCGCGCAGACCCGTGGCGCGGCTCCGGCAGGCAACCCCGTGAGCCAGGGGCTGCGCGAATCGTGGGACGGCGCCAAGCTCAACATCAAGGAGTCCGGCGAGCAGATGCCGGAAGCCAACTTCGCGTTCAAGCCAGTCGACACCGTTCGCACGTTCGGCCAGATCCTCGCGCACCTCGCCGGCGCGAATTACGTCTTCTGCGCGGCCGCCAAGGGTGAGCAGCCGCCGCATGCCGAAGACGAGTTCGAGAAGAGCGCGACCACCCGCGCGCAGATCGTCAAGGCCGTCGCCGACTCGCACGCCTACTGCGATGCGGTGTTTGCCTCGATGGACGACCGGAAACTCGCCGAGACGATCGACATGCCTTTCAACATGGGGAAGGCGTCGCGCGCCAAAGCGCTCGTGATGAACATCGGCCACAACAACGAGCACTATGGCAATCTTGTAACGTACTTCCGGCTGAAGGGTCTCGTTCCGCCCTCTTCGCGACGGTAGCGGCGAACCACTTGGAAACCGGCCTGTTTCAGGCCGTTCTCCTTGAAGCACTGGGAGAAATATCTGCCTGCTGGGTGACTTCCGTCTCCAAACCTGCCCTTAGGTGGGGTCGAAACTGGGCAAGCCTCTTGCCTTATAGGGGGCCATGGCGAGACGACTTTCTTTCCCAGGGGATGACCGCGGGGCAGTTCTCATTCACGTAGCGCTCGGCATCTTGGCGATGAGCGCGTTCCTGACGATCGTGGCCGACTTCGGGCTGATGTGGACGGCGAGGCGTCAGGCTCAGAACTCGGCCGACTCCGGCGCGATTGCCGGGGCGACCGGGCTCGGCTATGACGACCCGACCGACTACAGCAACAGCGGCGCGGCCAAGCAGAACGCGTATCTCGCGACGCAGACGAACTTCGTCTGGGGCCAGTCGCCGTACGTCGATATCTCGAGCCACATCACGTTTCCGCTCGTGCCGACGGCATACTGCGATCCAGACGGCGACGGGCTGAGCCAGTGCGTCCACGTCGAGGTCTTCCGGAACAACGACAGCATGAACGCGCTGCCGATGTTGTTCGGATACATCGTCGGCCGGACCAACCAGAACACCCGGGCCAGCGCCACCGCCGCGGTTCTGGCGGCCAATCAGGACGAATGCATCAAGCCGTGGGGCATCGCCGACAAATGGGCGGAAGCCGACGGCAGCTGGGATCCAACCGACACGTTCGACCCGGCCGCCGGCGACGACTATCGCCCCCAGGGAGAGTTGAATCCTCAGGATCCCGGCACGGGCTTCAAGGCGCCGCCGCAGACGCCGAACGACTACGGACTGGAGCTGACGCTGAAGGTCGGCGATCCGAACGACGCGATAATCAACCCGGGCTGGTTCCAGGCGTTGGATCTGAGCGGCGCCTCCGACGCCACGTGCACCAATCAGGGCGCTCAGTGCTACAAGTCAGCCATTTCAGGATGCGCCGGCGGCACGTGGAAAATCGGCGACAACGTGCCGAAGGAGAACGGCAACATGGTCGGCCCGACCAACCAGGGGACGCAGGACCTGATCGATCTCGACCCTGGCGCCGACTGGGATCCTGTCACGAAGATGATCACCGGAAGCTGCACCGACCCGAATCACTACACCTGCTCGCAGCCGGGACTGACGCTGAGCCCGCGCGTCGTGGCGATTCCGGTCTTTGATTTGGAGCTGTACATGGCGACCGGCGGTCCCGGCAACGGCACCGTGAAGATCGTGAACCTCATCGGGTTCTTCGTTGAAAGTTATTCGCACGGCACCGTGACCGGCGTGCTCATCAACAAGAAGGGGTCCTACAATCCCAACGGGGGTGGGATTGCGGGACCTTCCTCGTTCCTCAAGCAAGTGACGATGATTCGATGACGTAGTTGACGACGACTCAGAAAACCTCGGGTGCCTGACGAGCACCCGAGGTTTCACCCATTTCGCAAGGCCCGTCCGCGAATGTCGCCGTCGGCACCGAGGAATTTCTGCCTGTCGTCTGACTTTTTTCCAGATACTTCCAGCGAGTTCTGACCTAGACTGGGGAGCCGGAGTTTCTCATGTCTCCCCAGAAAAGATTGGCTGCAGATGATCGCGGCGCGGTGCTCATTCACGTCGCGCTCGGCGTGCTCGCGCTGACCGCGTTTCTCACCATCGTCGCCGACTTCGGACTGATGTGGACGGCGCGTCGCCAGGCGCAGAACTCGGCGGACGCCGCCGCGCTCGCGGGCGCGATCGGCCTCGCGTATGACGATCCCAGCGACTACAGCAATACCGGTCCCGCGAAGCAGAACGCGTATCTCACGTCGCAGACGAATTCGGTGTGGGGCCAGCCGCCGTACGTCGATATCTCCACGAACATCACCTTTCCGCTCGTGCCGGCGGCGCAGTGCGATCCGGCGGGCACCGGGACGAGCCAGTGCGTGCGTGTGGAAGTCTTGCGCAACCAGGACAGCTTGAATCCATTGCCGATGCTGTTCGGCTATATTGTCGGCCGCTCGACGCAGAACACGCGGGCCAGCGCGATCGCGCTGGCCGCGGCCGCCAACACGAGCAATTGCCTCAAACCCTGGGGCGTGGCTGACAAGTGGCAGGAAGCCGATGGCAGCTGGGATCCGACCGACACGTTCGATCCACCCGCCGACGACTATCGTTACCCTGGCGAGCTTGATCCTAGCGATCCTGGCACCGGCTATCAGGCCCCGCCCGCCACGCCGAACGACTACGGCACGGAACTCACTCTCAAGGTCGGCCAGCCTGGCGACGCGATCAACCCGGGTTGGTTCCAGGCTCTTCGGCTCGGTGTCTGCGTTGGCGCGAACTGCT
>JBLNGH010000033.1:0-8383 GCA_050264575.1 Acidobacteriota bacterium | reverse complement strand
TTGTCTCGTGACCTGCAACGCCACCGCTGGTCTCGAGATCCTCCTCAAGGCCTGCGCGCTGACCGGGGACATCATCGTCCCGGCGTTTACGTTCGCCGCGACTGCGCACGCCGTGCAATGGTCCGGACTGACGCCCGTGTTCTGCGATATCGATCGGCGCACCCACAACCTCGATCCGCGCGATGTCGAAAGACACGTCACCGAGCGGACCAGCGCGATTCTCGCGACGCATCTGTGGGGACGCGCGTGCGATGTGGACGCGCTCGAGGCGATCGCAGCCCGGCACGATCTCTACCTGTTGTTCGACTCGGCGCAGGCCTTCGGTTGCAGCTACGACGGCCGGCCGATCGGCGGCTTCGGCGATGCCGAGGTGTTCAGCTTCCATGCAACAAAGCCAGTGACGACTTTCGAAGGGGGCGCCGTCACGACGGACGACCACGACTTGGCCGAAAAGGTCGCCCTGATGCGAAGCTTCGGCTTCGCCGACTACGACGAAGTTGTGTCAATCGGGACGAACGCGAAGATGAGCGAGGTCGGGGCGGCGATGGGTCTGACATCGCTGGAGACGTTTGCCGCAGTCGTCAACGTCAACTGCCGGCATTTTGCGCAGTACGCCCGCGAGCTCGCCGGTCTCCCGGGCGTGACGCTCATCGCGTTCGATCCGAACGACACGCCGAACTACCAGTACGTCGTCGCCGAAATCGACGGCGAATCCACGGGCATCACCCGTGATCTGCTGCAACGGGTGCTCTGGGCCGAACATGTATTGGCTCGACGGTACTTCTATCCAGGCTGTCACCGCATGCCGCCATACGCCGGGCGTGACGGCCAACCGGTACGGACCCTTCCCGCGACCGACGATCTCGCGTCGAAGGTCCTGTGCCTGCCGACCGGCACGGCCTTGACAAGCGACGATGTTGCCGGAGTCTGCGAGATCGTCCGATACGCCGTGGAGCATGGCCACGACCTCACTGCACGGGCCGGCCGGCACGGCTGACGCGGGCTATCGTCACGCCCGGTACGCCGACGCCTTTTGTGAGTTCGGAAGCCCTGTCTTCCTTCCACAGTGCCGTGGGTGGGTCCTGCGGCGTCATGTCCCAGGTTCGGATCGCGACGACGCGACTGGCTGCTATCCCATTTTTGCCTGCGAGCGATGGGACGCTTTGTGTGAGGACGTCCAGTCGCTGTCGAGCGATCTGGTCAGCCTCACGATCGTGACTGATCCATTCGCGACGATCGGACCGGACGGCCTGCAATGCTGCTTCGACACGGTCGTGCCGTTCAAGGAACATTTCATCGTCGACCTGCGGCAGCGTGCGGCGCAGCCGGTCTCACGGCATCACCGTCGGTACGCCGCGAGAGCGCTGCGTGTGCTGGACATCGAGCTGTGCGAAACGCCGCTCGCGTTTCTGGATGACTGGGTCGCGCTCTACGATGTGCTTGTCCGGACGCATCGGCTTCAAGGCATGCGCGCCTTCTCGCGCGAGAGCTTCGCACGGCAGCTCGCCGTGCCCGGCATCGTGATGTTTCGCGCGTCACATGAACGCGCGACCGTAGGCCTGCACCTCTGGTATGCGCACGACGAGGTGGCATATGCGCACCTGGGCGCAACGTCGGCTGAGGGCCGCGCGATGATGGCGTCGTACGCACTGTATGCGGCGGCAATCGAATGGTTCACGCCGCGGGCGCAGTGGCTCAGCCTTGGCGGCGCCGCCGGCACCAGCCGTGCGGACGACGATGGGCTCACGTTCTTCAAACGCGGCTGGTCGACGGGCAGCCGGCCCGTGTACGTCTGCGGGCGCGTGCTCGACGCGTCGGCCTATGCGGATCTCGCCGCCAGGGGACGCGGCGGCGAGGACTACTACTTCCCATCGTACAGGCGCGGCGAGTTCGATCAGGCTGGCGAGTAATAGTATGAACGTCCGGTCTCGCGAAACGCCGTGAGTCGACGAGCACTTTTGATCCTCGGCATGCATCGCAGCGGCACCTCCGCCCTCTCGGGTGTGCTGCAGCGCCTCGGTCTTCCTGTGCCGCGAACACCTCTGCCGGCGGACGAGGGCAATCCGGCCGGATACGCCGAATCCGCTGCGCTGGCCGCCTTCCATGATCGGCTTCTCCAGGCTGTCGGGAGCCGGTGGGATGCGTGGGTTCGATTGGGGCCGGAGTGGGTTGACTCACCGGACGCCGTCCGGTTCGTCGACGAATGCCGCTCCTTGATCACGCAGGAATTCGGTGACGCTCCGCTCTTCGTCGTCAAAGATCCCCGCCTGTGCAGGCTGGTTCCGTTCTGGATGCGTGTATTAAAGGCCGCGAGCATCACGCCGGCGGCAATCATTCCGATCCGGAGCCCGTTTGAAGTTGCACGTTCCCTCGAGATCAGGAACCGCCTTTCGCGAGAACAATCGCTGCTGATGTGGCTTCGGCACGTTCTGGACGCCGAGGTCGAGACGCGAAACACCGTCAGAACGTTCGTGGCCTACGGCAATCTGCTGAGCGATTGGAAAGCGGTCATCGCCCGAATGTCGGCGGAACTCGAGGTCACATGGCCGTCCCAATCAGCCACGGCAGAGACAGAGGTGGCGGATTTCTTGAAGCCCGACCTGCGCCACCATCGGGTGGAGATCGAGTCGGACGGTTTGGCCTCTCCTCTCTCTGAGTGGCTCACGCGGACCTACGACGCGTTCGGGGTCCTGCTCCGTTCAGAGAATGGGGCAGCCGGAGCTTACGAAACGCTCGACGCCGTCAAGCACGAATTCGATCGCGCGGCTTCGCTGTTCGGGCCGATGATCGAGGCCGGGCGAAGTCACGCCGCCGATCTTGAGGAACAGCACACCGCGCTGCGTCAACATGTGTCCACGATCGAAACGGCGCACGAGAATCTGTCCGAGCGTGTCAGTCACCTCGAGTCGGAGCGGGACACGCTCGCGCGGCACGCCGCAGATCTCGAGGAGCGTGGGGCTCTTCTCGAGCAGCAGACATCCGCCCTCACGCAGCAGGTATCTCATCTCACACGGGAAGCGTCAAATCTCGGACAGAATGTGACGACCCTCAGCGATCAGGTATCGAATCTCGAACAGCGAAACGCGCAGACGACGCATGAACTTGCCAGCGCGAAACATCATGTCGAGGCGCTGCTTCAATCGGCCAGTTGGCGGATAACAGGCCCTCTCCGAGCTGCCGCCCGCGTCTTCATGGGTCGTCCGAAGGGTCGTTAGCACGTTCGCTCGAACCACTGCAGGGGAGCCGGGCCGATGTCCCCTCCGGTCATCGTTCGGCGGGGATTAGTCCGATCTTCCAGGTGATCGGAAGACTGTCGGGACGATAGCAGACACGATCGTCACATGCCTGATACCCGAGCGTGCCGGTGATGACGAGCGTGTCCTTCGCGGCGGCGCGTCGAGTCAGCGCGCCGCTGCGGGCGAGGGTAATCTCCTGCTCGATCTTGAACGGCTTTTCGTAGACCTTGGCTGTCTGGTTGATTGGCGCAAGAAAGAGCGGCTCCGACGGCGGGTATTTCGCCGGCGACGCTTTGAAGTCGGGCGACGGCTCCAGCTTGAGGCTGACGGGAATATAGTCCTGCTGCTCGGGGGCGTAGACGTGGATTTTCGGGCCCGGCGTGATGTCCAGTGCGAGCGTGATCCGGCTGCCCGGCGTGGCGAGCCGATCGAGTGGCGTGACGAGCACTTTCAGGTACTTCGTCGTGAGCTCGTTTCGCTGCACCGGCCCGCGCGGCGTCTGGTCCGCAGGCCCGAGCGCTATCGTGATGGCCGACACCGCGATCGCAATCGATCGTGCACCGAGGACAAGATCCATAAGATCTATCTTATTCGGGAAGGCCACCAGACTCGACCGCATATGACGATGGGACCAGCAAGGTAATGGCCACCGGTCATCGCAAGCCGCCCCGTGCTGAGGGCGATGCCTGCGACATCGTCATCCCTGCTCACAACGCTTTGGACGCGCTGGACCACTGCCTTTCAAGCGTCCGCGCTCACACCTCGCCGCCGTTTCGCATCATCGTCGTCGATGACGCCAGCGATCAGCAGGTGGGTCGGTATCTGCAATCAGTGGCTGCCTCGGATGCGCGAGTCGAAGTGCTGAGAAATGAGCGAAACGTCGGCTTTGTCCGCACCGCAAATCGTGGTCTTTTGGCCACGAACGCCCCATTTGCCTGCCTGCTGAACAGTGACACCATCGTCACGCCAGGCTGGCTCGATGCCTTGATCCGGTGCGCACGCTCCGACTCGCGTATAGCCCTCGTGAACCCGACGTCGAACGCGGCGGTGAATCTCACGGTCCAGATGGCTCCGGGGCTGAACGTATTCACGATGGCTGAAGTTGTTGCGGCTCACTCGCGGCGGAACTACCCCGACGTGGTGACCGCGATCGGCTTCTGCCTGCTCATCACGCGGGCGGCTCTCGAACGATTCGGCACCTTCGACGAAATCTATGGCGACGGGTACTGCGAAGAATCCGACTACTGCATGAGAGTCACGGCGGAAGGGTGGCGAACCGTCGTCGCTGATGACGCCTTCGTCTACCACCGCGGCGGCGCCAGCTTCGGGAAGTCGAGGGAGCGCTATCTTCGAAACAGGCGCATCTTCGACCAGCGATGGGCCGAGAGGTATCTGGTCGAGTACGAGGCGTTTCTGCGGCGAAACCCCTTGCAGTACCTGAGAGACGCGCTCGAGGCGGGCCTTGATTCCGAAGCGGTGAGCAACGTCGTAGTGCCGCGACGCACGGACCGCCGGCTGAAGCGCACCGATGGGTGGCGGAAGCTCTGGGCGATGACGCTCGATGCCTGGTCGATTGGCGGCGCGGGCGAAGTCGTGCGCAAGCTGGGAGTGGCTCCTACGCATATTCGAAACGCCGTGCATCAGACGCTTTCCCGGAGCGATCCAGGCGATGCTGTCGCGCGACCGACCGGATTCGTCGACCCCGAGCAGAAGAAGCGCCAATATGCCACTCCTGCGTACGCGAGGGCGCTTCCTCAGAACCACGGGCTGCGCGTCGCCGTGCTGGTCTGGAGATTCGATGTCTGCGGTGGGGTGCTCGCCATTGTAGACATCGTGAATCGCCTCGTCCTGGAGGGGCATACCGTCGTTCTCGTGACGGTCGGCGATATCGCGAATGAGGACGCATTCACGCTCTACACGAGGCCGCTCGTCTATCGCACTCTCGACGCGCTCGTCGAAGGCTTTCCAGATGTGGATGTCGTCATCACGACGTTCTGGCCGACGGCAACCGAGTGGCTGCCGGCCATTCGCCGCCGCCGGCCATCCCTCCGGACGATGTACTTCGTTCAGGACTATGAGGTCTGGTTCGTCCGCGAAGACGATCATGCCGGCCGGAAACGCATCGTGGACAGCTACGGCCTGGTCGACGCGCGCATCGTGACCAGCCAGTGGCTCGCCAGGAAACTGTCAACCGAGCATGGATACGCGTCGACAGTCGTTCCGATCGGCGTCGACCTGCACGTGTTCTATCCGCGGGATCCTCGACCTACAGGGCCGCGCCGCCGCATTCTGGTCCAGGCACGGCCCTGGAGCCCATGGCGCGGATGGGCGGAGGCCGTGACGACGCTCAATCGGTTGTGGCAGCGGCGACATGACTTTGAAGCCGTCCTGTTTGGCTCCGACGATGCAGCACTCATCCGGGGCGTCCCTCGGCTCGAGTGCCCACACGACAACGCGGGGTTGGTAACCAGCCGTCACGCGATGGCCGCTCTCTATGCAAGCTGCGATCTGCTATTCGATCCTTCGCACTACCAGGCATTTGGCCTTCCTGGGCTGGAGGCGATGGCGTGCGGCATCCCGACGGTGCTGCCGGCGAAGGGAGGGCTGACCGAGTACGCGGCACACGAATGCAACACCCTGCTTGCGGCGGAAACCGGCGAGCGGGTGAAGGCGATCGAGAGAGTGCTCGACGACGATCGGCTGCGCGCGAGGCTTGTGGAGGCTGGACTGGCGACGGCGAGCCGCTTCTCCGCGGTTGACATGGCGCGCGGCCATCTCGAGGCGCTCGTCACCTTGACCAGCGCCAGGTAGCTCACCGCACTCTTGGCGCGACCGCGATGCGCTTCGGGCCGCTCTGACGCGCAAACTGCATGTTGGTCAGAACCTTGCGGCTCGCGATATCGATCGCCGCGACGGCATCCGAATACCACAGGCTCACGAACAGCACCTTGCCGTCGGGCCGCATGGCGAACCAGTGCGGAAAATGTCCGACGCGGATCTGCGCCGTCTCCTTCATGTCGGGCAGACTCACGATCCGGATGAGATCGTTGATGCAGTCGCTGACCCAGAGCTCGCGCTCGTCCGGCGACAGATGGAGTGCGTGGGTGAAGGTATCGAGATACGGGCGGGGCAGACCCTCCGGCAGGGTTCCTAACTCCACCTTGCGAGTGACGCCTTTCTCGCTGTCGACGACGACGAAGCCGATGAGATTGGAGAGCGCGGCGTAAACCGTGCGGCCGTCCTTCGTCGGCGCCAGCGGGCGCACGCCGTCCTCGGTCTTGAGGTTGTACAGCAGCGATTGTCTGAGGGGGTCGAGCACGATGACGGCGTTCCCGTACTGCGCGCCGACGAAGATTCGCGAGCCGTCCCAGGACGTGTAGGCGTCGTGAGGCCCTTTCGGCACCGGGATCTTCTTCAGCAGCGCGAGCGGCTCGAGCTGCACGACGGCAATCGCGTCTTCGCCGCGAAGCGGCACGAACGCGAAGCGTCCATCACGGGTCAGCGTGAGCTGGTTGGGATCCTTTCCAAGGGGGATTTGGTTGACGATGGCGCCTTTCCGCGCGTCGATGACCTGGAAGTTGCCGGTCTTGTCGCTCGCGACGTACACCTTCGATCCGTCGGCGGAAACCGCGAGCCCGTGCAGTCTGGGATCGGTCGTGATCCGCCGGAGTTCCTTGAACGTGTAGGGGTCGACCTCGACGAGCTGATCGATGTCGCCGAGCGTGATCCAGAGCGTGCTCTCCGTCTGTCGCGCCACCGCCACCGCCGCCGGCACCGCCAGCACGGCCATCGCACCTAACAGTCCCCCCAGGACTCTGAACCGCGCGGCCCGAACCGCCGAAGTCACCAATTGAGAAACCCCAGATCCCCAGCTCAACAGATCCCCGGATTCACGGTTTTTTCACCGCTTCCATGATCAGACTGAGCGCGTTGTTGGTGGCGCGGCGCGCCGCGGTCTGGCCGCGCATGTGTCCCATCCGCACGATGACCAAATCGTGCGACGGAACGATCCAGGTGTTCTGCCCGCCGGCACCTGCGGCGAGATACGTGTCAGGCGGCAGATTCCAGTTGCCGACGCCGTTGATCCAGAACAGCCCGCCGTACTCCGGTCGCGTCCAGGCCGGCGCCGGGGTGCTGACGAACTTTGCCCAGCCTTCGGGCAGGATTCGCCGACCCTGCCACATGCCGTCCTGCAGATACAGCAGGCCGATCCGCGCCCAGTTGCGCGCGGTGCCGTAGTCGTAGCCGGTGATCAGGAAGTTGCCGAACGGATCGGTTTCGAGCACCTGCCGGCGAATGCCGATCTTGTCGAAGAGGGCCCGCTGCGGGAACGTGAGGTACTGTTCGCCGCGCTTCGTGACCGCGAGCTTGATGAGGTAGCCGATCGTCAGCGGATCGCAGTTGCGATACCGGCCCACCGTGTTCGGCGGAAACTCGAGCGGCCGGGTGATCGAGTATTCATAGGAGTCGATCGCCCCGGTGTAGATGTAGTAGTGGTCGAGCACCGTGCCGGTGTTCGAGGCGCCGCCCGGCTCCTGATTGCCCACGAACTTCAACCCGGCGCTCATGTGGAGCAGATCGACATTGCGGATGGCCGCGCGTGGGTCGCCCGGCTTCTGCCACAGCGGCACCGGCGCGGGCTGCTCCAGCGTGTAGGTGCCGTCCTTCACCAGCAGCGCGAAGAGCGTCGACGCGATGCTCTTGCCCATCGACCAGCTCTCGAGCTGCGTGTCCTTCGTGATCCCCGGCATGTAGCGCTCGGCGACGATGCGTCCCTTGTAGACGACGAGGAAGGCGGCGGTGAGCGCCGCGGGATCGGCAAAGGCGGCGTCGACGGCCGCGTCGATCTTCGCGCGATCGATTCCCGCCGGAAACGGCGTCGTGTCCGGCTGGTCACCCATCGGCCACGGCTGTGTGCTCGCCTCCGGCAGCGTCGTCGTCACCGGCACCCGCGTGAAGGAAATGCCGGGCTTGCCGGGGATCTGGATGATGCAGCCCTGATCGCTGTAGTACCTGGCCTCTCTCGTCGTCTCGCCGAACGATGCCTTGACCGACTTGTAGTATTTGTCGACGACGTACTTCACGGAGTTCTGCTCGGCGGGCGGCATGAAGAAGTAGGCGCTGTTCTTCGCGGCGTCGTCGGCGTC
>JBLNGH010000032.1:0-5129 GCA_050264575.1 Acidobacteriota bacterium | reverse complement strand
GATCGCCGGTGGGGTTTACCGCCATCATCTTCCTCGTCACGTTCCTGTCCGGGACGATCCTCATGTGCCTTGGCGTCATCGGCGAGTACCTGGGCCGCGTGTACGAAGAGCTGAAGGCGCGGCCCGTGTACATCGTCCATCGGGTTCTCCGCGGCCGTGAGGCCGGCGTCGCCGTCGAACAGGTGGCGCACCGGGAACGGTTTCCGGTGACGTGATCGCCTCGAATGGATCCCGATTACGGCAGGAGTTACCGCGAGCTGTATGAACGTCACTGGTGGTGGCGCGCGCGCGAGGCCGCGCTCCTCGAGACGATCGCCGCGCGCCGGCCGGCCGGGGGCTGGAAACGGATTCTCGACGTCGGCTGCGGCGACGGCCTCTTCTTCGATCGGCTGATCGAGTTCGGCGAGGTGGAGGGCGTCGAGCCGGCCGAGGCGCTCGTCAACCCTCGCGGTGTCCACCGGCACCGCATTCACGTCACGCCGTTCGACGAGCGATTCCGACCGTCGCATCGGTATTCGTTGATTCTCATGCTCGACATGCTCGAGCACTGCGACGATCCAGTCGCGGTGCTCCGGCACGCGCTTCAGCTCCTGGCGCCGGATGGGACCATCATCATCACCGTGCCCGCGTTCATGGCGTTGTGGACGAATCACGACGTCGTCAACCACCATCGGACGCGATACACGAAGGCAACCTTCCGTCGGGTGGCGCGCGATGCCGGCCTCCGGATCGACGACGAGCGGTACTGGTTTCACTGGACGTTTCCCGCGAAGCTCGTCGAGCGCATCGCGCAACAACTGCGACAAAGCACGCCCGCAGCGCCGCGCGTGCCGCCGTCGTGGATCAATCGGCCGCTCTACCTCTGGTCGCGCCTTGAACGGCGACTGCTCGAGCCCCTCAGGTTGCCGTTCGGCAGCTCACTGCTCGTGATCGGCGGCGAACGCCGAATGTCGGCCGTGTAAAAAAAAGACCGAAGGGGATCCCCCGCTCTCGCCGATCGAAAAAACCGCCGATAAGTTGATTGATTCGACGCCAGCAGTCGCCCTGGTGACACGGCAGCGTCCAAACGACGCGCACCACCGCCATCCTGCCGTAATAGACTGGTCAAACGGCGATCATTTTTGTGTATTGATGACAGATTTGAGTACCGTGAAGCTGAAGTCCGTTTTCATCGCGGTTGGGATGAGATGCGCCGCGATCGCCCTTGCGCTCCTGGTTGCCCTCCTCATCGGCGAAGCCGCATTGCGCCTCGCGGGATTCACCAGACCCATCCTCGTCCAACCTGATCCGGTGCTCGGCCTTGCGCTGACGCCTTCAATGCGTGTCTGGCAGTCACGAGAAGGCGGCGCCTGGACCCTCGTCAATTCGCACGGCTGGCGCGATCTCGAGAGAACTGAGAAGAAGCCCGCTGGAACGTACCGGGTGGCCGTGCTGGGTGACTCGGTCGTCCAGGCGTCCGAGGTGCCATTCGAGCAGAGCCTGTGCGCACAGCTCGAGAGCGGGCTTCAGCGCGCGAACGCTCGGCCTGGCTTGAAGGTCGAGGTGCTGTGTTTCGGGGTGGCAGGTTTCGGCACGGCGCAGGAGTTGCTCGCGTATCGC
Source organism: Acidobacteriota bacterium (assembly GCA_050264575.1). Lineage (GTDB taxonomy): Bacteria > Acidobacteriota > Vicinamibacteria > Vicinamibacterales > SCN-69-37 > DASQFI01. The sequence continues at coordinate 3,530 of JBLNGH010000032.1, read as the reverse complement.
CACCATGTCACCAGGTTCGCTCCTGACTTCGTGGTGCTCGTGTTCTATCCGGGCAACGATGTCACCGACAATTGGAAGCCGTTCAATCATCCTCAAAAACTCTCCCCGTACTTCACGCTCGACGGCAACCGGCTCGTTCTGGACGACTCGTTTCTGCGTACCAAGGCGTTTCGCGATCGCACCAGCCTGCTCGGACGCACGTACTACGCGCTCCTTCGGCATTCTCGGGTCGTACAGCTCGTGCACCTCGCGCGTACCCGCGGGTACGTGCGCGGATCGAATCTCAAACTGTTGGGACCAGGGGACCCGCCGGAGATCTATGGCCCGCCTCTCGACCGCGACTGGGTCGAAGCCTGGCGCATCACCGAGGCGCTGATTCGACAGATGCATCACGAGGTGAAGGACGCCGGCGTGGGTTTCGGAGTCGCGATTTCGAGTACGCCGGCGCAGGTGTACGCAGACCGTGCGCTGCGTGAAGCCGCCATGCGCGAAGATGGCATCAGAGATCTCTTTTACCCCGACGATCGGATCCAGGCGCTTGGTCGGGAAGATGCGTTTCCGGTGCTGTCTCTAGGCGCTCCGATGCAGACCGTCGCAGAGCAGCGCGGAATCTTTCTTCACGGTTCCCCTCCGGATACGCCGGTTGGAGTCGGGCATTGGAATGTCGAAGGCAACCGCATCGCGGCAGAGTGGATCGGCCGGTGGTTGATCGATCTCTGGCGGGCCGATGCCACGCACCCGGGAACGGCCCTGCTCGACCGAACCGTCTTCCGCCGAAACTCCCCGCGCTGAGAAGAGCGATCATCGGCTGAACGTTCATAATCATCGCGTGCCAGTGTCAGCCCCGGGCAGCTCCTCGAACCTGCGCGTCGTGCTCTTCTCGGGCGGGCGCGGATCCGGCGCGCTGGCCGAGCTCGTCGCGACGGATTCCCGCGTCGCCCTGACTGTCGCGATCAACGGGTACGACGACGGCGCATCGACCGGCGAGGTACGCCGGTTTCTCGGCGACGCGCTGGGGCCGTCGGACTTTCGCAAGAACGCGTCCCGTCTCGCCCGCCTCCTGAAGACGTGTCCGCCCGCATTGGTCGATCTGCTCGATCGGCGTCTGCCCGACGGCGCGACCGAGGCCGATCTCCGCGCGCTGATTCAGGCGCTGGACGGAACGGCGCCGCCGGCCGGTCTCGGTGACATCGATCCGGCGACGCGCGCGGCCGTCGGCACGCGGCTCCGCCGGTTCGACGCCGAGTTCCAGACCGCCGGCCGACCCATGAGCTTCCACGACGCCAGCGTCGGCAACTTCGTGTTCGCGGGCGGGTTTCTCGCCTGCGATCGCCGTTTCAATCCGGCGGTCGACGACTACTGCGCGCTCGTCGGCCTGCCGTCCGGCCTCATCGAGAACGTGACCGACGGCACGAACGCGTTTCTGGTCGCGCTCGACGACGACGGCCGGCTTCTCGGCAGTGAGGAAGAGATCGTCGACGCGAAGCGGCACAATCGCGTCCGCGAGATTTTTCTCGTCGATCGTCCGCTCGGCGACGCGGAACGCTCGCAGCTCGCGTCGCGGCCTCTCGACGCGCGGCGGCAGCAGCTCGAATCGTGCAGCGTCCGGCCGCCGCTGAACCCCAGGCTCGCCGCCCGGCTCGCCAACGCGCACCTCATCATCTACGCGCCCGGCACGCAGCATTCGAGCCTGTTCCCGTCGTATCTGACGCCAGGGCTGGGTCAGGCGATCGCGGCGAACCTGCATGCGATCAAGCTGCTCGTGACCAACATCCAGACCGACGCGGAGATCACCGGACGCAGCGCGCTCGATCTGATCGATCGCGCCGTCTTTTACCTCCGCGAAAAGGGTCGGGTGAGCGTGCCGACGCCCTGCCTGATCACGCACTACCTGCTGAACGATCCGGCCGGGACGTCGGCCGAGCAGCCGTACGTGCCGCTCGGCCGCCTGGAATCGATCGAGGATCCGCGGCTCGTCCGCGTGGGGAACTACGAAGCGGGTCACACCGGGCGGCACGACGCCGCCAAAGTCCTCGCGCCGTACATCAGCGGATTCATCGCGCGCGAGCGATCTGTGCAGCGCGTCGCCGTCGTGCTCGACGAGACCCGATCGCCGGGCAAGGTCGTCCAGACGATGCTGGAGATGGTCCGCGGCGGCATCGAGGATCTGCGGATCGAGGTGGCCGTCTTTCATTCCTGCGAGGCCGATCTCGAGTCGGCGTTCCGCACGCGGGTGCCGTTCCCCGTGACCCGGCTGTCGTCGCCGAGCGGCGAGGCGCGCGACCGCGAGCTGCGCGAGGCGCTCTCGGCCGGCCGTTACGACTACACCGTGCTGTTCGATTCGTCGGGGATGTACAACGGCGAAGACATCGCGGGGCTGGCGGGACATCTCACGCTCGGCCGGCTGGACGCCGTCTGGGGAAGCCGCCGCCTGTCGGTCCGGGACATCCAGGAGTCCTACCGGCTCCGGTACCAGCACAAGGCCGTACTCGGCGCGATCAGCGCCGCGGGCAGTCACGCGCTGAGCCTTCAGTTCCTCGCGCTGTACGGCCGGTACGTCTCAGACACGCTCTCGGGCGCGCGCGCCGTCCGCACGTCGGACGTCCTCGCCGTTCAGTGTCCGCTCGCGCACAAGCTCATCAACCACTACCTCCTGTCGACGTTGCTCCGCCGCCGCGCCGAGATGCTCGAGATACCGGTGCAGTTCTTTGCGATTTCACCGGATCAGGTGCGCCGAACGTCCGTCGCCGACGGGTTCGGCGCGTTCTACGTCGCGATTCGCGAGCGGATGAAAGGACGGACCTAGGAAGGGCAGAGGGCAAAGGGAAGGGCAAAGGGAACCCCCCTCTTACCTTTCCCCGCTATCCTTTCCTTTGCCCTGTGCTCTCTGCCCTTTGCCCTGACGTTGATGTGCGCGAGTACTTCGCGTACGTGCGCACGGCGATGAACCAGTCGCGCGCGCCGATCTTTTTTCCCTCGGCACGGTCCCGCGGGTGATACCGGATGGGCACCTCACGGATCCGGCATCCCTTCGCCAGGATTCGAGACGTGATCTCGTGGTCGAGCTCGAAGCCGCTGGTCCGGAGCTCGATGTCCTTGATGACCGGCGCGCGAAACAGCTTCAGGGCGGTCACCGTGTCGGTCAGGAACTGTCCGGTGAACCACCACTGCACCAGGCTCAGGCTGCGGCCGCCGAGGTAGGCGGCCCAGCTCTGGCCCGCATGCTTTGCCACTGATTTCGATCCCGGCCGCGTCATGTAGCGGCTCCCGTACACGGCGTCTGCGCCCGAGCTGATGAGCTCCTCGATCATCGGCACGTAGTCATCCGGCTCGTATTCGAGATCCGCGTCCTGAATCATCAGCAGGTCGCCTTCGGCGCGCTGAATGCCGGCGCGGACGGCGGCGCCCTTCCCGGAGTTCTTCGCCATCTTGAGCAGCGTCACCCCTGGAATCCTGCCGGCAATTTCGGCCGTCCGATCGGCGGAGCCGTCGTCGACGACGATGACCTGCTTCGACAGGCCGAAGCGGGT
>JBLNGH010000031.1:0-8432 GCA_050264575.1 Acidobacteriota bacterium | reverse complement strand
TCATGTCCCCGCTGGCCCGGCGCGTGCTGCGCAGCTTCCGGCGCCGAGGCCTCATCGCCGCTGGTGAACGCGTCGCCATTGCGCTGTCCGGCGGATCCGATTCAGTCGCGCTCACGTTTCTCGTTCGCGAAATCGCCGCGGCAGGTGAGCTCGCCGTCGCCGGGCTCGTGCACCTCAATCACGGACTCCGCGGCAAGGAAGCAGACGATGACGAGACCTTCTGCCGGGCGTTAGCCGAGCGAATCGGCTGGCCGATCGTCGTCGATCGCGTGGACGCGGCGGCGCTCGCGCGCGAGCACTCGCAATCGATCGAGAGTGCGAGCCGCGGCGCGCGCTATCGCTTCTTCGACGCCGCCATGCGCGAGCTTCACGCCGACGTCGTCGCGACGGCGCACACGCTCGACGACCAGGCGGAGACGGTGCTGCTGCGGCTGCTTCGCGGCGCCGGCACGCGGGGTCTCGCGGGCATCCGTTCGCGGCGCGGTCCATACGTCCGGCCGCTCCTGGCATTCCGGCGCGACGAACTGCGTGCGTACCTCGCGAGAATTGGTGAGCACTTCCGCGAGGACTCCTCGAACCAGGATCTCGGCATCGTCCGCAACCGCGTCCGGCACGAGCTGATGCCCGCCATCGCGCGCATTGCGCCGGGCGGCGCCCGCGCGCTCGCGCGTCTCGCGGCGCTCGCGCGGGACGATGAGGACTTTCTGCAGGACGCGGCAATCAAAGCGAGCCGTTCTCTCGTCTTATCTGGAGAGGAGGAGGACTCGCCGGTCCCCCTTCGCATCGATTGCCGGGCTCTCGCCGGGTTGCCACCGGCCGTGGGTCGTCGGGTGACGCGAGAGCTGCTGTCGAGCCTTCAGCCCGCTGCCTCGCTGACGTCCAGGCACATCGAAGCTGTTCGAGACCTCGCCACCGCCGATAAGCCAAATGGGCACCTGGACTTGCCCGGAATCGCGGTGGAGCGCCGGGGCGCAATTCTGACCATTTGCGCGCAAGGACGCGAATCGCGACGAATGCGCGGGCCGTCCGATGGTGGCCGGGGTCTTAAGAAGAGAGCGGATTCTCACCAACCGCTCGACGTGCCGGGCGTAATTGAGATGCCCGAGGCGGGTGTGCGGATCGCGGCGTCGATCCAGCAGGCGACGGGACGCATCGTCCCGGGCGGCGACCGGAACGTCGCGATGCTTCAGGCCGCGTCGATTCAGTTGCCGCTCGCGGTTCGGAGCCGGCGCCCGGGAGACCGGTTCAGGCCGCTGGGCGCGCCTGGCCGGCGCAAGTTGCAGGACTTTTTGACTGACCGGAAAGTGCCGCGTACGCGACGCGATATCGTACCGATCGTCGTGGATGCAGCGGACAGAATTGTCTGGGTCGTTGGTCTGGCGATTGCAGAAGAGTGTCGTGTCACGGCGCCTGAGGCAGGCGTGGTAATCTTGGAAGTTAGGGATCTAGGAAATTGAATTCAACTCTGAAGAGCCTCCTGTTCTGGATGGTCCTGGTCGTCATCGCGGCCCTGATCTGGCAGTTCACCAGTCTGCGGTCGAGTGATGAGGAGATCAGCTTTACCGAGTTCCTTGCTCGGGTAGAGAGCACTCAAGTCGAGAAGGTCACCTTCGTCGGGAACGAGATCTCGGGCAAATTCAAGGGAGATCCTCCGAAGGGCTTCTACACGTACATGCCGCCGCAATACGGCGAGAAGCTCTATGACCTCCTGGCGCAGAAGCAAGTCACGATCGACGCCCGCCGCGAAACGACCACCGGCTGGACCCTGATCCTGCTGCAGTACGCGCCGCTGGTGCTCATGATCGGCGTGTTCCTCTTCTTCATGCGGCAGATGCAGAGCGGAGGCAACAAGGCGCTGTCGTTCGGGAAGAGCCGCGCCAAGCTCTCGTCGAGCACCCAGAAGAAAGTCACGTTCAAGGACGTGGCGGGCGCTGACGAGGCCAAGGAAGAGCTTCAGGAAATCATTGAATTCCTGCGCGAGCCGCAGCGGTTCCAGAAGCTCGGCGGACGCATTCCCAAGGGCGTACTTCTGATGGGCTCTCCGGGCACCGGCAAGACGCTGCTCGCGCGCGCCGTCGCCGGCGAAGCCAACGTGCCCTTCTTCTCGATCAGCGGATCGGATTTCGTCGAGATGTTCGTCGGCGTCGGCGCCTCGCGCGTGCGCGACCTGTTCGAGCAGGGCAAGAAGAACGCGCCGTGCATCATCTTCATTGACGAGATCGACGCCGTCGGCCGTCACCGCGGCGCGGGCCTCGGCGGCGGGCACGACGAGCGCGAGCAGACGCTCAATCAACTGCTCGTCGAGATGGATGGCTTCGAGTCCAACGAAGGCGTCATCCTAATCGCCGCCACGAACCGTCCGGACGTGCTCGATCCGGCGCTGCTTCGTCCCGGCCGTTTCGACCGCCGCATTGTCGTCACGCGTCCGGACGTGAAGGGGCGCGAAGGGATTCTCGTCGTTCACACGAAGAAGATCCCGCTGTCCGACGACGTCGACATTCGCGTGCTCGCGCGCGGGACGTCTGGATTCTGCGGCGCGGACCTCGCGAACCTCGTCAACGAGGCGGCGCTCAACGCCGCGCGCTACAACCAGAAGGTCGTCCGGATGGCCGACTTCGAGTTCGCGAAGGACAAAGTCCTGATGGGCTCGGAGCGCCGGTCGATGATGATCACCGAGGAAGAGAAGCGGGTGACGGCGGTACACGAAGCCGGCCATGCGCTCCTCGCCGCGCTGCTGCCGAACGCGGACCCCGTTCACAAGGTGACGATCATCCCGCGCGGCATGGCGCTCGGCGTGACGATGCAGCTGCCGGTGGACGACAAGCACAACTACTCGCGCGATTACCTCATCGATCAGATTGCGATTCTTCTTGGCGGACGCATCGCCGAGGAGATCACGAACGGCAAGCTCACGACCGGCGCCGGCAACGATCTCGAGCGTGTCACGGAGCTGTCTCGCAAGATGGTGTGCGAATGGGGCATGAGCGAGGCAATGGGCCCGCTCACGTTCGGCAAGCGCGAGGAGCAGATCTTCCTCGGCCGTGAGATCGCGAAGACGCAGGATTACAGCGAAGAGACCGCGGTTGCGATCGATCAGGAAGTCAAGAAGCTCGTCATGGACAACTACGAGCGCGCGCGCAAGGTTCTGATCGAGCAGAAACCGGTGCTGCTCAAGATTGCCGACGAGCTGCTCGCGCGCGAAGTCCTCGACGCCGATCAGGTCAAGCGTCTCGCGCAGGGGCTGCCCATCGACGACCCGAGGCCCGCGCCGGCGGTTTCCGACGAGACGCCGCGCCGCGAGGCGCCCGAACGCCAGCCGATGGTTCCTTCGCTCGGCAAGCCCGTCACCCAGGAATAGGGAAGTTCCCGGCGCCGTCACTGTCCGTGGCGAAGCCCGCCTCTTCCCTCTATCCTTTTCCCTTCCCTTTGCCCTCTGCCCTTTGCCCTCTGCCCTGACGTATGCGTCTGCCTTTCACGATCCCGCTTCCAAGCGGCCGCAGCCTCGAATTGGGCGCGCGGACGCTCGTCATGGGGATCGTCAACGTCACACCGGACTCGTTCGCCGACGGCGGCGTCCGTCTGGATCCCGACGTCGCGATTGCCGACGCGATCAAGATGGTTGCCGATGGCGCGGACCTCATCGATATCGGAGGGGAATCGACGCGGCCTGGCGCGCCTGAAGTGCCGGCCGACGAAGAACTGCGGCGCATCTCGCCCGTCCTCGAAGGCCTTCGCGGACGCGTGAACGTACCTGTGTCGATCGACACGTACAAGGCCGCCGTCGGCGAGCGCGCGCTGGATCTGGGCGCGGTCATCGTCAACGACATCAGCGCGCTGACCTACGACCGCGACCTTGCCGGCGTCGTCGCGAAACGCCGGGCCGCCGTCGTGCTGATGCACAACCGCGGACGTTCGGCTGACATGTACGCGCAGGCGCACTACGCGGACGTCGCCGGCGAGATCGTTCGCGACCTGCGTGCGCGCATCCGTGATGCGGAGGCCGCCGGCATTCCGCGCGAGGCCATCATCGTCGATCCCGGTCTCGGATTCGCCAAGCGCGCGGAGCACACGTTCGAAGCGCTCGCGAATCTGTCCAGTCTCGCCGCGCTGGAGCGTCCGATCCTGTGCGGACCCTCGCGGAAATCGTTCCTCCGCGCCGCGCTCGGCGACGTTCCCGCCCGCGAGCGGCTGTGGGGCAGCGCCGCCGCCGTGACCGCCGCCGTGCTCCTCGGCGCGCACATCATCCGGGTTCACGACGTGACCGAGATGGTCCAGGTCGTCAGGGTGGCCGATCGGATCCGCGGTGGCTCGCGGGATTTCAATTGAGGATCCCGGCCGCAATCTATTGCGGCCGAACGTTCAGCAACTGCGCAACGAGCGCGATCAGCAGACGTCCGGTGTCATCTCCGCGTGGAGGCGCGAGCCTGGGTCTTCGCGGCGTCGATCGGGCCGCATGCTAGCATGCGAATCGATGTCGGCCGTTCGGCGCGTCGGCGGCGAGCTCTGGATCGTGCTCATCGTCGCCTGGACGCTCGTCTTCGCGCGCAGCTTCGTTTACCTCGCTTACGAGCAGTCGTTCTTCGATTCCGATCAGGCCGTCATCGGCTTGATGGCCAAGCATCTCAGTGAGGGGCGCGCCTTCCCCCTCTTCATTTACGGTCAGGCATACATGCTCGCGGTGGAGTCGTGGCTCGCCGTGCCGATCTTCTGGATCGCGGGGCCGACGGTAGCCGCGCTCCGCTTCTCGCTCATCCTGACGAACTGCGCCGTCGCGACGCTGTTGATTGCCGGTCTCTGGAAGTGGGCCGGGCTCCGTCCGTGGTACGGCCTGGCCGCGTCGCTGTTCTTCGTGTTCGCGCCGCCGTTCACGTCCGCGCATCTCATCGAAGCCGGCGGCGGCAACATCGAACCGTTCCTGTACGTCCTGCTTCTGTGGCCGCTGCGGCATCGGCCGCTTCTCTTCGGCGCGGTCCTTGCCGTCGGTTTTCTCAATCGCGAATTCACGATCTACGCGGTGCTGGTCCTGCTCACCGCGGAGCTCGTCACGGGCCGGATCTTGCAGCCGGCGGTCTTCCGGCAGTGGCTGCTCGCGTTCGTCGCGTTCGTGGCGGTGTGGAACGGGATTCTGGCGCTCAAACCGTACGCCGATCTCAACGGGCCCGGCACGCGCGGCGAGCTGATCGCCGGATTTGGCGGCTCGCAGATTGAGAATCTCACGAACCGCATCGGCCAACGGCCCGCCGAACTTCCCGCGCGCGCCGAAGCCATGGTGACCGAACGGATTCCCTCGCTGCTCGGCGGCCGCCTGGAGCTGGACGGCATCGCCCATCAAGGCCGCGACTGGGTCTTCTGGCCGCTGCTCGTCGGCGCGTCCGTCGCGATCGTCCGCCTGCTGATGCTCGTGCTAGCCGAAGCGCCTGCGACGCGAAGGCGGCCGGCATCACTGACGTTCATCTGGTATCTGCTGGCCGTCGGCGTCGCTGCGGCCGGGATGTTCGTGATCGCGCGGCCGCTCACCGACACGACGCACCGCTACTTTCTCCTTGCGCTGTACATTCCGATTGGACTGACGGCGGCCTGGCTGGCGCTCGAGCCGCAGCGTCACGTCCGCCTCGCGATCGTGACGGCGATGATCGGATGGGGCGCGCTTTCCGCCATCGACAATTACCGGCAGGCGGCGCGCTACGTGAGCGGCTACGAGCCGAACAAGATCCGCGAGCTCGCAAACGCGCTCGAAGCGCGCGGGCTGCACGTGGCCGAGGCCGGCTACTGGCGCGCGTACATGCTCAGTTTCCTGACCGAAGAGCGCCTGAAGATCGCCTCCACGGGCTACTCGCGCATCGACGAGTACCGCCGGCTGGCCGATCAGGAAGGTAATCGGCTGCTGCGCCTGCAGGAACAGCCGTGCCCGGGCGGCGAGCCGGTCGTCGAGCACTACCTGTGCCGGGCGGCGACCGCGACTCCTCAGGAAATCAAATAGAAGGTCCGCGACCCCCTAAAATACGTCCATGGCGAGACTGACGGCCCTGTTCAACCGGCCGCCCATCACCTGGTGGGATGTCCTGGACATCCTGATCGTCTCGCTGGTCATCTATGAGGCGCTCAAGCTCATCCGCGGCACGCGCGCGATGCAGATGGCGATCGGGTCGCTGGTCGTCCTGCTCCTGTTCTATGCCTCGACGTTGTTCCCGCTGCAGACCGTCTCGTGGCTGATCCGCAACGTCCTCGCCTACGTCGTCTTCGCCGCCATCGTGCTGTTCCAGTCGGACATCCGGCGGGCGCTGTCGCACCTCGGCCGCGCGCGCTTCTTTCGATACTTCGGGCGCGCCGAGCGCGCCGCCGAAACCATCGAGGAAATCGTCACGGCAACCAGTCTGCTGGCGAAGGATCGCGTCGGGGCGATCATCGTGCTGGAGCGGGAAATCGGTCTCAGAAACTACGTCGAGAGCGGGATTCCGATCGACGCCGAGGTCAGCTACGACCTGCTGTCGACGGTTTTTCAGCCGTCGACGCCGCTTCACGACGGCGCCGTCATCATCCAGGAAGATCGCATTGCGGCGGCCGCGTGCTTTCTTCCGCTCACCGTCAATCCCAAGCTCGATCGTGATCTCGGCACGCGGCATCGCGCCGCCATCGGGCTCACGGAAGAATGCGACGCGGTCGCCGTGGTGGTTTCCGAAGAGCGCGGTGAGATCTCCCTCGCCTTGAACGGACGGATCGCGCGCGGGCTCTCCGCGGACGATCTGCGAGTCCGTTTGCAGGCGCTGATTCTTCAGAAACGCCAGCCGCGATTCGAACCGGCGCCTGCTGTCGACGGCAAGGTCGAAGGTGGCGTCGGAGTGGAACAGCGCTGAATGGCCTGGCACCCGTTCCGTAATATCGGATTGAAGGTCGCCGCGCTGGGCCTCGGCACGCTCGTGTGGTTCACCGTCAGCGGACCGCGCGTCGAGCGCACGATCAGCGGAGTTCCGGTGATCTATCGCAACGTGCCGCCCTCGCTCGAGATTTCGGATCAGACCGAGGAAGCCACGGTGCACGTCCGCGGCATTGACAGCCAGATTCGACGCCTCGAGTCCGGTGAGCTTGTCGTGGAGATCGACCTCGCCGGCGAGCGGCCGGGTCTCGTGGTCCTTCCGCTGCGGACCGATCAGGTCACGACGCCGTTCGGCATCGACGTCACCGAAGTCAGTCCCGGAGCTGTCACGTTGACGCTGGAGGAATCCGCGTCCGTGGACGTGCCCGTCCGTCCGACCGTCGACGGCAAACCCGCGCCAGGATTCGTCGAGGCAGAGGTCACCGTCGATCCCGCGACGGTGACCGTCGTCGGTCCCGCACGACGTCTCAAGACGACGACGTCGGCGATTACGCAGCGGGTGTCGATTGAAGGCGCGCAGGATACCGTGACCCAGACGGTCACGGTCGGCGTCATCGATCCCGGACTCCGATTGAAAGACCCGCGCACGGCACGAGTCACGGTCCGGATCGAACCTCTCGAGGATCGCACGAGCGATAACGCGCGCGTCGTCCTGCGCGGCCAGCCGCAAGGGCGTCGCGTGACCGTTGTGCCCGAGACGGTGACGGTCAGCGTCAGATGCCCGGGCACCACGCTGGCCAAGCTGTCGCCAGCCGTATGGGTCCCATTCGTCGTCGTCAGTCCGCTCAAGCCTGGAAACTACACTCTTCCCGTGCACATCGAGAGCATTGCCAACTGTACGGCAGCCATCACCCCGGCAACGGTCGCCGTGCGGATCCGATGAGCCGCCGCCGGCCTCCTTTCAAATCAACCGGGCGCGAGCATGGCTGAGCGGTTGTTCGGAACCGACGGCGTTCGCGGCGTCGCCGGCACGTATCCGCTGGATCCGCCAACCATCTGCCGCCTCGGCGCGGCGGTCGTCCGCACGCTCGGTCTCGACCGCCCCGCGCGATTGATCATCGGCCGGGATACGCGCGAGTCGGGTGAATGGATCGCGCGCGAGCTCGCGCGCGGAGCGACGGGCGAGGGCGCGAGCGTCACCAACGCGGGCGTGATGCCGACCCCGGGCATCGCCTTCCTCGCGCGGGCGCTCGGCCACGATCTCGGCGTCGTTCTGTCGGCCTCGCACAATCCGTACACCGACAACGGCATCAAGGTGTTCTCGGGTCTGGGCGAGAAGTTCGGCGAAGCGAAAGAGCGGGCGGTGGAAGTCATGATGGCCGATGCGGGCTGGCATCCGGCGGCGCGCGATCAGGTCACGATGACGACCGGCGAGTTCGTGCGGCCGTATCTCGATCACGTGCGGCGGCTGTGGCCGTCGGCCGGTGCGCTCGACGGCGCGCGGGTTGCCATCGACATGGCAAACGGCGCCACGACCGCCACCGCCCCGCGGCTCTTCACCGAGCTTGGACTCGACGTCGTGCCGCTGGGTGATCGTCCCGACGGCCGGAACATCAAC
>JBLNGH010000030.1:0-5905 GCA_050264575.1 Acidobacteriota bacterium | reverse complement strand
TCGGGTTTCGTTTTCGTGATCGCGTCCACTGGCGCGACGCAGCGGTACCGAAAACGAAACCCGAGGTCCTCCTCAAATCGACATCTTCTCGAATAGCTGCCGGGCCTGCGCCGCATCGCGACCGATCTGCTCGCGCAGCGGGTCGAGCCCGTCGAACTTGAGCTCCTCGCGCAGCCACTTGACGAACGCCAGCCGGATCCGCGCCCCGTATAACTCCTGTGGTCCGTCGAGCAGATGCGCCTCGATCGTCAGCCGGCCGTCGCCGATCGTCGGCCGCACGCCGACGCTCGTGACCGCCGGATGGCAGACGCCGTTGACGATCGCAATCGCGGCGTAGATGCCGTACGCCGGCAACAGCTCGTTGGCGCTGACGAGGTTCGCGGTCGGAAAGCCGAGCTCACGGCCGCGGCCGTCGCCGTGCACGACTTCGCCGTCGATCGCGTAGTGATGTCCCAGCAGCGCCCCCGCCTCGTCGACGCGCCCTTCGGCCACCAGATGCCGGACCCGCGTGCTCGAGACGACGAAGTCCTTGTAGAAGACCGGCTCGATCTTCTCGACTTTGAAGCCGCGGTCCTGACCGAGCGCTTTGAGCAGCGTAAACGTGCCGGATCGATCACGGCCGAACAGGAAATTGGCGCCGACCCAGACTTCCGAGGCGCGCAACCAGTCAATCAGCACCGTTTCCACGAAGGTCTCGGGCTCCCACCGGGACAACTCCGGCGTGAACCGCACGATCGCCACGGCCGTCATGCCGGCATCCGCGAACGCGTCCAGTTTCTGCTCGAGCGTCATGAGCATCGGCGGCGCCTTGTCGGGCCTGAGCACTTTCGGCGGATGCGGATCGAAGATCATCGCCACGGCCGTGCCGCCTCGATCTGACGCGTGCCTCCGGACTTCGCCGAGCAGCTTGCGGTGACCGCGATGCACGCCGTCGAAGTTCCCGAGCCCGACGACGGGATAGGGCCACTTGGGGCGCGGCGTGTCGGGAAAATAGGCGATTTGCATTACTGGATGTCGAGCACGAGACCGTCGTGCGCCAGCGCCATGCCTGCCGGCAGCGACGCGCAGGTCGACTCGTGCCCCAGATCGTGGGCCATGTGCGTGAAGTACGTCCGCCTGGCGCCGATCGTCCGGGCCATGCTGACCGCTTCGTCGATCGTGAAGTGCGTCGGGTGCGGCCGGCGGCGGAGCGCGTCGAGGACGACGCTGTCCAGCCCCTCGAGCAGCGCGAGCGACGCTGCGGGCACGCCGTTGCAATCCGTCAGATAGGCAAAGCGTCCGAAGCGGAACCCGAGAATCGTCCACGGTCCATGGCGCAGCGGGACCGGAACGACTTCCTGATGGCCGAGCGAAAAGCGGCCGCCGATGATCCAGAGACGCAGATCCGGGACTCCCCCGCCTTTCGGCGCGTCGGATTCGAAGACGTAGCTGAAGGTCCGCCGCAGCGCCTCGAGCGTGGGCGCATCGCCGTACACGGGCATCGGCGACCGGGCGAGGACGTTGTAGCGGCGGATTTCGTCCAGACCCATCAAGTGATCGGCGTGGGCGTGCGTGTAGACGATCGCGTCGATGTGTCGGATGTCGTACCGGAGCGCCTGGGTCCGCAGATCGGGCGTCGTGTCGACGAGGACGCGCAGGCCGTCGGCCATTTCGAGATAGATGGACGGCCGGCACCTGGAGTCGCGCGGATCGGCGGACTTGCAGACGGCGCAGTCGCAGCCGATCATCGGCACGCCGTGTGAGGTCCCGGTGCCCAGAAACGTGACGCGCACAAACGATTGATGCTAGCACTGAACCCGCGACGTCCGCACGCGTCATGCACGCGGCTGATCGATAATCCACAGTGCATGCCACGCACGACGAGCCGTCCACGACGCGCACGACAAAGCCGGCGCCCCGAGGCGCGGGCGCGGCGGGCCGCGGCGGCATTCGCGCGTCTCGTCCGCGTGATGGACACGCTGCGATCGCCGGACGGCTGTCCCTGGGATCGCGAGCAGACGCACGAATCGCTTCGCCCGCACCTGCTCGAGGAGACCTACGAAGCGATCGAGACGATCGATCGCGGCGATCTCGACGCGCTGCCGGCCGAGCTCGGCGACGTGCTGTTCCAATGCGTGTTTCACGCCCAGATCGCCGCCGAAGACGGACGGTTCGAGATTGCCGACGCGATCGAGGCAATCACGCGCAAGCTGATTCGCCGCCACCCGCACGTGTTCAGGCCCTCCGGCCGCCCGCTGACGCGGTCGGCACGACAGGCGAGCGGGATCCGCACGCCCACGGCGGTCAAAGAACAATGGGAGGTCATCAAAGCGAAGGAACAGGCCAGCGCGGGCACGACGAAGCGCGTGTTGAAAGGGATCCCGACGTCGATGCCGTCGCTGCAGCGCGCCCACGAGATCGGACGCCGCGTCGCGGCCGTCGGCTTCGATTGGAGCCACGCCCCCGAAGTCCTCGACAAGATGGAGGAAGAACTGCGCGAGCTGCGCGCGGCGATCGGCGAGCATCCCCGCCGCGCGGCCGAAGAGCTCGGCGACTTCCTGTTCTCGCTGGCCAATCTCGCAAGAAAGCTCGGCATCGAGCCGGAGTCGTCGCTTCGCGAAGCGAACGCAAAGTTCACGCGGCGCTTCGACGCGCTGGAGGAATGGTTCGAGCGGCAGGGCCGTTCGGTTCACGGCGCCTCGCTCGAGGATCTCGAGCGCGGGTGGCAGGCCATCAAGCGGCAATAGACCTCGGGTCTCGTTTTCGGCGCCGCGCCGGGCCGGGTAAAACGCCAGATCGAAAACGAGACCCGAGGTCTTACCACGCCCGCAGCTGCCAGATCCGTCCCGTCAGCGAACGGACGTGCACCACCCGGCCGTTGGTCTCGACGATGATCGCGGCATCCTGATCCGTGCGGAAGATTTCCGCACCGCCTCCGCGGAGTCGTGCCAGCACGTCCGGCGCCGGATGTCCGAAGAGATTCGCGCGTCCGACGCTGATGAGCGCCAGTTGTGGCTGGTATTGCTCCAGGAAATCTGCGGACGTCGAGCTGCGGCTGCCGTGGTGCGCGACTTTCAGAATCCGGAGCGGGGTCAACTCGTCGCGGGAGTGACGACGGCGCTCGAACTCTGCGCCCGCGTCTCCCGTCAGCAGGAACTCGACGTGACGATACGTCACCCTCAGCACCAGTGAGTCGTCGTTCCGCACTTTCTGACGTTCCCAGTCCGCCAAGGGCGGATGTTCGACGTCGAGAAACACGCCGCCAATTTCCAGCCGGTCGCCCGACTGCAGCGTCCGCCAGCTGGCGCCGTGCCGGATCGCGTCGGCGCGGAGCGCCTGCAACTCCCGGTTGCGCGGCACGGGAATCGCGTCCCAGATTTCACGCGGATCGAGATCGTCGACGACCGCGCGGGCGCCGCCGATGTGATCCAGATCGGCGTGCGTGACGGCCAGCCACTCGAGCCGGCGGATGCCAAGCGCCCACAGCGCCGGCGTGACGACGCGGCTGCCGATGTCGAATGGCCCGGGACCGCCCCCGGTGTCGACGAGCAGCGACTGCCCCGACGGGAACTGCACCGCAATCGCGTCACCCTGACCGACGTTCACCATCGCGACGCGAAGCCAGCCACGGCCCGGACGCGCACCGCCCAACTCGAGCCCGGCGACGACGACCATCATCGCCAGCAGAGCGGCAGCGAGGCTCAATCTTCGGACGCGTTCCGGCCCACCTCGCCACAGCGCGCATCCCCACGCGGCGTAATACAGCGCAGTCCACACGGCCGGCGCCGGCGGCACGCGCCAGGACAGCCACGGCGCCACATCGACGAGCGATGCCGAACCGACCAGCCAGCTCGCTGCCAGTGTCGCCGCTCGGGCTGCCATCGCGGCGCCGCCGGCCCAGCACAGGTCCAAGAGCACCAGCGCCAGGCCCGCAACCTGCACGACCGCCATCGCCGGAATCGCCACGAAGTTCAACGCCAGGCCAGCCACGGTCACCCGCCCGAAGACCGACGCGCTGATCGGGACCAGCGCCAGCTCGGCGGCCAGCGTCGCGGCGAGAAGCGCGAGCATGAGTTTCGCGGGAAAAGACCTCGGGTTTCGTCTTCCCGAAGACCAATGCGGAAGACGAAACCCGAGGTCCAGATCGTTGGCCCACAGCACGATCCCGAGCGTCGCGCCGAACGACAACCAGGCGCCGACGTCTACCGCGATCGACGGATCGATCACGACGAGCAGCGCGGCAACGGTGGCCAGGACGTTGAGCGCCCGCGGAACGAGACCGATCAACCGCGCCAGGAGGTACACGGTCGCGGCAGCAACCGCGCGCTGCACCGACGGCTCCGCGCCGACGATCCAGCCGTACGCCACCACGAACGCGAGCGTCACCAGAACACCGGTGAAATGCGACCGCACGAGCAGCCGGGTCGCTGAGAGGCACAGCACGATCAGCAACGCGACATTGCCGCCCGAGATCGCGATGACGTGGTAGGTGCCGGCGGCCTGGAGGCGCCGCTCAACGCTGTCGGCGAGACCGGCGCGGTCGCCAATCAGTATGGCGACGATGATTGCCGCGGCCTGGGGGGCGTGCGCGCAGTGACGCGACACGGCTTCGCGAACGTGACGTCGCACGGCCGCCGCGGCTTCGTACCACCATGGCCCGCGTTCGACCGACACGAGCGCAGCGCTCTTGATCATCCCGGCCAGATGGAACGGCCGCCGCAGCATTTGAAGTACGGGATCCGGACCGCCCGGATTCAGGAGAAGCTGCGGCTGACGCAGCGTGACGGCAGCCTGAATCGGGCGGCCGGCAGTCCATCCGCTGACCTGCGGCTCGGCCAAATCTCCTGCGACGTACGCCTGAATCCGGCCGGGGATACGCCGGGTCTGTCCATCTTCGAGAAGGTCCTGCACGTCGATGAGAAGCCGGACGCCGAACTCGGTCGCAGCGGCATCGGCCGCCAGACGTCCGCGGACCAGCACGGGACCGGGCGAGCGGCTGCTGCCGTCGGCGGCCTCGTCGAGCCATCGGACGAGCGGCGCGTCGACGACACGTCCTCGAGCGAGCGCGCCATGACACATGCCGGCGGCGACGAGCGTCGAAAGGACCAGCCCCCGCCGGACCACATGCGAGTCGGATACGAGCACCAGCGAACCGAGCGCAATCGCGGCCGCGGTCGTGGTCGGCCACCCGAGCGGAGTGATGAGCCCGATGGCGACGCCGGCGGCGAGACACGTCGCGAGCAGCGGGCCCTGCCACGAGCGCGCGTCGAACCGCACCGGCGCTCCCTGTGCAAGAAGCGCGCTCGCCGCAGCACCGCTTTCCAGGCGCCGGACCGCAACACGGGTGTCAGGAACTGCGAAATGACCTCGGAGGTCATCTCGCAGTTTTTGCTATCCTCGGGTCCTCAATCCGCGCGAGGGGGACATGAAGAAATATCTGGGCGCGCTTGCGGTCCTGCTCGGGGTCTCGCAGCTTTCCGCGCAGAACATTCCACCGATTCAATCCGGCGACATCATCATCACCGGCGGACAGCTGTTCGACGGCGTTCGCGACACGCTCACGCCGAACACCGGAATCATCGTCCGCCAGGGGATTCTGCTCGAAGTCGGGGCCAGGCTGACCGGACGGGACGTCGGCCAGGCGAAAGTCGTCACGCTGTCTCCTGACGAGACGATCCTGCCGGGCTTCTTCGATCTCCACGCGCACTACGCGATCGATCTCTTCGGCCA
Source organism: Acidobacteriota bacterium (assembly GCA_050264575.1). Taxonomy (GTDB): domain Bacteria; phylum Acidobacteriota; class Vicinamibacteria; order Vicinamibacterales; family SCN-69-37; genus DASQFI01. Next base: position 196 of record JBLNGH010000030.1, on the reverse strand, counting down.
GGAACGCGTCGACGAGTACACGATCAATCCGATTATCTTCCTGGCCAACGGCGTGACCTCGACGTTTCCGGCGGGTGAAGTCGATCCCGAAGGGATGATGGGCGCGCGGCGACGGATCGAACGGGGCGAGCAGGTCGGGCCGCGCATCCACAGCTCAGGACCGTATTTCGGGACCGCGCGCCCCGGCTGGCGCGAC
>JBLNGH010000029.1:0-2848 GCA_050264575.1 Acidobacteriota bacterium | reverse complement strand
AGTTCTGTCACCCGGGTTCGGCGTCGGCCCATGTGCGCGACGCATTGAAAGGATGAGCTTCCAATGCTGATGACCATCTTCGTGATTCTCCTGGTCCTCTGGCTGTTGGGCGTCGTGACGTCCTACACGCTCGGTGGATTCATTCATTTGCTCCTGATTCTCGCGATCGCCGTGGTGCTGATCCGCGTGATTCAAGGCAGACGGCCTGTCTAGAACCAGGCCGAGGGCCGCAGGCCAAAGGCCGGAGCCAACCACGCCACAAGAATCATTTGGACCGGATCCGCCACGAGCCGCGATGTGGTCTCGTGGCGGTTGCCGTTCCAGGCCTGCCGCGAGATTTCTGGTTCTGATCGACCTCGGCTACGCCGGCTGCCATCCTGGCGGCAGCGGACGGGTCCTGCCCGTCGCACGAGCGGCTTTGGGAAGCGCTTCGCGCACGACGCGCTCGAGTTCCTCGAGATAGGCGGTGAAGCGCCGGCGTCCTTCGGGCGTGAGGCGGACGAGCGTTTGCGGCCGGCGATGCTCGAAGCCCTTCCACACTTCGATGAGCTTCGCGTCGCGCAGCACATCGAGGTGACGGCTGAGATTTCCGTCGGTGAGGGCGCAGAGTGTCCGGAGCTCACCGAAACGCAAACCGTCCGGATGCGCGACGAGAGAAGTGAGGATGCCGAGACGCGCTTTCTCGTGGAGCGCCCGGTCCAATCCGTCGTACGAGAAGCGGCCGTTCTCGTCGGTCTCAGGCTGATCGCGTTTCGTTGTCATTTCACTTCTCCCCGTTCGAGATTCCAGTACAGCACGGCGGCGCCGAAGAGCTGCCCGATGCCGAATGTGCCGCCGACCGACCACGGCGACAACGTATCGATGCCGCCGGCGGTCCACAGCAGCACCAGGCCGGCGGTCCAGAAATAAAGCGCGACCCAGCCGCTGGCGCGAGGCACGTACGGGCGCGCGGAGAAAATCGCGACGCCATACAGCAGCGACCACAGACCGGGGAAGAGCGTCGCGAGCGCCGGACTCAGCCGGAACAGCGCGCCGGTCGCGATCGCGCCGGCCACGAGCGCCGGCAGGAATTGACCGATGACGCACCGGGATCGCCGCCGGTCGGTCGCATTGGCATGCCGGACGTAATGCCACGCGATTTCCGAACAGCCGACGGCGACGGCTGCGGCTGCGACCACGACCCAGTACGCCGTGAAGCTCCACGGCTCGAGCGGCCGCGCGTACGTCGACTGCCACACGGCGGCGCCGAGACCGACCAGTCCGGATGACGCGACCGGAATCGATCGCCATCCGCGGTAGACCTCGCTTTTCGCGAGGTGATCGTGGATCTCGGCGATCTGTTCGAGCGCGCGGGTGACGTCGGACATGCCGGCCGATCGATCGGCCCCCTCAACTTTGCACTACAAAGAACAGTCCGTCAAGTGCCGGGCACGAACACGCCGCGCCGGTCGAAGTATCCTTCCCGCGCCATGCTCGACCGGCTCTTCCACCTGAAGGCCAGCGGCACGTCAGCGCGGATCGAAATCCTGGCCGGGATCACGACGTTCTTGACGATGGCCTACATCATCTTTGTCCAGCCGGCGGTGCTCTCGGCGGCTGGAATGGATCACGGCGCTGTCCTGACGGCGACGTGCCTGGCGACGGCGTTCGCGACGCTGCTCATGGCGATCCTCGCCAACTATCCGATCGCGGTCGCGCCGGCGATGGGCCACAATTTCTTTTTCGCGTTTTCGGTCGTGGTCGCCGGCGGGACGCCATGGCCGGTCGCGCTCGGCGCCGTCGCCATCGCCGGAACGATTTTCATCCTGACCGCCGGCATTGGACTTCGCGAGCGGGTCATCGTCGCCGTGCCCGAGTCGCTGAAGCACGCGATTGCCGTGGGCATCGGTCTCCTGATCGCGCTGATCGGTCTCGAATGGGCGGGGATCATTGTCGAGTCGCGAGGCACGCTGGTCACGCTTGGACGGCTGACGTCGCCCCCGGTGCTGCTCGCGCTCGGCACGCTCGCGGTCATGGCGATTCTGATGTCGCGGCGCGTCACCGGCGCGATGTTGATCGCGATGATTCTCGGAACGGCCGTCGCGCTGGCGATGGGCTTCGTCAGGTTCGAGGGACTGGTCGCCCGGCCGCCGTCGCTCTCACCGACGTTCCTCAAGCTCGACGTGCTCGGCGCGCTGCGTCCAGGTCTCTTCGACGTCGTGCTCGTCTTTTTTCTTCTGGCGCTGTTCGATTCGATCGGGACCCTCATCGGCGTGGCCGGCCGCATCGGGTTGTCGCGGGGCGGCACGTTGCCGCGCATCCGTCAGGCGCTGCTGGCGGACGCGATCGGCACGGTCGTCGGCGCCTGTCTGGGCACGTCGACGGTCACCGCGTACATCGAGAGCTCCACCGGCGTTGCAGCCGGCGGCCGCACCGGGCTCGCGAGCGTCGTCACCGCCGGTCTGTTTCTGCTTGCGTTGTTCGTCCACCCCGTCGTCAGGATGATCGGCGGCGGTGTGCCGAACGGCAGCGGCGGTACGCTCTATCCGGTCGTCGCGCCTGCGCTGATTCTGGTCGGCGTGCTGATGATGGAAAGCGTCCGTCAGATTCGCTGGGATGATCTCACCGAGGCGATCCCGTCATTCCTCACGCTGATCACGATGCCGCTCGCCGTCAGCATCACGGACGGCATCGCGTTCGGGCTCATTTCGTACGCCATCCTCAAGCCCGCCACCGGCCGCGCCCGCGAGCTCCACTGGCTCGCGTATGTGTTTGCGGGGTTGTTTGTGATCAGGTATGCCCGGTAGGAGGACGGGAGTTTTTTCCACAACACGTGAGGGACGGAGGTCGTGTTAAGAGATACTGAGAC
>JBLNGH010000028.1:0-6973 GCA_050264575.1 Acidobacteriota bacterium | reverse complement strand
TCGCGCCAGCCGCGGTAGAAGTAATCACCGTTGGTCACGTGGATGGGCCGGGCCCCGTCCATTCGTCGCGCGTTGATATCCGCGCCACGCCGCAGCAACTCGTCGATCGCTTCGAGCTGTCTCGTCATCGTCGCCCAATGAATCGGTTGATTGGACCCCTTGTCACCCTTGCCGAGGAGCTCGGGCTGAGCATCGAGGAGCTCCCGCATCTTCTTCAGATCGTGGTTGCGCAGCGCCGCTGCCACCGGCTCGCCTTTCACCGACGCGTTGAACTTCTCTTCGAGCGTGTCGACGAGCATGCGCTCCATCGCCCCGTAGCCGCGGTCGCGCGCGATCTCGATCGGGCCATCGTCCACCCACAGATCCATCGGGTTCGAGTCGTGTTCGAGCAGAAACCGTGCGACGTCGATGCGGTTCTCGCGGACGGCAAAGTAGAGCGGTTTGCGGTAGTCGTAGTGCGCCCGCGCGAGCGAGCGGTCTTTTGCAATCAGTGCCTGAACGGTCGCGAGGTCGCCTGCCGCGCTGGCCTGGAACAACACCCACACGTCAGAGCCCCTGCCCGAGGACCACGTGAGCTTCTCGTCAGACTTCAGCTCCGCAGGCTGCAACATGTGGCGGTGAGGCTGCACCGCTTCGACGTGATGCACCAGCTTCGGCCAGCTGTCGAAGCCGTACTCCTGCGCGAGCGCGTGCTGCGCCCTGGCGAGAGTCGCCGACGGATCGGCGGCCCGCAGGGTATCGAGATGATCCTTGGCTTGCTTGCGGAGTTGCTCGAGCGACGGGCGGTCGGGCAGATGCCGGAGAGGTGGAACGGACATGACGATCTCCTTTCGGATACCGCCCGTGTCCGCTGGTCGGGCTGAAAGAAGATCGCAAGTTGTAACTGCCGTCTTGCTTCAGGTGGGCTCAGCCCTTCCCGCGGACGGGGCGCGTCCTGTCACGCAGCTCGATCATACGCAGGACTCGCGGGCCGGGGCAACGAGCTGTGAAAGAAATCGGCTCGGCCCGGGACTACCAGATAAGCGATGCCTCACTTCTGGTTCGACCTCCGTCATGCCCTTCGCACCCTGCAGAAATCCCCCTACGTCACGGCAGCTGCCGTCCTGTCGATCGGACTCGCGGTGGGGTCGGGCGCGGCCGTCTTCAGCTGGATGGACGGACTCGTCCTCCATCCGTTTCCCGCCGTGGCGGATCAGACGCGTCTCGTCGGTCTGGAGGTCGGCCCGCCAAACGGGGGAATGGGCGCCTGGTCGTACCAGACGTTCAAGGAGCTTCGTGACGCGACGCGATCGTTCACGGGTCTGGCGGCGTGGCGCATCGTCCGGGTATCGACGCGCGAGCCGGGCGAAATTGGATCCGCGTCGCTCCTGGCCACCACGGTCTCCGGTCGCTACTTCGAGGTCCTGGGAGTGGCGCCGATTGCCGGACGGCTCCTCACGAATGCCGACATCGAGACGTCGGCGCCGGTCGTCGTCCTGGGTCATCAGTACTGGATGGATCGGTTTCGAGGTGATCCCGGCGCCCTTGGCAAGACGCTCCTTCTGAACGGCGAGGCGCTGACGATCGTCGGTGTTGCGCCGCCGGCCTTCTCGGGCATCTACACGGGTGTCGTCCCGCATCTGTACGTGCCGCTCACGCTGCAGCCGCGCCTGAGCGGCGTCAACACGCTCGACGACCGCAAACTGCGCGCGTGGCTGATGTTCGGACGCCTCGCGCCGGGCGTTTCGATCGACACGGCGCGGCGCGAGGCTGACGCCATCGCGAGGCGCATCAGCTCGAGCTACGGCGATCGCCCCGTCACCGGCGCCGTCGCGGAGGATCTGCGGGTCGAGTTTCTCGGCTCTGTGCTGTCGCCGCTGCTGACGGCGATGCTCGCGGTGTCGGCGCTGCTGGGCGGCCTAGCGTCGGCGAATGTTGCCGGCCTGCTGCTCGTGCGCGCCGATGATCGTCGAGCCGACATCGCCTTGCGGCGCGCGCTGGGCGCTTCGCGCGGCCGCATCGCGCGGGTCATCCTTCTCGAAGCCGGTCTCTTCGCTGCCGGAGGAACCGTTCTTGGCGTCGGCGTCGCGTACCTCTCCCGCGGCGCGTTGTACCAGCTGATCCCGCGCGGTGCGTTTCCGCTGTCACTGCCCATCCCGATGAGTTGGCGGGTGTTTGCGGCCTCGCTCGCGGCCGCGCTGGTGATGACGGCGGCGTGCGGGCTGGTGCCTGCGCTCGCCGGCTTGCGCGTCGCGGGGCAGGACGCCCTTCGGAGTTCAGGACGCGGTGTGGTCAGCGGCCGGACCCGCCTCCGCTCGGCGATCGTGAGCGGTCAGTTCGCGCTGAGCGTTCTGGCGCTGGTGCTGGCCGGAATGTTCGCCCAGGGGCTTCGTGCCGCAGCCTCGGTCGACGTCGGCTTTTCCGATCCCGCGCACGTCCTGCTCGTCGATACAGACCTGGGCGCGGCGCGACTGACCGATCGCGCGCGCGGGACTGCAGCGTTGGACGCGCTGCTCACGCGCCTGCGCGCACTGCCCGGCGTCCAGTCAGCGACCGTCGCATCGATGGTCCCCCTTGGATTCGGGGGCCGGCGAATCGTCGAGATGAAAGTCGAGGGCTACGCACCGGCCGCCGACGACAACATGTCCGCCGAGCGAGCGCACGTCGGCGCCGACTATGCGGCAACCATGAAGATTGCGGTGGTCCGCGGGCGCGACTTCAGACGGGAGGACCGGGAAGGTGCTGCGCCGGTTGCCATGGTGACCGAGGCGTTCGCGACGCGCTTTTTTCAGGGACGCGATCCGATCGGACACCGAGTCGATGCCGGGCAGGGCTGGGCCACGATCGTCGGCCTGCTTCGCGACGGCAAGTACGAGCGGCTGGACGAGCCGCTGCATCCGGTCGTGTACGTACCGGCGGCGCAATGGTTCCTGCCGGCCATGACCATCCACGTGCGATCGACCATCGAACCGCGCACACTCGTCGAGCATGTGCGCGCCGAACTGACGTCCGTGCATGTCGATCTGCCGGCGCTGCAGGCGCGGACGCTCGCCGAACACATCGCCGCGTCCACGTTCGTGCCGCGGGCCGGCGCGCTGGTCATCGGCATTTTCGCCGCTGTCGCGCTGGCGCTGTCGGTCGTCGGTCTCTACGGCGCGCTGACGTTTTGGGTCGCGCGGCGCCGCCGTGAGACCGCAATCCGCATCGCGCTCGGCGCCGCCGGACGTTCGATTGCCTGGAGCATCACGCGGCAGGCGTTCGTAATTGGCGGGGCCGGGCTGGCCGGCGGCGGCGGGCTCATCCTGATCTGCGCGCCGATGGTGCGCGCACACGTGCCCGGCGTCGCGCCGGGCGACCCGTTCGTCGTCATGGCAGCGGCGCTGGTGCTCACAGCCGCATCCGCGGTCGCGGTGTGGGTGCCGGCACGCCGCGCCCTTGCCGTCGATCCCGCCGTCGCCTTGCGGAGCGAGTAGCGCGCCGACAGAATTCCCTCGATGACGGCGTCCGCGTTCGAGCGAATCGTACGCGCGCACGGCGCCTCTCTGGCGCGCGTCGCATGGGGCTACGTCGACAACACCGCGGATCACGACGATCTCATGCAGGACATCCTCATCGCCATCTGGCGCGCGCTGCCGCGCTTTCGCGCCGACGCCTCCGAGCGGACGTTCGTGTTTCGCATCGCGCACAACCGCGGATGCACGTTTCTCGCGCGCCGGCGGCCGCACCAGCCGATCGCCGCGGAGGCGGCGATTGCCGATCCGCGCCCGGGTCCCGACGTGGCGCTCGACGAGAGACGACGACGCGAGCGGCTCGTGGCTGCCGTCCGGACCTTGCCGGAGACCCAACGCCAGGCGGTTCTGCTGCGCCTCGAAGGCTTCTCGCTCGCCGAAATTGCCGCCGCGCAGGCGACGACGGAATCGAACGTCTCGGTGCGATTGACGCGGGCTTGCGATCGCCTTCGGGCGCTGCTGGGAGGAGACGACTGATGACCTCGACCCACGAGTGGGAGCGGTGGGAGGCGCGCTGGCGCGCTGTGCACGCGTCGCCGTCGGATCTCGACCTGCTGCTCGAGCGCGCCAGGCAGGCACGCCGGCGCGTCGCCATGGTCCACCGGCTCGCCACTGCGATCGCGCTGACGGCCATCGCCGTGGTTGGCGCCGCTCTTCGTCACGCCGGCAATGGCTTCGAGATCACCTTAGGAATCCTCGTCGCCGGCGGCATCGTCGTTGTCTGGATTCTGGATCGGGCGAATCGGCGCCGGTCGGTCGAGGTCGTCGACGCGCCGGAGGGCGCGTACCGGGCGGCGCGGATCGCGCTGTGTGTCCGTCAGGAGCGGTTCGCGTGGTTCGGCTGGATCGTCGTCGGCCTCGACCTCGTGTTTCTGTTTCCCTGGTGGATCGGCGGCGTCGAGGTTCACGGCGCCGGTTTCCGTCTCGGACAGATTCTGACGGTCTGGCTTCCGCTCGCCACGATGGCGGGGTTCGTCGCATGGACGATTCGGCTGCGCGCGAAAGCGCGCGCCGAGCTGGCGCAGCTCACGCGCCAGACGCGCGCGTCGGACCTATGATCCGTCATGGATCCGATGTCGCCGGCGATCTCACGGTAATTGACACACTGTGAAATAAAGTGTCATATTCTGACGCGAGTGTACTGAGGCCCATGTTGCGCAGACGCGTCCGGGGCGGACGGCTCACGCCCGCCATGTTTCAGATTCTCGTCTCACTCGCCGACGGGGAAAAGCACGGCTACGCGATCATCAAGGACGTCGCCCGGCGCACCAACGGCGCCGTTCGCCTGCACACGGCGACGCTCTACTCCGCGATTCGGCGGTTCGCCGCGGACGGATTGATTCAGGAGACCGACAATCGTCCGGACCCGGCGCTTGACGACGAACGCCGGCGATACTACCGCCTGACGCCGCGCGGACATGCCGCCGCGGTCGCGGAAGCCGAGCGGCTCGCCACGCTGGCGGCCGAGGCCCGCTCCCGGCTCATTCCGGCCACCCGGCGGGGTCGATCATGAAACCCCGCGGCCACGCGCGCACGCGGCTCTTCCGTCTGTTGCTCCGCCTCCTGCCAGAAGAATTCCGTGCCGCCTACGCCTCCGAGATGGAGGTCACGTTCCGCGACGAGCTGCAAGACGCCACGCGCTCCGGCAGCCCCGCGGCGCGATTCCGCACCTGGGCCGTCACCGTCGGCGAACTGCTGCGAGTCGCGCCCCTCGAGCATGCCCGAGTGTTCGCCGCCGACGCGAGGTTCGCGTGCCGGACGATGGCGGCCAGGCCGGGACATACGGCGGCTGCAATCCTGACCCTGACGATGGGCATCGCCGCCAGCATCGCGATGCTGGCCGTCATCGATGGCGTCTTGCTCGCGCCGCTGCCCTACCGCCAGCCGGAGTCGCTGGTCGCGGTCGGAGAAACCGGACTTGACGGGGTGCGAGGCCCAACGGGATACCTGTCCTTCGTCGATCTTCGCGACCGGGCCCGAGGGTTCAGCACGCTCGTCGGCGCCGCGCAGTCGTCGGCCACGCTCGCAGGCGGCGGACGCGACGCCGAACACGTCGGCGCGATGCGCGTGTCGCGCGGGTACTTCGACATGATCGGCGTTCAGCCCATGCTCGGCCGGGCGTTTCTGGAGCAGGAGGATCGACCGGGACCGGCGCGTCGCGTCACCATCCTCAGCCACGCGCTCTGGCAGCGTCGATTCGCGGGCGACCCGGCCATCATCGACCGAGTCATTGACATCAGCAGCATTCCATTCCGCGTCGTCGGCGTGATGCCGCCGGGCTTCAACGACCTCGTGGCGACACGCGTGTTCGGCAACGCCGAGCTCTGGGTCCCGCTCGGATACGACCCGGCGGCAAGCTTTGCGTGCCGCACATGCCGTCACGTCAGTCTGTTTGGACGGCTCGCTCCCGGCGTCAGCGCATCGCAGGCGACGCGCGAAGCCAGCGCCATCTTCGCGGCGCTCGAGCGCGAACACCCGACCGACTATCACGCGGCCGGCGCACGCCTGACGCCGCTCAGCGACCTCCTGCTGGGGCCCGTACGCACCGTGCTTGCCGTCCTCGCAGTCGGCGTCACGCTGCTGCTGGTGATCGCGTGCAGCAATGTCGCCGGCTTGCAGCTGCTGCGCGCGACCGAACGCGAGCGCGAGATGGCGATTCGTTCGGCGCTCGGCGTCACTCGCCGGCGACTGGCGCGGCAACTGTTGACCGAGGCTGTGCTGCTGTCGGCGGTCGGCGCGGCCTTCGGGCTGCTGCTCGCGTATCTCGCCGTGCATGCGATCGCCGCCGTCGATCTGCCTGCCGTGCCACGTCTGAACGACGTCGCCATTCATGCGCGTGAGGTCGTGTTCGCCATAGGCGTCGCAGTGGCCAGCGGCGTCGCGGTCGGGCTGGTGCCCCTCGGGCAGCTGTTCCGCCACGGGACCATCGCCAGTCTCCAGGGCGCTGGCGCCCGGACGGCATCGGCCGGAACCACGCGGTTGAGATCGCTGCTCGTCGGCGGCAATGTCGCGCTTGCGGCCCTCCTGCTGGTCGGATCGGGTCTGCTCGTCCGCAGTCTCACGAACCTCCTCGCCGTCTCGCCTGGCGTCGACACGGCCAATGTCGCGACACTCCAGATTTTCGCGGGCGGACGCGCGTTCGCCGAGGGTGACGCCGCCCACCAAATCGCGGCGGCGGTCCACTTTTATGACGAGGTGCTCTCGCGCGTTCGGGCGCTGCCCGGTATCGTTTCGGCAGCGGCAGTGACGACGCTCCCGCTCGACGCCGCGATCGATCGATACGGACTGCACGTCGAGGGCCGCGCGGAGGCGAACCCTGAAGCCGCTCCATCGGGCGATCGCTTCGTTGTCACGCCGGGGTTTTTCGAGACGCTGCGGATTCCGCTCGCGCGAGGTCGGTACCTCAATGAGGCGGACCGCCAGACCACCGAATCCGTCATGGTCATTAATCGCGCGATGGCCGATGGCATGTTCCCAAGTGAGGA
>JBLNGH010000027.1:0-7474 GCA_050264575.1 Acidobacteriota bacterium | reverse complement strand
AGGTACGCCTGCGCGTCTCTGACCAACCGTTCGCGCACGGGCGTGGATCCTGGCAGCGCTTCGATGGCGTCGTGATAATCGAACAGCACGGAATTGGCGAGCTTCCGCACGTCGTTGAAGCGACGCTCGGCGCGGGCACGCTCGGCGCTGGCGACACGCGCCTGCCAACTGGTCGCGATGACGCCGCCAATCAGTGTGACCACAATCGCGGCTGCCGCGGCGACGCCGAGCTTGCGGCGCCGGACGAATCTCGCCGCACGATACGTCCATGAGTCGCCGCGCGCGACGACCGGCAGCCGCTCCATGTGCCGGCGTACGTCGTCGTCCAGCAGTGCCACAGAGCCGTACCTTTCCGACGGGTCCTTGCGCATCGCGGTGATCACGATGGTGTCGAGATCGCCAAGCAGCCGGCGGGAGAGACCGTGATCGCCGAGGCGTGCGGCCATTGCACTGGGTTTCGCGACTTCGGAATCCACGATGATCAGCTGGCTCTCAGCGGGGGTCTTGCCCGTCACGTCGTACGGCCGCGCGCCGGCGAGCAGCTCGTACAACAACACTCCGAGTGCGTAGACATCGGATACGGTCGTGACACGCTCGCCACGGAGTTGCTCGGGGCTGGCGTATTGCGGCGTCATCGCCTGCGCGCCGAGTTCGGTCGCGAGCGGTGAGGCGCTCTCACCTGGGTCGAGGAGTTTGGCGATGCCAAAATCAACCAGCTTCGGCACGCCGGCGGCGGTGACGAGAATATTGGACGGTTTGATGTCCCGGTGGACAACGAGATGCTGGTGCGCGTAGGACACCGCCGCGCATACCTGCCTGAAGAGTCGCAGCCGCTGATCGATTGGCACTTGAAGAGTGCGGCAGTATTCATCGATCGGCTGACCGTCGACGTATTCCATGACGAAGTACGGAACGCCGTCGCCAGTCGTGCCGCCGTCGAGAAGGCGAGCGATGTTCGGGTGCTCGAGATCCGCAAGAATCTGTCGTTCGTGGCGGAACCGCTGGAGCACCGCATCGGTGTCCATCCCGCGCTTGATGAGCTTGATGGCGACGCGCATTTCGAACTGCGAGTCGGCTCGCTCACCGAGATAGACCGTCCCCATCCCGCCGCGACCGAGCTCACGGACGATGCGGTAAGCGCCAACTTGAGCGCCTTCCGGCACGACCGTTGCGGCGACGGATTCAACTCCCGCGGCCGCGCCGCTCACGAACGCGCTGGCCTGCGCATGGGATTGAAGAAGCCGTTCCACTTCCGCCCGCAGTTCGCTATCGTCGCCGCACGCCGCGGCGAGCGATGCGGCGCGGCTCTCCGCCGGTACTTCCAGCATCGCGTGGAACAGATCTTCCAGGCGCTGCCAGCGCTCAGAGGTCATCGCGCCGATTCTAAGCGAGCTCGAGCGAACGTGCGTGGGGACGGCTACGAGTGCGGTCCGGCGCGTTGCATCTGCGACGGGTGCGCGACGGAATGAATTGGCGGCTCGGGCGCTGAACCGTCTCAGGTGATCGTCAACGGATGACGATCGCACCTCCCACCGACCAGAAGTTGGCGGTGACGTTGCTAATCGGACCGTTGACCGTCTGCAGGTCGCCGAGCGCGCCGACGTGCTGCATCGAGAACAACTGCATGCCGAATCGGCCGTTCAGCCCGACTTCCCGCCCCGCCGGCAGAAATGAACAGGTGTGCCTGCGTGATGGGCCCCGAAATATCGCTTGTCACGTCGGTGGGAACCTGCCGCCCTTCAGCCTCCGCCCTTCTTGGGAGGTGCGGTCTTGCCAGGAGCGTACTGAAAGCGCGCGGCCATTTCAGCGTACGTGGCGCCCCATTTCTGCAGCCGTTTGACGACCTCGGGATTGACGCCGGCCGCCAGGAACAACGGCGCGGATTCCCACGCCTTGCCGCTGGCAATACTTCCGTAGCCGGCGGGCAACGTGTAATTGCCCTGAGGTGCGCCGACTCTGAAGTATTGGCCGACCGGATATTGCATGTTCTTGTCGAGCCAAGCCGTGAGGAACGACTCGGTAATGGCGCGCCTGTCGTCCCGCGACAGCGGTTCGAACATGGGCGCCCATGCCGGGCTCACCATGATGGTCGGATCGACATTCTGCGCCGGTCGCCATCCCTGCACCACATCGTCCGGCCCCACGCGCGGATCGGTCGACTGCATCGCTTTGATCAACGTCACGAGGAGTCGTGCGGGTTCCGGCCGCTTGGTTTCACGAGACAAATCCTGGAACTTGCCGACCAGATAGATCCAGTCCACGGGGGCACGCGCGCGGTGCCGGTGATTGCCGCTGTTGAGCAGGACTTGCAGCTGGTACCACGACGCGTCGAAGTACTCGTTGGTGAGCGCGCTGCCGCCCATGCCCGACGGGCCGTCGGGAATATTGACGACGGTTGGCGCTGTTTCCGCTGGAACGGAGTTGAACCACGTCCGCGATTCGCCCGTTTCTCCAAACAGCTCGCGTCCCCGTCCCTCCAGTTCGAACTCCTGCATCATTTCCCAGGTCTTCACGAGCTGCCAGAGCTGAGTGGAATAGGCCTTCAAAGACAAATCCGGCGACCAATTGACGCGAGCGCCCTCGACGTACGGCTTGAGCAACGCCCGACGCGCGTTCGTCCACTTCTCGAAGAACGTGACGATGCGGCCTGACGAGATCACCGCCGGCAGATCCGGTGACGCAAGCACGCCCCTGAGCGACTGTTTGGATCCTGCCGGCCCGTACAACTTCGCGAATTCACTTCTCTCGAACGTTGAACCCCATGCATCTACAGGGTGCACGCGAGGCAGCCAATGGCTCCAGTCGGGCAGCTGCAGCGAAATCGGGATCTCACGCGGATTGAGATTTCCATCAGGACGAAAAACAACATGGCTGATGTTCGTTCCGAAGATGAACGGAAGCGTCGCGCTGTCGTGGTCGAGTACCGATGACAGCCCTGCGCCAGCGGCCCAGTTGGCGATCGGCTGCGCGTCCAATCCGGGTCCAGGCTGATAGGGAGGATTCCACGGACGTCCGGGACTCGTTACGGGCAGCGCGCGAATGTAGCTGGCGATCTGCCGGCCTTCGAGATCGGAGAGCCCATGGAAACGCGATCGCGCGACGATCGAGGCGTTCGAGAAGGCGAAGTACTTGAGGTCGCGCCCGTCCTGAGCATGGCAGTCCGAACAGCGGGCACGGATCATCGGCGCATTTGGCAGAGTACTGGCCTTGAGTGGCGCGCTCTGCCAGAGCTGTTGCCCGGCCCGCAGCGAATCGGGATCGGTCAAAGGTGGCGTCCACAGGCCGGGATCTTCGTGCGCGAATACGTCAGGGGCGAGAATCCTGCTCGAATCGGCGGTAAGCAGATTGAAGTCGACCACGCGAAACCCGCTGACGAACCCGTCGGACCGGTTGAAGCGGAACCTGATCGTGTTGGCGCCGCCAACAACGGTGCCGGCAGGCAGTCCGAGCGTGAGAATCAGCGTCGAGTAACCGCCGCCTATTCCGCCATAGCTCTTGCCGGGCTCCGCGACCGCAACAGTCGTGTTGTTCAACGGAACCCAACTGTTTGCGTTTACTTGCACGCTCATCATGTCGGCGTAGCCCAGGTTGTGGATTTGCATCCGCAGCGATTGAACTTCGGACGCGCGCGGCGCTGGAACGTCGACGGTCACGCTCGCCGTCGTGCCGTCCTCACCCACCACCTCGATCGGGAGGTTCACGGTCGTCCTGACCAGGACGACCCGTGGCGAACACAGAATCAAGAAGACGGCTCCGGCGAGAGCCTTCGCAAGGGGCCTGAGGCTAGAGAGTGTTCTGTTCCGGATCTCCATCGTGGCCGCCAAGTGGGTCCAGCATACAACCGGACCACCCGGCGTGACCTGCCGTTTTCGCATTGACTCGCCGGTGCCAGTGTGGTCGATTCGTCCCACCAAACGGAGGTTCTACATGCTCAGACACCCTGCACACATCAAGCTCTTCGTCACATTGATGTGGACCTCGGTGACGTTGTTTGCGAGCCCTGCCTTCGCGCAGTCCCAGCCAGCCCGGCCGGACGGCCGACCGGCGGACGTCGTGCGCGAAGTCGAAATCCTGAAGGCCGAGAATGCCGTTGTTCGAGAACTCCTTCACAAGATGGAGGAGCAGCAAAAGGCACTGCTGGAGCAGGTCGACCGTTTGCAACGACGGCTTGATGACATCTCGATCGCGACCGCGCCGCCGGCCGGGCAGCCGCAGGTCGCGGACGCTGCGCCGTCCGATTCGACACCGGAAGCATCAGTCGAACAGCAGGACAAAGAGGATCGGTATCAGGATGGAATCGTCATCTGGCAGAATTCTGACGGCGCCAGGGTGCCGTTCCTGCTGAGGTTCAACAACAACACCCAGATTCGATACCTCAACACCACCGACAGCAGCGACACGTTCACGGACCACCTGGGCGTTGTCCGCGACGTTCATCGGCGGAATGACATTACGGTCAACCGCTCGATGTTCATCTTCGCCGGCTACATGTTCGATCCGAAGCTGCAATACAGCCTCACCGTCTGGACGTCAGCCGGCGCGGCGTCGATCGTCGTCGCCGGGAACATCGGCTGGCGATTCAACCAGGCGCTCACCTTGACTGGAGGCTACACGGGCGTGCCGGGCAGCCGATCGCTCGTCAGCACATTCCCGTTTTTCCAGCCCACCGACAGGAGCATGGCGGACAACTTCTTCCGCCCGGGCTTCACGCAGGGCGTGTGGGCAAACGGAACCCCCGTGAAGGGGCTGAACTATCTCGCGTTCATCGGCAACGGTCTCAACACGCTGAACATCAGCGCCAACAAGATCGATACGAATCTGCTCTTGTCCGGCAGTACGTGGTGGGAACCGCTGGGTTCGTACTCGGAGCCGGGAAAATCGTGGCAGATGTACGACGACTACTTCGCCAACAAGAAAACGCGGATTCGGATAGGAACCAGTTTCACGAGATCCCGGGAAGATCGTTTTTCGGAGACCGACCAGTCGAGTCCGGACAACACGTCCATCTACAATTCCGACGGCGTGCTCGCCTTCTCGACCGGAGCGTTTGCTCCGGGCGTGACCGTCGAAGAAGCCACCTACAAGATGTGGGCGATCGACGGTGGTCTCAAGAAGAGCGGATTCTCGGCCAACGGGCAGTATTTCTTTCGCTGGCTGAACGACTTCGAAGCCGACGGGCCGCTTCCCGTCGCATCCACGTTCGATCACGGCTTCGAGTTGTCGGCCGGCCAGTTTGTCGTTCCCAAGAAACTGGTGCTGTACGGCCGGGGCTCCAAGGTGTTCGGACAATTCGGCAACCCGTATGAATATGCCGGCGGTCTCAAGTGGTATCTGCTTCCGACCGAGCGGTTCTGGCTCACCGGCGAGGTGATGCGCGTGCACAAGGCTCCTTACAGCGGCGCCTTCAGTCCTTACACCGCGGGGATGGCCGGCTGGGTGCCAATGGTCCAGACGGTTCTCGCGTTTTGAGAAGGCGAACTCAATCGACGCCGCCGAGCGACGCCAGCTCCCAGAGGCCGAGACGCTTGTCGCGATAGATGCCCTCGAGCTGGGTGCATCGCTCGTCGACGAGCGCCAGCGGCGCCGGGAAGGAGAACGGCGCCGCCTGGAGGTTCAGCGCGCGCCAGCCGCCGGTCGGCACGTCCCGGTTGCGCGAATGACTGATGAACGTGGTCGCCAGCAAATAACGTGAACCGCTGTGCCGGAAGTTCCGGATGGCGGCGCGGGCGTCGGCGAACGAGAGGTGCACCAGCCCGTCACGGCACACGATCATGTCGGCATTCGGAAGATCGTCGCGCGTCATGTCCGCGCAGACGAATCGGCGGGCCGCCGTCGCGTAGAGGCCGGAGTTGGCGGCGATCAGCTCCGCGACGATGTCCACCCCGGTGTATTCGAGATCACGATCGGCGAGCACGTGGTGCATCCAGTTGAAGTCTCCGCACGGCGCGTCGACGAGCGATCGGACGTTCCAGCTGTCGAGCACGGTGATGAGCTCTGCCTGAAAGTCCGAGCCTCGCGCCACGGTCGATCCCGGTCCCGAAACGCTTTCGGCGTTCTCCCAGGCATTGGCCCTGAAGATCTCGGTGAACGTCGCCTGCTGCGCCGCAGTGGGCGTACGGAACCGCATAGCGACCCGCCGCAGGAATCGCGAGAGGAGCGGTGGTCTCACCATTGAATAGTGCCATCCTCCACTCTCCAACGATCTTGTCTGGCGCCCCAATCCGCCGCATACTCTGCGCACCGACTTCATCCCGAGGGTGACCCATGGACGACATTCTGAAATCGTTCGAAGACTTCGACCGCGGCCGAATCTCGCGCCGGCGGCTGCTGCAACTCGTGGCCATTGCACTGGCCACCCGGCCCGCCATGGCCGTCGCTCAAGGCAGCTGCGGGGGCGCGCGCGCGGGCACGCCGGAATGCAATCCGACGCCGGCCAAGCTGCCGTTCGAGCCCACGGGCTGGCGAACGGTCCTGCTCGATCACTTCTCGGTGCAGGTGGCCGACTACAAGAAGGAAGCGGCCTACTACGCCGCGCTGATGAACTGGAAGGTTCGGAGCGATGACGGCACGAAAGCGGTGCTCGACATCGGCAACTGGGGCGGCATCATCATTCGCGGCGGGTATCAGCCGCCACCGCCGCCGCCGGCACCGGCCACGCCGCCCGCGACGCCTCCCGCTGGCGGGGGCGCGGCCGGAGCGGCAGGCGCGGCCGGAGCAGCGGGCGGCGGTCAGGGACGCGGCGGCGGACGAGGCGGCGGCGCGCCGCGGAACGCCGTCTTCGATTCATTCTGCTGGGGCATCGAGCCGTGGGACACGGCAAAGGTCGAAGCCGAGCTGAAGAAGCGCGGCCTCAATCCGATTGCCGATCACCAGGGCCGCGAGTTCCAGAGCTTTCACGTGAAGGATCCCGGTGGGTTCGATTTGCAGATCAGCAACGGCAACCGGACGAATCGCCGGCGCGATCCCGCGAAAGGATCGCTCGGCGTCCCGCCGCCGTTCGAGTCGACCAACTGGACCACGGTCTTCCTCGATCACATCTCGTACGAAGTGGCCGACTACAAAGCGAATGTCGCGTTCTATCAGGCGCTGCTCGGCTGGAAGCCGGGGAAGGACGAAGGCAGCCAGAATGAAACGGAGGCCGGGGACATGGGCGGCCTCATCATTCGCGGCGGTAACGTGCTGTCGCCGGCATGGGTACCGGGCAGCCCGGCAGCGACGCGCGCGACGCGCATCGGCCACATCGCCTTCGGGATCAAGGAATTCGATCCCGACGCCGTGCGAGCCGAGCTGGAAAAGCGCGGCCTGAACGCCCGGGTCGACACGGGCGGCGGCGGCGACATCCACACCGCCACGTACAAGAGCTACCACACGACGACGCCGAACGGATTCGACCTGCAGATCAGCAGCGTCACGGCGCGGACGTCGTAGCGATTCATCGAGACCCCGACGGCGGCCGGAACAGCGCATCGTCAAC
>JBLNGH010000026.1:0-17283 GCA_050264575.1 Acidobacteriota bacterium | reverse complement strand
GATGCCCGTGGTGCACGGCGAGATGCGCCGGCTCGCGCGCACTCACATGCGGAATGAAGCCGCCGGCCGGACGCTGCAACCGACCGCGCTCGTGAACGAGGTCTATCTGCGGATGGCCGGGCTGTGCGCCATGAACTGGCACGATCGCGCGCACTTCTTCGCGATGGCGTCGCGTCTCATGCGACGCGTGCTGGTGGACGCCGCCCGCGCCCGGGGCGCCGGCAAGCGGGGGCAGGCCGCCATTCGTGTGACCTGGGATGAGGCACGCATGACGGCCGGTCGGGATCCCCAACCCGATGTGCTGGCCCTCGACGCGGCGCTGACGTCGCTCGCCGCCGTCCACGAGCGCAAAGCCCGAGTGGTCGAATTGCGCTTCTTCGGCGGGTTGACGGTCGAGGAAACCGCTGTCGCGCTCGGCGTGTCCGTTGAGACTGTCGCGCGCGATTGGAAGACGGCGAAGCTCTGGCTGCACCGCGAAATCACGAAAAGCCCTAGCGCATGAGTGAGGGTCGTTGGAGCCGAATCGATCACCTGGTGCAGTCTGCGCTGGCGCGGACTGAACTCGAGCGCGAGCCGTACGTCAGAGAGGCGTGCGGTGGCGATGCGGCGCTCTGCGACGAGGTGCTGTCGCTTCTCAGGCACGCCGCTCCAGCCGAGCAGTTCCTGGAACCTCCGGTCGCGCGCGCCGGGAGCCCTGTCGAACCGGGCCAGCAGCTTGGCCCGTACCGAGTTGAGGTGATGCTCGGCGCGGGCGGAATGGCCGAGGTTTATCGCGCGCACGACACGCGACTCGGGCGAAAGGTGGCCATCAAGATTCTGCCACGCGATTGGGCGTCGGACCCCGACCGGCTGCGGCGATTCGAGCACGAAGCCCGGGCGATTGCGGCGCTGAACGATCCCCACATCTGCACGCTGTACGACGTCGGCGAAGAAAACGGAACCCGGTTCCTCGTCATGGAGCTGGTCGAGGGCGTCACGCTCGCCGACCGGCTGGCGCGCGGGCCGATGACGGTTGACGAGACGCTGCGATATGGGGCTGAAGTCGCCGGCGCGCTCGACCGAGCGCATCGGCTCGGCATCGTGCATCGCGACCTGAAGCCCGCCAACGTGATGCTGACGAAGGCCGGGGCGAAGCTGCTCGACTTCGGTCTTGCAAAGCTGCGGACGCCCGACGGCGGCTCGCCCAGTCCGGCGGGAGTGCAGACGGCCGAGGGAGTGCTCATCGGCACGCTGCCGTACATGGCGCCGGAACAACTGGACGGCCGCGCGACGGACGCGCGGACTGATCTCTGGGCGCTCGGGTGCGTTCTGTACGAGATGCTCACCGGGGTTCGGCCGTTCGACGGCGCATCGCAGGCGACGCTCATCGCGGCGATTCTCGAACGCGAGCCGCCTGCGCCGATGACTCTGCAGCCGCTGCTCTCGCCCGTCATCGATCACCTCGTCCAAAGGTGCCTTGCGAAGAGCCCGGACGAGCGCTGGCAGAGTGCCGGCGACGTCGCTCACGAGCTTCGGTGGGTGGCTGATCAGCGTCGACGGCCGGCAGCGGCTGTGCGGTCCGAATCGTCGACCGAGAAATCGCGACGCACGCGCTGGATCGCCGGCGGTGTGGCTATCGCACTGGCCGCGGTCGGCATCGCGTCGCTCACACCTTGGCGCTCTCCGCAAGCGACTGGTGAAGTTCTCCAATTCGACATTCAGGTCCCGGAGTCCGTCGGGGCCGTCAACGGCCTGGCGGTGTCGCCCGACGGTCTGCGCGTGTCGTACGTCGGCGCCAACCAGCTGTGGGTCCACGATCTGGAGACGAACGTGGCGCGTCCCGTCGCGGGGGTCACGACCGATCTTGCCTCGTTCCCGTTCTGGTCGCCCGACGGCCAATCGATCGCGTACTTTTTCGACGGCTGGCTGAAGAAAGTCCCGGCGTCCGGCGGCATCCCCAAGGACATCTGCGCGGCCAAGATGGCACGCGGCGGATCCTGGAGCGCTGACGGTATCGTGATCTTTGCCGTCAGTCAGGATGGCATCTTCAAAGTGGGCGAGGCCGGAGGCACACCGGTTCGACTGACAGCGGTCGATCAGGCCCGCGGCGAAATCGCGCACCTCTGGCCGCACTTCGTAGACAACCGACGATTCACGTACTCCATGTTCGGGCACGACTCAAGTGTCCATCTCGCTTCATTGGACAGCGCATCTCATCCTCCGTTGGCCGAGGGAGACGGTGAGGCGTACATCGCGTCAGGCGTCATGCTGAGGGTAGACGACTACAGCACCCTGTCCGCGCAGCGGGTGTCGTTGCCACGTCTGGAACGAATCGGCGAATCCACACCCCTGGCCCGCCAGATCGCCCAGCCGCCCACGAGAATCGTCGGCCAGAACGCGTTTGCGGCGTCCGACGGCACACTCGTCTACAGCGTCAGGACGTCACGGCGCCTCCAGTTCACGGAGGTCGATCAGGAGGGGCGGCCCATCAAGACTATCGGCCAGCCGGACGAGATCGCCGACTGGTCACTCGCGCGCGACGGTAGCAAGCTCGCCTTGTCACGACCGGATGGCGCCCGCGGCGCTGGACGAATCTGGCAACTCAGTCTCGTCGACGGTCGGTTGACACCTTTGACGAAGGGCTCTGTCGCCGATCGTTTTCCAATCTGGTCTCCAGACAGCAGTCGAATCGCGTTCGTTCGCGTGAACGGTGGGCAGGATATTCATGTGACAACACCGGGGAGCGAGACGGACACGCTCATCGGAGAGTCGAATGTGAGGTGGAAGAGGCCGTATGCGTGGCATCGCGACGGCACCTTGCTGTTTGGAATGCCTGCGCCACCCAGTCGTGTTCAGAACCTCTGGCGTGTCAGCGCTGAGGGCGGCAAGCCAGAGCTTTGGGTCAAGTCGGATTCGCAGGTGGGCATGGCTCAGTTCTCGGCGGACGGACGCTGGGTAACCTATCATTCGCAGGATCAAGTCTGGGTGAGGTCATATGCAGATGCCGCCAGCACAGCGATTTCGATCGCGAACGGCTGGATGCCGCAGTGGCGGCCCGACGGCAACGCCATTTTCTACCTCGATGGTGACGCGCTGATGGAATTGCCGCTCACGATCGACGGCTCCGTCAAACCGGGTCCGCCCCGCAAGAAATTCGGCAGACCGGGCTTTTTGGAATACCAGGCGTACGCGGTGCTCCCAAACGGCAAGTCGTTCCTTGTGACCGAGCCGGTCAATCCGGCGCCGCGACCCACCATCACGGTGGTCAGAAATTGGGCCGCCACGCTGACACAAAAGTAAGGCGTTCCGCTTCCAGACGCGTTCTTCCGAATGCCGGTGCTCGCGCGTATTCAACGCGAGGTCCCCGCTACACCCGAGCGAACTAGTCTGACCTACTACCCGCCGCGCTGGGCGGAATCTGGTGTCGCGTGCGGGGATCGGTTACCGGACGGCCGACCGAACAACCAGCACGCCGTCAAGCGTCGATGTCACGACCGGCATTCGCGACAGAGCGGCGAGCTCGTCCGGGGTCAGCGGATACCCGCTTACCCGAGGCGCGAGCAGAATCGCGGCCCCCGCATACCGCGGATCCCGCAGCGTGTCTTTGGTCAGAAGCTGAACCCGCGACTCGTATCCGGCGTGCGGATAGAGGCCGCTTTGAACCAGCACGGCGCGCTCCTCCGTCAGACTCGCCACGATGCGCGACACGGCCGCCATTTCCGGCTTCCATGGCCGCAGACTGTAGCCGGCATTCGTGATGCCCGCGAGCAGGGCCCCGCAGACGACTGCGAACGACGCCGCAACGCGAGCGCGATTCCGATCGACCCAGAGCCAGGCCGTCAGCCGCTGCGCGCCGGCCGCCGCCCCCAGCACGAGGAACGGCACCAGCACGATCGCGTAGTAGATGCCGAACGACCGGAGCTGCTCGTTCGACGATGAGCCGTACAGGAGCACCATCGGCACGATGCCGACGATCCACCGCCAGCCGATCAGCGGCAAATACAGGTGCGGCACGATCACCTTGGTGACGAACGACGACGTGAGCGCGCGGACCACGACGTCGTGAGGACGGCTCAGCATGCCGATCACCGCCGTCATCGCGGTCGGCCCGTAGTTGTCCCAGTAGTTTGCGTAGAAGGGGGTCCCGGTCGCGCTCAGCCGCGGTATGAAATACCTGTAGTACACGACGAGATTCAGCGTCGCGACGAGCAATGGCGCGGCGAACACCAGAAGCCATTGCGTCCGGCTCCACCCACGCGTCGTCAGCGCGAGCGTGACGGCGACCGCGAAGAGCGGCAGGAACGCGTCCTCTTTCACCAGCACGCACCCGAGTGCTGCAGCCGCAAATGCTGTCCAGCGGCGCTCCAGCCCCGCATGGATCATCCACGGAATGAACCACGCGTAAAGCACCTCGGTGTGGAACCCGTAGTTGAGCGTCCGCGCCGTGTTGTCGTTCAGCACGAAGGCCAGAGCGCTGGCCGAGCCCAGGAGTCCGCCGCCGCCGATGTGCTGAACAGTACGTAACGTGTAGATCGCGCCGGCGACGACGGCGGCAACCGACAGTGCGAGCAGCCAGAGCGGCGTGGCCCAGACAAGATAGAGCGCGGCCAGCGGCAGCATCACCCAGTGCGCGTGAACCGCGAAGTAGCTGCGATACGCGCGAATCGGATCGTCGGCGGATTCGACG
Source organism: Acidobacteriota bacterium (assembly GCA_050264575.1). Classification (GTDB taxonomy): domain Bacteria; phylum Acidobacteriota; class Vicinamibacteria; order Vicinamibacterales; family SCN-69-37; genus DASQFI01. The sequence continues at coordinate 12,617 of JBLNGH010000026.1, read as the reverse complement.
AATGCGGGGCTCCCCTGCAGCGTCTGGAAGGTCGGCCGGTCGTAATAGACCGTGAAGTCGACGGCGTTGATCTCTCCGGATTGAAACCGCGTGAGCACGAACCAGAACAGGATGAAGCCGGCGACGAGCGCACCCACGTGAATGACACGCCGCGACGGATTCCAGTCCGCCACCGCGGCCCACGCCGCCTCAGTCCATCTCCACGGACGGCTGACCGCCACGATGACGACCAGCGCGAACAACAGGATTGGCGCCGCGCGCACGACCGGCGGCCGGCCCATAAGGGGAAAGAGAACGAACGCCAACAGAATGAGGAGCCCCAGAACAACGGCAATCGCTCCGACGCGTCTGGTCCCTGGCACCGCGTGAAGGATATCGCCCTCTTTTCCGACTTGCCTATGGATTGCCTGACGAGCAATGCGACGTGGATGTGAAAGGGTGGTTCATCCGTGACGGCTGCTCCGCGTGCGCGGCGGCGCCGCTATGCTGGACAACCTGCGCTTGGCTTGCCAACCGTAGCTCACGCTCACGTGGGCAAGCGTGAGCGAAGGTTGGTGGGCCGCGAAGGGATCGAACCTTCGACACCCTGGTTAAAAGCCAGGTGCTCTACCACTGAGCTAGCGGCCCAATCAGACTATCGATTGTAACTGTGAACTTAAGATTAGAACTCAGAACTTAGAACTCGGGACCGTCCGATCGAGCAGTTCTGAGTTCTCAGTTCTAAGTTCTAAGTTGCTATCGTCAGATAATCCTCATTCCCATCGCCGAGAGCACCAACTCCGCGCCGAGGACGGCAGTCTGATTCTGCGAATCGAGAATCGGGTTGATCTCGACGAGGTCGAGCGCCATCAGGCGGCCGGAGTCGGCAACCATCTCCATCGCCATGTGCGCCTCGCGGTAATCGAGACCGCCCTTGACCGGCGTCCCGACGCCCGGCGCGATCGCCGGATCGCAGACGTCGAGATCGAGCGAGACGTGTATGCCGGCCGTGTCCTTCCCGGCCAGCGCGAGCGCGCGCTTCATCACCACCGCGAGGCCGTGCCTGTCGATGTCCTTCATCGTGAAGACGTGAATCTTGGAGTCACGGATGATCAGCTTTTCGAGATCGTCGATGTTGCGCACGCCAATCAGCACCGTCTTCTCGGGACGGACCTTCGGCGAGCCACGGCCGATGCGTGAAAGCTCCGCCGGCTCGCTTCCGAGCAGCGCCGCGAGCGGCATGCCGTGCACGTTCCCGCTGGTGGTCGTCGCCGGCGTGTTCATGTCGGCGTGCGCGTCGATCCAGAGCAGACCGATCTCGCCCTGTTTGGACGCGGCGAAATCCGCCGACGCGCCGACCGATCCGGCGGCGAGCGAGTGATCGCCGCCCAGGACGATCGGGAGCGCGCCTTCTTCGTGCGACTCGGACACCCGTTGATAGAGCTTGGTGCAGACGCGCGCGATTTCGCGGATGTATCGCTTTGTGGGATCGCGTTCCGTCTGCGTCTCCGGAATCGGCGCGTCCAGATCGCCTTTGTCGACGACGCCGCATCCCATCGCGGCGAGCCGCTCGCCAAGGCCGGCAATCCGCACGGCGGACGGGCCCATGTCGACACCCCGCCGTCCACCGCCCAGATCGAGCGGGACGCCAAGAACATGAATCGTCCGGCGGGCGGCCATGGCCTACGAGATTGTCCCGGAGAGCAGCGACCGCGCAAGCGAGATCAGATCGGCCATCCAGACGGGCTTGTAGCGCACGATCGCGCCGAGCGCCCCGAGCTCGGCCAACACCTGCTCGCTCAGAAAGTAGTCGCCGGTGACGATCCCGACCGGCAGCTGGCTCAGCCGCGTGTCGCTGCGAATCTGGCGCAGGAATTCGACGCCGCTCATCCCCGGCATCCGGATGTCCAGGATGACGGCGTCCGGCGGATCGGCTTTCGCCGCAGCCAGCCCGCCTTGCGCCGTGCTTTCCCGGGTTACCGCATGACCCTCGAGCTCCAGCATCCGCGCCAGTGTCAGGCTGACCGCCGGGTCGTCGTCGATGATCAGAATTCTGGCCATTCGGTGGGACTTTATGGCATTCGGAGCGTGTTACGATACCGGCGCGTCATGTCGATGCAGGCTAGGCCGTTGACACCCTGGGTCGGGTGACCTAGCGCCAATGTCACCAATATTCGTTCGGCCCGTTCGCGAGCAACTCGAGCACGATCGCCTCATCCGGTTCCTTCAGGCGAAATACAAGAAGAAGCAGATGGAGGTCGCCATCAACGTGGGCGACGAGCAGGTGGCGCCCGTCAAAATTGGCGCGGGCACGTTCTATCCGGATTTGGTGATCACCGCCGGACGGAAGCTCGCGGGGCTCGTCGAGGTCGAGAGCGCCGAGTCGGTGAACAACCTCGAGGCCATGGCGCAGTGGGCCCATTTTTCCAAGGCCCGCGTACCCTTCCATCTGTACGTTCCCGTCACCGTCTTCGACGCAGCAAAGCGGCTCAGCGAAGCCAATCACGCCGCCGTCAGCGAGATCTGGACCTACCGGGCGTCCGTTGACGGCTTCGATCTCGTGCGGATGTTTCACGACACGTCGGCGCCGGCTGGCGCGCGTGCGCCAGCCAGGGCTGCGTCGCCGGAACAGAAACCAAAGAAGGCCGCCAAGCCCGCCAAACCGGCGAAGCCTTCGAAACCCATGAAGTCCGCGGCCAAGCCGGCGCGACCTGCCGCCAAGCCGGCTCGAAAACCCGCGCGACCGAAGTCCGGCGGCGGCCGCCGGAAGTAGCAAGACCGTGCCCTTCATTCGCCGCACGCGCGACAAGCGCGGGTACGAGAGCACCTACGTGATGCACGCGTACCGGCCGTCGCAGGGGCCCCACCGGACCCGCATCCTTTATATCTTCCGATCGCCGGCTGCATCGAAGATCGGCCGCCAGGCTCTGGATGGGGAAGTTCAGGAAGCCCTGGAACACACGCATCCGGATTTGGCGTTCGACTGGCAGTCGCTCCTTCGCGAGTCTGCCGATCCGCCGGTTCGCGCGAAGAGCGGACGAGGGGAATCAGAGCGCGATCGTCCGCCGCGATCCGCTCAATCCCGCCCGCCGTCTGCGCCCCCGCGTCAGCCTCCACCCCAGCCTGCCGCGCCTCCATCGGCGGCGCCGGTCCAGGAAGACCTGACGCTGCTCGGCGAGATTCTCGGCGCGGAAACTGCCGCACGGCTTCGGGCTCGATATGGGGAGGTGCTGCAGCGAATTGCGCGCCGATCCCGATCCGCCGAAGAACGGGACCGGCTACTCGAACGCGCCCGTCGTCTCAATCCTGACGACTGGCCGGATGAGGCAGGAATCCGGACAGCCTCCCTGACGGCCGAGGCCGAATGGCTGGCGATTGTCGGAGAGCTTCCGGCCCGGCGCAGGGGGAGGCGCGGGGGCCGTCGCCGCGGGCACGGACGCGGCGAAACCACGCCAACCCAGCCGGCTGGGGCACCCGGGCCCGAAGGCGGTCCGTCTGGCATAATCGAAGAAGCAGGAAGCCATGAAATCTCAGAATTCGAACGCCCAGATTGGCCGGGTGCTTCTGACCGTGCTGCTGGCGACGGCGGCAGTGTCGGGGCAGGGCCGGCAGGAACTTCCGCCGACCCGGAACCCCCAGACGACGTTCCAGGCGACGACTGATCACATTCGCACTTACGTCATCGTCAAGGACAATAAGGGACAGTTCGTGTCGGACGTGCGTCCTGACGAGTTCCAGGTGTTCGAGGACGGCGTCCCGCAGAAGATCACGACGTTCTACCGCGCGTTTGGCGGCCGCATGCTGAGCCAGCTGGCGGAGACGCCCGCGGCGCCGACCGAAGGGTTGATCCTCCCGCCGGCAGGTCCCCCGAAGGACGTGTCGGGACGCATCTTCATCGTCTTCATCGACGACATGCACCTCCAGGCGCTCGACTCGATCAAGACCAGAAAGATCCTGGAACAGATTCGCGACACCATCCTGCACCAGAACGATCTGATTGGAATCGTTTCGACCGGCTATTTGTCGATCGCCATCGATCTGAACTACGACTACAACAATCGCCGGATGAACGAGGCCATCAAGAAGGTGATGGGCAGCGCGCCGTCGCCGCAGGACATCATCAACGGCGCGCAGATGTCCGACGGGCCAGCCGGCTTGCGGTACAACGCGCACGTCGCGTTCTCGACCGCGTACGAGATCCTCGCGCAGGCCGCGAAGGTCACGGATCGACGCAAGGCGTTTCTCTACGTCTCGAGCGGCTACGACTTCAATCCGTTCAAGGACTCGCGGTTCAAGGCCGAGCAGGAGCGTTACGCCACTCCGAGCGACGACGGCAGCTCCGCCAGCTCCGGTTCGAACAACAGCCGTGAGTCGTCTTACGACAACCCGTTTGAAAAGAACGGCCTTCAGTTTGCCGAGACCGATCTGATCGCCGAGATTGCGGAGCTCTGCCGCGCCGCCAACCGCGCGAACGTGACGTTCTACACGATCGATCCGCGCGGCCTCATCGCGACACCCGACATCAACCTCGATCTGACCTCGACCGAGTGGACCCAGTTCATCAACAACACCCAGGATTCGCTGCGCGTGCTCGCCACGGAGACCGGCGGGATTCCCGTCGTCAACACCAACGACTTCAAGAGCGCGTTCCAGAAGATCGACAACGACATGAGCGACTACTACCTGATTGGTTGGACGACGAGCAATCCGGATCCGCTCAAGATCCGCCGCAAGGTGGAAATCAAGATCAGCCGCCCCGGCCTTGCCGACCCGATTTACCGGCCCAGCTACGAGATCAGCCGGCCGAGCAAGGGCCGAGGCAAGTAAGACCGCTTCGTTTTCGAGCACCTCGACAAAACGAAACCCGAGGTCGTTGTATACTGCGGCCGCCACAGCGGGCTCCCCCAATCCCCGCCGACGGCGCGATATCAGTCTGGAGATCAATCGAATGAAGCGTTTATTGGACGTCACGCTGTTGGCGACACTCGTGGTGTGCGCAGCGATCGGCGCGGCCCAGCCGGCCGCGGCCCAAACCGTTACCACCGGTATTCTTGGCGGCACCATCGAAGACCAGCAGGGCGGCCGCCTGCCGGGCGTCACGGTGGTGGCGGTGCACACGACCACAGGGACCACGTATCAAGCCGTCTCGCAAACCGATGGACGGTTCTCGATCCTGAACGTGCGTGTCGGGACGTACACCGTGAAAGCGTCGCTGTCGGGCTTCAAGGACTCGGAGCTCAAGGACATCGTCGTCAGTCTCGGCGAGGAGCGGACGCTGATTTTCAAGCTCGAGCTGGCCAGCGTGACGGCGGAGATTACCGTCACCGCGGAAGCGACGCCCATCAACGTCACGACAGCCGGCGTCGCCGGAAGCGTCTCGAACGCGGTCAAGGAGTCGCTGCCGACGATCTCTCGTTCGATTACGGACATTGTCCGCACCAACATCTATTTCAATCCGATGGGCGTCAACGAGGACACGCCGATTGCGTCGGTGGCCGGACGGAGCCAGCGCTACAACAACCTCCAGATTGACGGCGCGGTGAACAACGACCTGTTCGGTCTCGCCGCCGGCGCGGGTGTGCCGGGCGGAAACGCCGCGACGCAGCCGATCAGCCTCGATGCGATCCAGGAAATTCAGCTTCTGGTCTCGCCGTACGACGTGCGGCAGAGCGGGTTCTCGGGCGGCGGCATCAACGCCATCACGAAGAGCGGCTCGAACGCGATCCGCGGCACCGCATTCGCCTTTGGGCGCAACCAGAAGTGGGTCGGCAAGGGTGTCACGGGCGTCGCGGTGTCGAAGTTCAACGACTATCAGTGGGGCGGCAGCATCGGCGGTCCGATCGTCAGCAACAAGGCGTTCTACTTCGGCACCTTCGATGAGCAGCGTCGCAACACGCCCTCGGGGTTCTCGGTCGGGGGCACGGCCGTGCCGTTTCGGGGAAGCGATGCTGACGTCGATCGGTTCCTCAACATCCTGAGCACCAGGTACGACTACAACATCGGTCCGAACGCCAAGAGCGAGTTCACCCGCAAGCAGAACAACGACAAGATCTTCGTCCGCGCCGATTTCAACATGGGCCGCAACCAGATCACCGTCCGGCACAACTACATCAACGCCTACAGCGACAATGGATTCCCGACCGCGACGTCGTACGTGTTCCCAGACGGCTTCTACCGGTTCGACTCGGAAACGAACTCCACCGTCGGTCAGGTGACGACGCGGCTCCCGGGCGCGGTCAATGAGCTGCGGCTGGCGCTGACGCGGGTGCGGGAGAGCCGCGATCCGAACTTCGTGCCCAAGCCGTTCCCCTTCGTCGCCGTCTCGCTCCCGGGAAGTCTGACGTTGAACGCTTCGCTGAGCGGCGCGTCTCAGGCCAACCAGCTCGACCAGGACATCTTCGAGCTGACCGACGATTACTCGAGGCTGATGGGAAACCACCAGATCACAATCGGCACCCACAACGAGTTCTTCAAGTTCCGGAACCAGTTCATCAACGGCTATTGGGGCACGTACAACTTCACGAGCCTCGATAACTTCGAGCTGGGGCTGGCCAACGGCTTCACCCACGCATTCTCGAACACGAGCGATCCGCTGCAGCCGGCGAGGTTCAAGGTCAACCACATGGGGTTCTACGCGGGCGATCAATGGCGGGTGCACCCACGTTGGACGGTGACCTACGGCACGCGTGTTGACATCACACGGTTCCCGGACAAGCCGACGGCCAATCCGGTGGCGGTCGACAACTTCGGGTATGCCACCGACGTCGTGCCGAACAACACGCTGTGGTCGCCGCGCGCCGGGTTCAATTGGGATCGGAAGGGGACGGGCCGCGAGCAGGTCCGGGGCGGGTTCGGCTACTTCGCCGGCCGCACGCCATACGTCTGGATCTCGAACCAGTACGGCAACACGGGCGTCGACTTCACACGGTTGTCCGTCACGAACTCGACGGTGCCGATTACATTCATCCCCGATCCCTTCAATCAGTACACCTCTCTCCCGAACGTCACGCCGGCGCGGAACGAGATCGACGTCATCGATCCCGATTTCAAGTACCCGTCGATCCTGCGCGGCAACCTGGGATACGACCGGGAGCTGCCGCTCGGCATGTATGGGACGTTCGAAGTCCTCTGGTCGTCCACCGTGCACGACATCCGGTACGAGAACCTGAACCTGCGGCAAGTGGCCACGCTGTCGCCCGACGGCCGTCAGAGATTCGCGCGGAACGTCGTGCCGACGCTGAACGACGTCATTCTCCTGACCAACACCGACGAGGGCGACAACTGGTCGGTCGCCTTCGATGTCCGCCGGCCGTTCAGCAACGGCTTCTTCGTGAACGTGTCGTACATGTACGGCGATTCGAATACCGTGATGGACGGCGTCCGCGATCAGGCCGTGTCACAGTGGGGCAACGTCTACCAGCCGGGGGATCCGAACCATCCGCCGCTCACGCGGTCGGACTACGCGATCGGACACCGCTTCAACGTGACCGGGACGTACGACTTCAAGCTGGGAGGCGGGTACACGGCCACGGCGTCGGTCTTCTACAGCGGCCAATCCGGCAGGCCCTACACGCTGCTGTACGGCAACCCTGCGTCCGGTTCGACGGACGTCAACGGCGACACCCAGAATCTGAACGACAACTTCTATCTGCCGCTGTCGGACGATCCGATCACGTACACGGGCGGGACATATTCGGATCTGCTGCTCTTCATGCAGCGCGACGAATGCACGAAGAAGCAGATCGGCCAGATCATGGAGCGCAACACCTGCCGCGCGCCGTGGATCAACACGCTCGACGCCCGGTTTGCCTTTGGGATGCCGTTCAAGCGCGTCCGATCGGAAATCACGCTCGACATCCTGAACCTGATCAACCTGCTCGACTCGAAGGGCGGACAGTTCCAGTACGCGGCGTTCAACGACATCCTGGTCGGCACGCCGACGGTCGCGAACAACGTCCTGACGACGCTCAATCTGTCGGGCATCACCAGCCCAGCGTTCCAGCGGTTCACTCGCAGCGACCTGCGCTCACGCTGGCAGATGCAGCTCGGAGCACGAATCAGATTCTAGGAATGGTGATGTGGTGATGTCGTGATGTGGTGACTTGAACTCACCATATCACCACGTCACCACATCATAATTTTCTGAGTCGCTTCACTGCTTCGCGGAGGTACTCGTCGTCCATCTCGATTCCCACGAAGTCGAGGCCCAGCCTCGCGGCCGCGACCGCCGTCGTGCCGAGCCCGAGGAACGGATCCAGCACGGTGTCCGCGCGCGTCAGCCCGTGAAGCCGGATGCATTGTTCGGGGACCTTTTCCGGAAATGACGCCGGGTGCGGCCGATCGCGATCGCGGCTCTGAATCGTGTCGTACGGGATGAACCAGGTATTGCCGCGGCAGCGGAGCCCTTCGCCTGCGGCGGCCCAGCGCTTGATGTTGGACTGATCCTGATACGGCACGCCGACCGCGCGGCGGTCGAGCGGCGTCCGTCCGTGCGGCGAGAAGTGGAAAATGAATTCGTGGCAGTCGTTGACGAACCGATCGCTGTTGATCGGCTTGTAGTGCCCGACGGCCACGTCGCGGTCGAGGCCGGTCGCTTCGCCGGCAGCCTCGCGGTCGATCGCGATCGACTTGACCCAGTGAATCGTGTTCTGAAGCTTGAAGTACCGCCGCGCGACCTGGGCGACTTCGAGCGGGATCCACGGGTCCGTGGGCTTGGCGCCGACGTTGAGGAAGAGGGATCCCGATTCGCTCGCGACTTCCGACGCGGCTCGAATCCATCGATCGGACCAGTTGAGGTACTCGGTCCGGGGGATGTCGTCCAGGTAGCTCCGGTATTTCACGCCCAGGTTGTAGGGCGGAGACGTGACGATCACGGAGATCGAGCGGGGCTCCAGTGTTGGAAGCACCTCCAGGCTGTCTCCGTGATAGAGCCGCACGCGAGATCGGCCGATGGTCAGCTCGTACTTCGGGCGCGCCGGTCGCGGCGAAACGAGGGCCAGGGGCATCGCAACAAGCTTCTCGGCTCGTGCCGGCTGCAAGTACAGAGATGAAAGCCTGGAGCCTGGTAAGCCTGGGAGCCGGAAAGCCTGGAATGCTCAGGATTTTGGAGGCTGGGGAGCCTGGGGAGCTCCGGGGGCCGGGAGCCGCCTAAGACGCTCGCATCGCGCTCACCGATGAGAACCCGTGGGCCACGCGGTCTGCGCTGACGGGCTGGTTCCGCTGATGGCCCGGCTGCGCGCACTGGCCGCCTTTCTCTTCGATGTACGTGACTTCACGGTTCGTCGCGACCTCGCGATAGCGGCCGGACACACACCCGCAGGTCAACGTCGTGAAGCCCAGGAGTCTGACAAGGCTCATACGTATAACCTCGGTGGGGGGCTCTGCAATCGCCGTACCTATTACAGATCGAGTCATTCTGGCGACTGCGCTGTGTACAACTTCCTGGAATTCCACGGAAGTCTGTAACTTCTGCGCATTCGCTCCAGTTACAAAGTCGATCATTTGTCAGGGAGCCCATCGCGGTTGGATTTAGGGGACCAACCGTTTGGATCCTCAGTCGTGGTCTGGTGTCGTGTCGCTGGGGCGGGTCCAGTCCTTCTGGAACAGCTCCAACTCCCGGGCGCGCTGACCCTGAATAAAGCGCCGGGCAACGAGGATCCGCGCGATGAACAGGGCGTGAACGAAGATGTAGAACGTGAACTCGGCTGAAAGCCCGCCGACGAGCATCGGCGCCGCTCCGTACGTCGCGAGCGCGATGGGAGCCAGATTCAGGATGGCGGCGGTCGCGAACAATGCCGAGAACACGGGATCAATGCCGCCGCTCGGCAGGCCCTCGCGTCCCAGCTTCATGACGACCTGCTCCCAGCGGGGAAGTTCTCCTGGCGGCGCTTCGTAATGGACCTGAAGGTAACGGCCGACACGTTCCACGCCGACATGCGTCGCGAAAACCACCTCGAACCCGGCGACGAGCACGAACAGCGGAAACACCGCGATCAGGGGAATAGCCGACACGGCGTATACCACGACAGCGAGTGTGGCCCACGACACAAATGTGATCGCGCTGACAATCAGGCGGGTGGTTCCGCGCTCGCGGACGGTGGCCCGGAGGGCCCGATACTCTTCAACACGCAGGCTGGACCGGTCAAACGACATGAAGGCCTCCGGCCGCTCACGCGACGGTACCTGGCACGCGAATTGATGCGGAGACAATCCATTGCGAACGAAGCACTTGCGATGCTACACTCTACCACCGGTTTTACATTGGTTCGTTCCCGGGGACTGCAGAATTCGAGCCGCGCAACAGCGCGTGCTGGAGAACACGTGCCGTTGAAGAGGCTCCCTCGCAGACTATCGGTTATCGGTGCGGCTCTCGTCGCTCTGGCCGGAATCACTCCCTTTGGTGCGGAGGCGCAAACCCGGTCCACGAAACCCCAGACTTCCACGACAAGAGCGCAAGCGAAACCGGCTCCCGCGAAATCCACGCAAACGACCGCCAAGCCGGCGCAAACGCGAACGAGCCTGGCGCGGGCACGCGCCGCGGCGCGCGCGCGTGCCGCCGCCCGTGCGCGCGCGTCGTACGAACGTCAACAGCGCGAGGCGATGACGCCGCGCTTCAAGCGCGACGAGCTCGGGAACATGATTCCCGATGTCCGCGCGGCGGCCGCGATCGTCTACGACCCGCAGTTGAACAAAGTCCTCTGGGAAGAGAACTCGCACGAGCAGCGATCCATCGCCAGTCTGACGAAGCTCATGACCGCGGTGACGTTCGTCGCCGACGATCCGGATCTCTCGCAGCAGGTGGCCGTGACGCGCGCGGACCTCAAGGCGGCGTCGGTGACCTACCTCAAGGCCGGCGAGCTCATCAGCTACGCGGACCTGCTGCACCTGACGTTGATTGCGTCCGACAACGCCGCGACGCGCGTGCTTGCCCGGACCTCTGAAGGCGGCACGGCGGCCTTCGTGGCGCGGATGAACGAGATGGCCGCGCACCTCGGTCTGACCAACACGCACTACGTCGATCCGTCCGGCCTCGATTCGAACAACGTCTCGTCGGCCTATGATCTGTCGCAGTTGATTGCGTTCGCGTCGAGCGACGAAACGCTCGGACCCATCCTTCGCAGCGCCCAGTACGATGTGAAGACCAGCGGGCGCGCGTTCACCATCCACAGCACCAACAAGCTCCTGGGCACGGACGTCGACGTGCGTGGCGGCAAGACCGGCTTCATCAGCAAGGCCGGCTACTGCCTCGCCACGCTGCTCCGCATTCCGCAGGGACCGCAGGTCTCCGTGGTCGTGCTCGGCGCCTCGAACAGCACCACGCGGTTCTGGGAGGCGCGTCATCTCTTCAACTGGGTCGTCGGCCGCACGCAAGGCCTGGTCGGCGGCGACAACGACGACAACGACAAGAAGTAAGGTCCGACTTCGGGCGTAGCGTCTCGCCGCGAGACTGTCTCGGACTACACTGCCTGACTGTGGAAGCTGGTTCGCTCCCGGCTGAGCGCACACGGCCGAAGATTGCCGGGCGGCCGCCGCATCTGAACCTCCTGATGGTCTCCTCGGAGATCGCGCCGTGGGCCAAAGTCGGCGGCCTTGGCGACGTCGCCGCCGGCCTGCCCGAAGCGCTCGATCACCTCGGTCACTCCGTGACGTCAGTGGTGCCGCTCTACCGCGGGATTACTCCGCCTTCGTCTTCATCATCGACGTCGAAGCGCATCCAGCTCGGCCCGTCCGGTCACGACGTGACATTTCACAGCGTCGACATCAACTCGCGCCGCCGCGTCGTCTTCGTCGCGTCGCCGCCGCTGTTCGACCGTCCGGGCATGTACGGGGAGCACGGGCAGGACTACCCGGACAACGATCAGCGGTACGGTCTGCTCTCGCGCGCGGCGCTCGAGTTCGTCGAGGACGAGGCCGGGGGCGACGCGTTCGACATCCTCCATGCGCACGACTGGCAGGCGGGGCTGGCGCCGGTGTTTCTGCGGACCGATCCGGCGCGGTGGACGCGGCTTGCGAAAGCGGGTGTCGTCTTCACCATCCACAACATCGCGTATCAAGGGTTGTTTCCGAGTGAGTCGATTCCGGCGCTCGGCTTGCCGTGGGACGTGTTCCGGCTCGACCGGGGCGAATTCTGGGGCCGGTTCAGTTTCCTCAAGGCTGGCCTTGCGTACTCGAACTACGTGACCACGGTCAGCCCGGCCTATGCGCGCGAAACGCTGCGTTCCGAGTTCGGCTACGGAATGGAAGGCATGCTGCACTCACTCGGCGATCGGTACAGCGGCATTTTGAACGGCATCGACACGAACGTCTGGAATCCGGAGACCGATCCGCGGATTCCGGCCAACTACGACGCGAACGATCTGACCGGCAAGTCGGTGTGCAAGCGCGCGCTCCTCGAAACCTTCCGGTTCCAGGTCGGTGAGGACGTGCTGCGGCGTCCGATCGTCGGGATGGTGTCGCGACTGGTTGATCAGAAGGGGCTGGATCTGGTCTACGCGGCGATGGACGCGCTCCTTGCGCTGGACGCCACCTGGATCTTCGTTGGATCGGGCGAACCGAGGTTCGAAGACGGCCTGCGAAGTCTGGCGGAACGGCATCCGGCGCGGGTCGGCGTCTTCATCGGCTTCAACGAGGATCTCGCC
>JBLNGH010000025.1:0-32970 GCA_050264575.1 Acidobacteriota bacterium | reverse complement strand
GGGCTCGCGCCGTGTGCGCGCAGTCCGACCGGATTCCAACGGCCGGTTTGCGGTGCGCGGTCTTCCGGCGGGTCCTTATTACGTTGCCTTGACCAAGGATTCGATGTCACAGAAGGAGTTGACGGCAAAGCTGCCGACGCTCACGCCAACCGGTGTCCGCGTGACGCTCGCCGAGGGCGAGAAGAAAGTGCAGGATTTGCGCCCGAAACTATAATCATTTCTCGTGCCTGAGCCGGTAGTCGTCCCGCGCGCGGACCATGCGATTTCGCGCCGGGACATCGATCCCGACGCGCTGCGGGTCCTCTACCGGCTGCAGCAGGCCCGGCACACGGCGTATCTCGTCGGCGGGAGCGTCCGCGATCTGCTGCTCGGCCGGCGTCCGAAAGACTTCGACGTCGCGACCGACGCGCACCCCTACCAAATCAAGCGGCTGTTCCGGAACTGCTGGATCATCGGCCGGCGATTTCGCCTCGCGCACGTCAAGTTTGGCCAGAAGACGATCGAGGTCGCGACGTTCCGCAAGCTCGTGCCCGCCGATCCGGCGGCTGAGCCGGCCGGCGACATTCCCGAAGTCGTCGCATCATCCGCACCGCCCGGGGCCGAAGCCGATCACGGGCGCGGCACGCACGGCCATGGCCAGGCGCATGGCCACGGACACGACGTGATCCATCGCGACAACACCTTCGGCACGCCGGAAGAGGACGCCTTCCGCCGCGACTTCACGGTCAACGCGCTCTTCTACGACGTCGCCACGCGATCGGTCATCGACTACGTCGGCGGGATCGGCGATCTGGAGCGCCGGACGATCCGATCGATCGGCGATCCGCGCATCCGCTTCATCGAAGATCCCGTCCGGATGCTGCGTGCGGCGGTGTTCGCCGCACGGCTCGGGTTCGACATGGACGCGCTGGTCATCGAAGCCATTGCCGAGCACCGCGCGCTCATCATGAAGGCGTCGCCGTCGCGGCTGATGGAGGAGTACTTCAAGATCCTCAGGTCAGGCTACGCGGAGGCCAGCTTTCGCGCGCTTGACCGCGTCCGCCTGCTGGAGTTGATCACGCCGGAGCTGGCCGACCCGCCCGACGCGTTGTGGGACGCGCTCGCGCGGCTCGATCGCTACCGCCAGAAGTTTCCGAATCTGCCGCTCGAGCTGACGAACACCGTCCTCATCGGGTCGCTGCTGGTGCCGTTGGCAGTCCTCGAGCGTCCCGGCCGCCGCGAGTCACCCGACGCGCGCGAGCGGATCGCCTTCGGCATCCTGCCCGTCGCGCGGCGTGACCTCGATCGGCTCCGTCAGATCACGCAACTCCTGCCGCGGCTGACCGAGCCCGAGCTTCCGCCCCGCGTGGCGCGCAACATGCACCATCGCCCGGCGTTTGCCGACACGCTCGCCTGGCTCGAAATCTTCGGCGATGCCCCTGAAGCCGTCGAGAAGTGGAAACACGCGAAGCATGCGCGGCACGCGCATCCGCATCATCCGCCGCAGACCCCCGGCGCTCCGCCGGAAGGTGACGCCGCCGCAGCAGGACGCCGCCGGCGAAGACGCAGACGCCGCCGGCGACGAAAACGTGACGGCGGCGCGGGCATGGGTAATTGATAATTGGTAATGGGTAATGGGTAATGGACTGTCAGGACACGAAAGTTCTTGATCTTCAATTACCAATTACCAATGCACGTGTCTATTTTCTCCAGTTGACGCCGACCCTGACCGCCCTGTCCGGCGCAAGCGTCACCAACGGCGTCTTGCCGACTTCGATCCTCGCGTCGCCGATGTTCTCGACAACGAGGTACCAGCCGATCGCGCTTGCCCGGCCGGCGACGCGGAGATCGACCTGCGTGGCCGGCGCCAGCTCGAACTGATTCCGATCGTCGTCGAACTGCGACGACACCGAGCGCACGAGTCCGGAGACGATGATGCCGCGCCAGATCGTGGCGTCGGCCGAGAGCGCAAAGGATGTCTCGGGCACCTGCGGCAGCCGCTTGCCCTCGAGCGCCGGCTCGAGCGAATTGCGGAATGTCGCATCGGTCACGATCGCGGACGCGCCGACGCGCAGCCACGTCACCGGCCGGACCTCGCCGTCGAGCTCGACGCCGGTCGCGCGCGCGTCGCCGGCGTTCTGCCGCTGGCGAAGCGTCGCCGTCTGCGTGACGTTCGCGATGGCGTCATGCACGACCGTGCGGAAGACCGTCCCGGTGACGTTCCAGAGCCCCCGGGTCACGATCACGCCGATGTCGCCGCCGCCTGAGTGTTCGGGCTGCAGGTCACGATTGGCGATCGTCCGAATCGCGCCCACCTGAAAATTCCGGACGAGCTCGTTCAGCGTCGGCCAGCGGTGACTCGACGCGATCGAACCGCGAATGGTCACCGCCGTCGCGCCGGTCATCGCTTCCCAGGACGCGCTGCCGTGTCCGACCGTCGTCTCGTCGCGATCGTCGTCTTCGTCCGGCGCCGCGCGCCACTCGTGCCGGACGCCCGCCCCGATCGTCAGGCGGCGCACCGGAATGAACGCGGCATGCAACGAGAACGCCTCCGAGTCGTCGCGCAGCGACTGGCTGACGGTCGTGGACACACGTGGATCCGTATCGGAAAAATCCGCCGACGCGCGCGTGAGCTGCGCGCGGCCCGTCACGGTCGTGCGCGCGTTCCCCCAGCCGACGTCGACGCTCGCGCGTCCCGTCGTCGTCTCCGTCACCTGCAGCGAATTCACCGTTTCGCTGACGCGTCCGGCAGAGACGATGCTGAAGCTCTGATCGAAGTCGTTGGGTGCGATCGATCCGCGCCCGGTGATCACGAAAGCATTCAGGATCCGCACGTATTCGCCGGCAAACGTCCCGCCGCTCATCCGGTTGCGCTGCAGCTGCGTGCCGTTGCCTCGATCGTCGCGGCCGCCCCAGCCCGCAACGGTGAACGTGCCGGCGCTCGAGCTGAAGACCGCCTTGCCGAGCCCGTTCGCCCAGTCGGCATCGGCATGGCTGTCGACAGGCCCCACCGACTCAGGCGCCAGCGGCACCACGCCGTCCGTCCGGAACCAGCTCGCGGCGGCAAAAGCCGAGACGGCGTCGCGACCGCCACCGGCCGAGATGTCGATGCCACCCGCGCTGCGCGAGCCGGCCTGTCCGGTCAGCGACACCTGACGCCGGCGCGACGACGGCGTGCCCATGCTGATGACGCCGCCGAGCGCGTCCGAGCCATACATGTCGCCGCCGGCGCCTCGAGTGACCGAGATGTTGTCGAGCGCGTCGGTCGGCAGCCGCGTCCACGTGACCCAGCCGCCGAACCCGTCGTTGAGCGGAACGCCGTCGAGCAGCACCAGCCCACGGCTCGACCCGGACGCCGACAGCCCTCGCATCGTCACGCCATGGGTCGTCGGGTTGGACGCCCGCGACGACGTGCGCCTGAAGAGCGAGAATCCGGAAACCGTCCGCAGCACCTCGTCCGGCGTGAGCGCGGGCACTTTCTCGATCTCTGCCCGGGTGTCGGCGCCGGACAGATGTCCGTTCGTGTCCTTCGAGACGACATTGACCGACTCGGTCAGCCCGGCCGGAAAGAGCAGGAAATCTGCCGGCGACGTTTCCACCGTCCGGCGAATGGTCGTGAAGCCGCGGGCGCTGACGTCGACGACCGCCGGCAGCGTCGCATCGGGAAATGAAAAAGATCCACTCGCGTCCGCGATCGCGGTCTGCCGCTGCGCGCCCTGCCGGAGCACGACGGTCGCTCCGGGAATTGGGAGTCCGTCGAACGATCGCACCGTGCCGGAGAGGGACGCGGGCAAGGCCCATGGCCCAAGGCCCAAGGCCCAAGCAAGCAAGATCGTCACGCCGCTCATCGGTGCTTTCCGCAAGAAGGGCTGCGCATCGGATGTTCTTTGGGCCTTTAGCCTGGAACCTTGGGCCTTCTACCCGTGCTTTTTCTCGAACTCCCGCATGAACCCGACGAGATCGCTGATCCCCTGCTCCGGAAACGCGTTGTAGATCGACGCGCGCAGACCGCCGACCGAGCGATGTCCCTTCAATCCGTCGAAGCCGGCCGCGGTGGATTCCTTCACGAACATTTTTTCCAGCTCCTCGGTGGGCAGCCGGAAGGTCACGTTCATCAGCGATCGGCTGTCGCGGTCGGCGTGCGGCTTCCAGAACTCGCTGCGATCGAGCTCGTCGTACAGGACCTTGGCCTTGCGCTCGTTGATCTTCGCGATCGCCGCGAGGCCGCCGAGGCCGATGAGCCACTTCAGGACGAGCCGGAGGATGTAGACGCCGAAGCAGGCCGGCGTGTTGTACATCGATCCGTTTTCCGCCTGCGTCTTGAAATTGAGCATCGATGGCAGCGTGTCGGCGGACCGCGACAGGAGATCGTCGCGCACGATCACGACCGTCACGCCGGACGGACCGAGATTCTTCTGCGCGCCCGCGTAGATCAGCCCGAACTTCGGGATATCGATCGGCCGCGAGAACATGTCCGATGACGAGTCGGAGACGAGCGGTACCGCGCCGACGTCGGGCAGCGAGTGCCATTGCGTCCCGTGAATCGTCTCGTTCGACGTCATGTGCACGTACGCAGCGCCGGGCGTGAGCGTCAACTCGTTCTGTTTCGGCGTGCGCTTGAAGTTTCCGTTCTCGGTCGAGCCGGCGACCTTCGTCGCACCGACTTTCTTCGCTTCCTTCAGCGCTTTCTTCCCCCAGTCGCCGGTGATGATGTAGTCGGCCGTCGCGCCCGGCGTGAGCAGGTTCATCGGCACCATCGAGAACTGCAGGCTCGCGCCGCCCTGGAGGAACAGGATCTTGTAGTTGTCGGGAATCCCGCCGAGCTTCCGCATGTCGGCCTCGGCGCTGTGCATGATGTCCTCGAATGTCTTCGAGCGATGGCTGATCTCCATCACCGACATGCCAACGCCGGGAAGAGCGACAAGATCCCGGCGCGCTTCTTCGAGCACCGGCAGCGGGAGCACCGCCGGCCCCGCCGAGAAGTTGTAAACCCGCGATTCGGTCGTTCGCGATGACTCAGTCGAAGGGTGCGTTGCGCTGTGGGTCACGTTGTTTGCTCCTCTGGAGCTGCAGGTCCCCTACACGTTAACAGCATTCGGCGCTTTGCCGGTGTCCTTGAACGCGCGGACGATGCGCACGGTCTCGGCGGCGATAGCCTCCTGCGCCTGGTCGGTGGACGCGCCGATGTGGTGTGTTCCGTACACACCCGGTTCCTGGACGATCGGATCCGTAAACTCGCCCGTGGGCGTGGCGGGCTCGCTGACGAACACGTCGAGCCCGACGCGCAGGTGACGTTCGCGGATGGCCGCGCGAAGCGCCGCCTGATCGACGCACTCGGCACGCGCCGTGTTGATGAGAAAACTGCCGGGCGCGAGCTTCGAAAGCACGGCGGCATTCACCATGTCCCGCGTGTCCGGACACAACGCGAGATGAATGCTGAGAATGTCGGCTCGCGCGGCGACCTCGGCAGGCGACGGCGCCAGGTGCACGGTGATCAGCTTCAGAGGCTCACGGATACCGAGCTCGTCGGCCTCGGCGTTCGTCACCGGACGGTCCTGTCCGTTGTACCGGCGGCTCCACAGGACGACGTTCATGTTGAACCCGGCGGCGCGGCGGATCATCTCGCAGCCGATGCTGCCGGCCCCGAGCAGGCCCAGCGTGCGGCCGGACAAGCCCCGCGCAATCGAGTACTCCTTCTTGTTCCATTTGCCGTGCTGCAGATTGGCAACGTTGTCCGGAATGCGCCGATCGAGCGCCAGCATCAATCCGAATGCGAGCTCGGCGACGGCGGCCGAGTTCTTGCCGGGACAGTTGGCGACGATGACGCCGCGCGACGTCGCCGCCGGCACGTCAATCGTGTTGACGCCCGCGCCGGCGCGACCGCGGAGCTTGAGCGACCCGGCCATCGCCGCGGCGCCGACTTTGGTCGAGCGCACGATCAGCACCTCGGCGCCGGTTTTGCCGACGGCGTCGGCGAGCGCCTGATCTTTCAAGTCCGGCTCGAACAACACCTCGCAGCCGAGCGCTTTGAGGCCGTCGATTCCGCTTTTTTCGAACTTGTCGGCGATGAGGACCCTCATGGGGCAAAGATCCTACCGTCCTTCAGGTCCTACGGGTTCGAAAGGTCCTTCAGGTCCTTCTTAAGATTAGGTCCCGGTGGCGGACCTCGAGGACCCTGAGGACCTGGAGGACCTCGAGCGCTCTTAGATGAGGTTCACGAGAAGTCCGTCCCTGAGCTTCGGCTCGAACCAGGTGGACTTCGGCGGCATGACTTCGCCCGTGTCGGCGATGGCCATGAGATCGCCGACGCTGACGGGGTACATCGAGAACGCGACTGCGGCCTCGCCTGCTTCGACCATCCGCTCCAGCTCGACGGGACCGCGGATGCCGCCGACGAAGTCGATGCGCTTGTCCGTGCGCACGTCGCCGATCTTGAGCAGCGGCTCGAGCACGCCTCGCTGCAGCAGGTCGACGTCCAGCGAGTGCACGCGTCCGGCGCC
The DNA here is from genome assembly GCA_050264575.1 of Acidobacteriota bacterium. Classification (GTDB taxonomy): domain Bacteria; phylum Acidobacteriota; class Vicinamibacteria; order Vicinamibacterales; family SCN-69-37; genus DASQFI01. Next base: position 26,491 of record JBLNGH010000025.1, on the reverse strand, counting down.
GGGCGCCGGCGCCGGCAGCCTCAGCGTGTGCCAGTTGCCGCCGAGATACATCGACACTTCGCCGCGGCGCTCGGGCATGCTCGGGCCCGGCCGGACGGCGATGCCGGCAAGCTCGATCGACGCGAGCAGCGAGTCGGGCGTTTGAGGGCCGAGATCCTTCACGACGCGGTTGTACGGCAGGATGCAGACCTGCGTGTCCGGGAACGCGACCGCCACGAACTCCGACCCGGCTGTCGTCCGGGCGCCCGCGCCGGCAAGCAGATCGCGGGCCCGCGCCGCGCTCGCGACGCGATGGTGACCGTCCGCGATGTAGAGCGTCGGCAGCGATCGGAACGCGTCCACCAGCGTGCTGATGTCGGCGCCGCCGACGCGCCAGATCGTGTGCGTCACGCCGTCCGGCGCCGCGAAGTCGTAGAGCGGCGGCGTCGCGCTCACGCGCTGCGCCAGGGCATTGACGACCGGAAGCGCGCGGTACGTCAGAAACGCGATGCCGGTCTGCGCGCGCAGCTCCGTGATGTGCCGCGTCCGATCGTCTTCCTTGTCCTTGCGCGTGCGCTCGTGCTTCTTGATGGATCCATGACCGTACTCTTCCAGCGAGAAACATCCGGCGAGCCCGATCTGCTCGTGCCAGTCCGTTTTCAGCCGGTAGAAGTACAGCGCCGGCGCCAGCTCGATCGTCATCGGCGCCGCCCGCTTCAGCTCCTCGAAGTTTTTCGACGCCTGCGCGTACACGCGGCTGTCGTACGGCAGCGTTCCCGGCGGCAGATCGACTTCCGATCGCGTGACCCGCAGAAAGCTGAGCGGGTTCTCGGCCGCGATCGCCCGCGCCTCGTCCGTCGAGACCACGTCGTACGGCACCGACGCGACCTGGGCGGCCGCCTCCGGCGCGGGTCGAAGAGCACGGAACGGAGAGAGAGATGACATCAGCGTGTCGCTCCCTGTGACAATCGGGCGAGCACGGCATCCCGCTCGCGGAAGAACGCCTCCCGGGCGTCCTCCGAAATCGGGTCGCCCTTCGGCATCTTCTTCAACTCGACGAGCGGATTGACGTACGTCCCGTTCTTGATGATGCGGTAGTCGAGATGCGGGCCGGTCGCGGTCCCGGTCGAACCGACGCGGCCGATCGCCTGTCCCTGCTCCACGCGCGCGCCCGGCCGGACGCCCGGCGCGATCGCCGACAGATGCAGGTACGACGTCTGGTAGCCCCCGGCATGACGAAGCCGGACCATGCGCCCCGCCTCGCCTGACCAGCCGGCCAGCTCGACGACGCCCGACGCGACGGCGTTCACGCGCGTCCCCTCCGGCGCGCCGTAATCGACGCCGAGGTGCGCGCGGTCGACGCCGTGAACGGGATGAAGCCGGCGGTACGAGAACGGCGAGGTCACCCGTGGATCGAACGGCAGCGGCGACTGGAGGAACTGCCGCTTCAAAGATCGGCCGTCCTCGTCGAACCAGGCGGGCTTGCCGTCGGCGTCAGGAAATCCGACCGCGGCGATGCGCCGGCCTTCGTTCATCAGGACCGCAGTCTTGATGGCGCCGTACCCGATGAACTCGCCGTCGCGCTTGAACCGTTCGAAGAGCACCTCGATGCGATCGCCCGGCTGGAGATCCGAATTGAAGTCGATCTCGCCGCCGTAAATCTCGGCGAGACCAAGCGCGAGCTGCACCGTCTCACCGGCCGCGTCGAGCGCGCCGACGAGCGACGGCGTCTCACGCGAGATCGACGCGGACAACATGTCGAGCTCGATGTCCTTCGGGAGCGAAATCACCTCGACGTCGAATGCCGCCGCCGGCGTCGCCGGCGGCACACTGCCGACGCCGCGGTCTCCATGTCTGGCCACGACCCGCAGCAGGCGATCCGTATCGATCTGATAGCTGAATTCGCGAAAGAAACCATCGAGCGAACGGGTCAGCCGATACGCCTGCTCGGCCCTGATCGCCCGTGGGTTGAACACGCCGCGCATCGCCTCGGCGAGCGAGGACGCCAGCTCGACCGGAAACTCGTGCTGCCGGAGCAGCGTCTCGAGCGTCGCATTGCGCGGCACGCGCCCTTCGATGGCATCAAAATCACGCGCGAGCGTGACGTCGGATGCGGGCACAACCGGAAGCGGCGGAGGCGGCTCGCTGCAGGCCGAACCGGCCACGATCAAAAATGTCATCACGGGCCAGACGTGCTGTAATGACACGAGGCGCCGAGTGTAGCAAACCATACAAACAATCGATCTATCGGTTTATCGATCTATCGAGCCATCGAAGAGCTTTCAGCAGCGAGCGCATCCCACGATTCTGCGTAGGATTTGGCGATGATCACGACTGTAATCAATACGCCCGTCGGGCCCATCAGTCTTGAAAGCGACGGCACGGCTCTGACGCAGATCACATTTCACGCACCACCAAAAAGTGCGACGACCGCGCCGGCCGGGATCCTGGCCGAGGCAACCCGCCAGCTTTGCGCCTACTTCGCAAGGAAGCTGCAACACTTCGATTTGCCGCTCGCGCCGGCCGGTACGCCGTTTCAACTCGACGTCTGGCATGCGCTCGAGACGATCCCGTACGGCGACACGTGGAGCTACTCCGAGCTTGCGCGGCGCATCGGCCGGCCGGCCGCCATTCGGGCCGTCGGCGCCGCCAACGGCCGCAACCCCCTCCCCATCGTCATCCCCTGCCACCGCGTCATTGGGAGCAACGGCAAACTCGTGGGATTCGGAGGGGGGCTGCCGGTGAAGCAGTTTTTGCTGGAACTGGAAAGACCATCGCTCCTGTCGCAGCCGGTTCCAAGGTTCCGGAGTTCCGGGGTTCCGAAGTTCTAAAGAGCTGGGTCCCGAGGTTCTGGCGGCGATTCTGAACGCGTAGCGGACTCCGGAGCCGGTTCTTGAGAACCCCGGAACTTCGGAACTCCGGAACCCCGGAACCGACAGCGACAGTGTCCTCGGACTGAAATTCTCGGCTCTCCGCGCCGTATGAAGCGTGTAGTCTCATTCCCCCGGAGGGTTTTATGACTCGGCAGAGGTTCCTCAGCTTCGCACTCGCCTCGGCCTTCGTCGTCGCGCTGGTCGGACTGCCGGTGCGCGCGGCCGACGAGGCGATCGACTACGAGAGCATCAACAAAATCAAGGATCAGGGGCTGAATACGGCCAACTCGCAGGTGATGGAAATCGCGAGCTGGCTGACCGACGTGTACGGTCCGCGGCTGTCCGGATCGCCCAACATCCAGAAAGCCGGCGAGTGGGCGGTCGCCGAGATGAAGAAGTGGGGGCTCGTGAACGTCGCGCTCGAGCCGTGGGCGAACAATCGCAACTTCACGCGCGGCTGGTCGAATGACAAGTTCTATCTGGCGTCGGTCTCGCCCCAGACGTTCGCGATCCCTGGCACGCCGACGGCGTGGACGCCGGGCACCAATGGGCTGGTGCGCGGCGAGGCCATTCTGGTCACCGAGACGACCGAGGCCGATTTGAAGAAGTACGCCGGCAAGCTTCGCGGCAAGTTCGTGCTGGGCGCGCCACCGCCTGAAGTCGCGGCGTGGTGGACCGCGCCTGCGACTCGGTACACGATCGAAGATCTCGACCAGCGGGAGTCGCCGCGAACGCCGGAGTTCGGCGTCACCGCGCCGGGCGGACGGGGCGGCGGAGGCGGCCGTGGCGGCCCGCAAGCCGGGCGTCAAGGCGGAGCGCCGGGCGGCGTGCCGCAGGGCCCGCCATTCAATCGCAACGATTTCTTCCTGAGCGAGGGCGTCGTCGCCGTCTTCTCGACGAGCGCGCGCGGTCACGGCATCTACACGATCGGCGGCAACCGCAATGCGGATCCCGCCAAGACGCTGCCGGCGATTGTGATTCCCGCCGAGCAGTACGGACAGATCGCGCGCACGCTGGCCAAGGGCCTTCCCGTGACGCTCGAGGCCGACATCAAGAACACCTTCCATCCCAATCCGACGATGTTCAACGTCGTTGGCGAGATTCCGGGCACGGACAAGGCGACCGAGTTGGTGATGCTCGGCGCGCATTTCGATTCGTGGCACGCGTCGACCGGCGCCACCGACAACGCGGCCGGCTCGGCGGCGATGATGGAAGCGATGCGCATTCTCAAGCAGTCGGGCGTGCGTTTGCGCCGGACGGTCCGTATCGGACTCTGGAGCGGCGAGGAGCAAGGGCTGAACGGATCGGCCGAATACGTCGCGATGCACTTCGCGTCGCGAGGCGCGCCGCAACCGGCCCCGGATGCCGCCGCGGGCGCCGGCGCGGGCGGTCAGCGCGGTGGCGGGCGCGGCGGCGGCGGTCCGCTCGAAATGAAGCCCGACCACGCGAAGTTCTCCGCCTACTTCAACATCGACAACGGTACGGGCGCGATTCGCGGCGTGTACCTCCAGCAAAATGACGCCGTCGCGCCGATCTTCCGCGCGTGGATGGAGCCGTTCCGCTCGATCGGCATGACGCACCTCACGATCAGCAACACGGGCGGCACCGATCACCAGTCCTTCGACGCCGTCGGGCTTCCGGGCTTTCAGTTCATCCAGGACGGCGTCGAGTACAACACGCTTACGCATCACTACAACCTGGACAGCTGGGAAAGACTGCAACCCGAAGACATGCGCAAGAACGCGACAATTGCCGCCGCCTTCGCCTTCCTCGCGGCGAATCGCGAGGAGAAGCTTCCTCGTAAACCGATGCCCGCGGGAGGTGGCGGACGCGGCCGCGGCGGGCAATAGAGCCGGAGTCAAGAGCAAGAAATACGCTGGAGAAGAACCAGGAAGTACCTGGAGAAAAGCTAAGAAGTACGGGAGCGAAAACCAGGAAGTACGCCAGACAAAGACCCGCAGTACCTTGCTGGCCGCGTTAAAGACCAGCAAAGTACTGCAGCCTCAGTTGCCGTACTTCAAGCGTAGCGCCAGTACTTGAGCGCCAGCTCCGTACTTCGGCGATAGCCGCCAGTACTTCGGCGACAGCTGTCGCAGTCTGCGACAGCGTTTCTTACCAGCGGTAACCGGCAGTGAGACTGAAAGACCGGTTCTTTGCTGTGGGCTGGGTGAAGTCCTGCAGATCGACATCGATGATGTCGATGATGCCCAGAGTGTAGCGCGCATCGGCGATCCAGTGGCCGAACGAGACGCCGCCGCCGAACGCGAAGCCGATGTCGTACTTCTTCGTGTCGTTCTGGCGGCCGGTTTCTTCGCCGTCTTCCTCCTGGACCTCTTTCAGCTTGAACGCGAACGAGGGACCGCCGGAGACGTACCCGGTCGTGCCGCCGCCGCGCCAGACGTTCACGCGCGCGAGCACCGGTACCTCGAGGTATGTCAACTTCAGTCTGTTTTCGAGCACGGGGTCCTCACCGAAGGTGAACTTGGCGCCTTTGGTCGTGAAGAGCCCTTCAACGTCGAGGTGGACGGGCCCGATGAGTCGAACCCCGTAAAACGCGCCGGCGATGAAGCCGGTCTCCCGCTTCACCGAGCCGAGAATATCTACCTCAAGGTCGAGAGTGGTGGAAGTCACGCCGCCCTTGACGCCGTAGCCGTCCGTCGGCGCCTGCGCGGCGGCCGGTGTGACAGCCACCGCGAGCCAGACGACCGCCAACCCTGTGAACGTTAGAGCGTGCACCCGCATGACTCCTACCCTATCGAACTCTCCGCGGGTTGCACAACGCCAGTGTGTTACCGGAACTTCCATCCGACGGTCAGCGCGAACGACCGATTGTGGGCTTCCGCGTTGGGACCAAGCTGGTCAGGCTTGGCGATGTTGACGAGCCCAACGGTGAAGCGTGCGTCGATCACGAGCTTGTCGAATGAAACGCCGCCGCCAAAGGCGAGCCCGAAGTCGAACGCGTCAGTTTGATCGGGCTGGTTGAGGTCTTCTCCCTCTTCCTTCTGGACCTCGCTCACGCGGAAGGCGAACGACGGGCCGCCGGATACATGCGGGACAATGCGGCCGGACGCCGGCGCCGTCCACTGCACGAGCGCAGGAATCTCGATGTACGTGAGCCGGATGTCCTCTTCGAGGCCGAAGAAGTCGAACTTCAATCCTTTCTGCAGGACGAGGAATTCGCCCTGCCAGCCGATCCGCCCGTTGATCGGTCCGCCGAAGAACGCGCCGCCCAGCATCCCGTAGCGGATATCTGGGTCGATGACGAATCCCGTGCTCTGCTCGACTTCCGGAAGCTCGACACTGGCGGTGGAAATCGTCAGGCCGCCCTTCACGCCAAACGTGGTCAGCGGCGATTGCGCCGCCGCGGGAATCGCGCCCGCTGCGAGAAGCGCGAGCGCTAGCACCATCGCACGAGCGCGGAGCAAGCCTGGAACTGTCCGAGTACGCACATTCACCTCCAAGGGAGACCGCCGACCAGAGCTACTTGACTGCGATCAACAATACAACGATTCGCGGGCGCGTCGTTCTCGATCGCGTTCTCATTTCAGATCGAAGGGAACTGCGCAGACGAAGCCTTTGGGAGCTTTGAGATCCTCCGAATGGTATTCGTCGACAAATAGCCGGATAGTCTTTCCGGACGCTCCATAGGTAATCTCGTACATGTCCAGAATCGTCGTCTTGTCGGGACCGAGAGTCGATCCCAGCCGGCGATACTGAAGACCTTCGCCATTCGGTCCGCGCAGCGCGCTGAGATAGCGGCGCTCGCGCGCCGGGCCGTCGCGCGCGCCGCCATCCACCTTGATCGGACGCTCCGGCGAGTACCCGTACGCATCGTCATCGGAGATCGCGCACTTGCTGGTGGCCGCGGTGAGATTCGGCACGTCGGGTGTCGACGCGCCCGGCAGGCGCCCGCCGATCGTCGTCGACGCCATCGGGGTGGGCGCGGCGGTCGCGGCGGTCGTCGTGAAGGTGACCGGCACGATCAGGTTGATGGGCACCGCGACGCCGTTCAGGCGCGCCGGTTCCAATGCCAGCTGCTCCACGGCGGCAACGGCCGCCGGCTCGAGTACAGGATCGCCGTCGACGCGAGTCGCAAATCGCGGCTTGCCATGCGGATCGATCACCACACGAACGCGGACGACGGCCGGGGACGGCAGACCGCTCACGCCGTCGGGGAACTTCTGCGTGAGAGGACCGGGCGGCCGCGCGAGCGCAAGCCGCGGAGAGAACGCCACGGTGTTCGACGAATTGGGGCACGCTGGCGAGTCGTAGTCGATGCGGACGGTCGTCGAGCCGTTCCAGGGCACAGGGATGAACGATGCAACGAGCGCGTTCTCCGCGAGCTTGATGCCCGGGAGGATCGTATCAGCGGCTGCGCCCTTTGCATTCGGCGCCGTCCTCCGAGCCGGTCCCGGCGCCGGTCCGGTTGCCATGTCGACGTGTACGTCCACGGGCGGGTTCGTCCGGCCGTCGCACGTGAGCGGCTCGGCGACGATGGCGATTCTCAGCGGGACAATCCCCTGACCCGGCGGCGCCTCCGCGTTTGGAGTCGTGCCCGACGCTATCACCGCGCGGGCGGCAACCGCGCCGAGCAGAAACCGGTCGTAGATCCATCCGTAGCGCTGACCGTTGGCGACGAGCGGAATCGGCGCGATGTCTCCCTGGCTGCCGGCTTCGATGGCGAGCCGCGCCAGGTTCGTTTCGTTCGCCTGCACGTCCGGCGGCACCTGGCCGGCCGGGGGACCTGACTGCGAGAATACGACGACACCAAGCACTGCACCAGCCAGTGGCAGCGCGTTCATCCGGCTCCTCCGTCATTGATCCTACTCGCGTCGTAGCGCGGATTGATCTCCAAATCCGCGCGCGCGGCGGATTTGGAACCCAATCCGCCCTACGACACGTCGAGCGTCCGAACCTGGCCGTCGTCGAGCGAGACTCTCCGAATGGCATGGTTGTTCGTGTCGGCGACGAACAGCGCGTCGCTGGTGGCGGCGAGACCGCCCGGCTCGTAGAACGTCGCCGCGGCCGGAGGTCCGTCGTCACGTCCTTCGACGCCGCGGCCGGCGAATGTCCGCACGTCACCCGTGTCCGGATTGAGCGTCTTGATCTTGTGGTTGTAGGTGTCGGCGATGAACAGCAGGTTGCGCGCCCACGCGACGCCGAGTGGATGTTGCAGCCGTGCGGCGTCGCCGCGACCGTCGCGATCGCCGAAGTCGAAGAGATCGCCGCCGGCCAGCGTCCGGACGCGATTTTCCGGCGGCAGCGCGATCGACCGGATGATGTTCGATTCGCTGTCGGCGACGAAGAGGGTCGAGTCGGCAATCGCCAGACCCGACGGCTGGGCGAACGCGGCCTCGTCGATCTCGCCGTCGACGCGGGCTTCGCGGCCCGAGCCTGCGTACGGCATCGCAAGGCGCCGCGTCAGATCGATGATCCAGATCTGGTGCATGCCCGCCATGGCGACGAACAGCAGCCGCGCGGACAGTTGCAGGTCCCATGGCGAGTTGAGCGCGGTCTCCCGCGCCGCGCCTCCATGTCCGCCCCACGCGGCCAGCCGTCCCGTGCCGGCGATCGTCGTGACGCGCCGCGCTTTCAAGTCGATCGCCCGCACCACGTGATTCTCGGTGTCGGCGACGTACAGGTCATCGCCGTCCAGGGCCAGACCCTGCGGCCGGTAGAAGTTCGCGTGATCGAATCCACCATCGACCCACCCGGCCGCGCCGGTGCCGATGACGCCGCTGATCTTTCCCGCGAGCGAAGCCACCAGCACGCGATGATGATTCGAATCGGCGATGAACAATCGCTCGCCTCGCTCGTCGGCGAGGATCTTGCCCGGAAACGCCAGCGACGACGTCTGGAGACGGTCGCGCTCCAGGGAGCGCGCGATCGGCCGGCGATCGATCAGCTTCTGCTCGTCGAAGACCTGCACGACGGCTGCAATGGCGCGATCGAAATCGCCGAGATGGCCTTCCCCCGATGCGGTCGCAACGACGTACCCTTCGGGATCGATCAGGACGAGCGTCGGCCATGCCCGCGCGCCGTAGCTCTTCCAGATCGTGAACTCCGGATCGCTCACGACGGGATGATCGATGTCATACCGCACCAGAATCCGGCGGATGTTGTCCGCCTTCCGCTCGTTGGCAAACTTTGCCGAATGGACGCCGATCACGACGAGCTCGTCGCGATATTTCTCCTCGAGCCGCCGCAAATCCGGAATCACGTGCATGCAGTTGATGCACCCGTACGTCCAGAAGTCGAGCAGCACGACCTTGCCGCGCAGCGCGCGCAGCGTCAGCGGCGCGGGTACGTTGAACCACCCGGCGGCGCCGGTGAGCTCGGGGGCGTGGATGCGATCAACTGACACGGGGGAAGTTGCGATCTTGGGATCTGGGGACCTGGGGATCTGAAGATCTCAGGAAGTACGCAAAACCTTCAAGAGCTCACAGAACCCCAGATCGCACAATTTGCAGTCTAACGCGGCGGCTCCATTAATCAGCATCACTCGGCGTACGGCAGCAAGTTTGCTGGGAAGTCTTATCCATGGAGACGGAAGAACTCAAGCATCGCACACGCCAATTCGGTCTCGATGTCATCGACCTGTGCGTGAACCTGGGAATGGACGATTTTGCCAGGCTGGTCCGGCGACAGTTGCTGCGCTCAGGTACAGGAGTGGCTGCGAACCATCGGTCAGCGTGCCGAAGCCGATCTCCCCAGGAATTTGCTTCGAGACTGCAGGTCGTCGTGGAAGAAGCTGATGAGTCAGACCTCTGGCTCGACTACCTTCAAGCCCGCAAACGCGGCCCGGATCGCGTCGTCTCGAGCCTCAGAGGTGAAGCGATCGAGCTCCGCGCCATCTTCGCTCGCTCCCGATCTACCGTTCTGAAGCGGCTCGAGAACGGCAAATATGACGGGAAGAACTGAGATCTGGGGATCTGAAGATCTTCAGATCTTCAGATCTTCAGATCCTCAGATCCTCAGATCCTCAGATCCTCAGATCCTCAGATCTCACGGCCACCTACCGGCGTGGTGACGACGGTAGGTGGCAAGGCCGAAGCTCAGCAGGATTCCGCCGGCAAGCGCGAGGGCGACGGAAACCCCGACGAAGGGAATCGTGTAGGCAACCGAAGCGGCGGCGGCGACGAGCCCGAGCCCGCCCGCCCCAGCGATGCGGATCCGGCTCATGTTGATCACGTCGGTGCTGAGACCGTCGCGAAGAAAAACGTCAGAGACGCTGTCGTCCGGCGCGCGATTCAAGCGGCGGATGAGAGCGAGCAGACCCACTCCGCCGATCGCGCCGACAGCGGTCAGCAAGAAAACCGACCCGCCGACCGGGTCTCGCATGATCACGATGAAGCCCGTGACCAGCAGCACCGCCGTGGCGAGGTGAACGACTCGCCGGCCGACTCCAGAAGACCCGTTGACCGTGAACATAGGCACCGCGCTCCGGCTCTCCGGCTTCAGGCTTTCAAGCTTTCCGGCTTTTCCTCAATTCTAACTCCCGCCGCCACGGGCGCCGCCGCCACCGCCTCCCCGACGGCCACGCCCGACCGGCGACGCTTCGACGAGGCGCCGCAGCTCTTTGATCGGCTCCGGGCTGTCGTCGACCTTGAGGTGCAGCACCTGGTCGTTGTGCAGCCACGGTCCGCCGTCTTTGCGCACAATCAACATGGACGCCGATCGCTGACAGCGTGTGTCGCCGCCGGCGGCCTGCCCGGCTTCAATCGCGGCCAGCAGACGAAAGGCGATGTGGTTCCGCTGACCGTCTTCGCGCATCTCGGTCTTTTCGAACGCGGCGACCATGTTCTCGACCACGGCCTGTCCCGCAAGAATGTTCCCTTGTGCGGTGCAGAACTTCCCCTGTTTGTCACCTGCCCACGTGGGCGCTTTCGGACCTGTGAACGCCGCCATCTCGCCTTTGGCGTTGATCACGGCAAACTGCCGGCCTTGTTTGCTCCAGCCGCCCGGATCCGGATCCGGATCGCGATCCCAAATCGTCTTGATGATCTCTTTCGGCGCCATGCCCTTGCGCAGGAGCTCGAGCCCCTGAGGACCGTAGCTCACGTCGACGATCGCCTGCGTCGCGACCGCGCCGAGGCCGGCTTCCGCCCACAGCACGCCGTTGACGGAAAACACGCACGACTGAACCGCGGCGCCGATGTCGCCGGTCACCGGATCCACACCGAGAATCGAGAATGTTCCAGGAAAGTCGTGATCCTGATCGACGGGCGCGCTTCCGCGCGATGCGAGCGTCCCGAAGGATGCGACGGCAAGAACGAGGACGAGAACGGTCAACCGGAAACGCATGAACCCTCCGCTAGAGATCGATCTATCGGATCATCGATCCATCGATCTATTGAAGAGCATTCTGACGCGTTCTGACGCGACAAGCGATCTCAAATAGATCGATAGATCGATAGATCGATACACCGATAGATCGATTCCCCCGCCCGTCATTTTTTTACGGTCGGGCGGTTGAGGAAGTTCACGATCGCCATGATCCACGCGTCGTGGGTGTCTTCGAGCTGGGCGGCGTGGTCGGCTCCGGGCAGTACGACCATCTGTTTGTCGCCTGTCCCGAAACGGGCAAAGAACTTGCCCGCGTCGTCCGCCACGACGCCGGGATCACGCTCGCCGAAGATCACGAGCGTCGGCGTCATCACTTTCGCCGGCTTCAGCGCGTTGAACTCGCCGTCGGCTTTGAGGTCCACCAGCACGGGATCGGCCTTGAGCGCCTGCTCGGTGAACGCTTGAATCACGGCCGGAGGCGTGATCTTCGGCGAGATGAAATCGCTCTGCGCCGATTCGGAAGTGTTCTTCACCATGAGCGGCTTGCCCGGGGCGGGCACGTCGACGAACTGCAGATCCGGATCGAACGCGAAGCCGAACAGCACGAGCGCGGACAGGCGCGCCGGCGCCACCTGCGCCGCCAGCTGCGCGATCGCCGCGCCGCGCGACCAGCCGACGAGCGCCGGCGCCGGCAGTCCCGGATGCCGCGGCGCGATCCATGCCAGCACGTTCGCGACGTCCTGTGAGGCCCGCGTTGGCGTGAGCCATCCGGTGGCGTCGCGCGGCGTCTCGCCGTATCCGCGCAGATCCATCGCATACGCCGCAAAGCCCTGGTTGACGAACGACATCAGGACCGATCGCTGCAGGCCGGGCACCTGGAGATCGAAATCCGGCCGGCTGCTCCACGTCCGGCCGTGCACGAGCAGGATCGTCCCGCGCACGTTCGCCGCCGGTTTCCGTCCCCACACGGCAATCGGATGTCCGTCGGACTGCACGGTGAATCGCTCGGGCGCCGAAACCGGCGTTGGCGTCGCCGGCGCCGGTGCGGGAGGACGCGTCGGCGGCGGCGCCGTCTGCACGCCTGGCAACAGCACGGTCATCGCCAGCGCGGCCGATCGCGCCAGCTTCAGCGAAAGGGTCGGATTCACAGGGGCTTATTGTAGAGAACCTCAGTCGGTTCCGTAGATCGAGGTTCCGGGGTTCCGAGGTTCCGGGGTTCCGAGGTTCTTCGGGTTCCGACCTTCTTCGGGTTCCGACCTTCTGCCGAGAACCTCGGAACCCGGGTCTTGAGAACTCCGGAACTTCGGAACCCCGGAACTTCGGAACCGACACGGCACTAGACGCCAATGTCCTCGAACGACGCAATCGACTCGAACTGATCCGCCGAAGGCTGGACCGGATTTCCCGGGCGCAGGCTGAGCAGGACCTGCAATCCCGCCGTCCGCGCCGCGGACAGCTCCGTTGTGACGTCGGAGACGAAGACGATGTTCGCCGGGTCGCGTTCGAGCGCTCGCGCAATCGTGCGATAGCTCTCGGCCGCGATCTTCGCGCCGAACGCCGTGTCGAAAAACGCCGTGATGAACGGCGTGAGATCGCCTGCCTCGGTGGACTCGAACAGCCGCCGCTGCGCCAGCTCGCTGCCGGACGAATAGATCGCGACGTCGATGCCGCCTTCCTGCCATCGGCGGATCGCCGGCGGCACGTCGTCGAACACCTGTCCGCGGAGCAGCCCGGCGCGGTAGCCGCGTTCCCAGATCAGCCCTTGAAGCCGCTTCAGCCCGGGCGATTTCCGATCGCGATCCATCAGCCATCGGCTGTACGCCGCGACCCAGTTCTCATCGTCTGCGCCGCCGCGCGCCGGCGGCGCCTCGCCACGCGCGACGTCGCCGGCATGCTCGGCCGTCAGACGCCGGACGATGTCCGCGTGCTGCGGTGAATCCCGCTCCGTCTGGAGAAACTCGTCGAGGTGCTGGCGCGCGAACTGAAAAAGGACGTCGTGGACAAATGAAATGGGCGTCGTCGTGCCCTCGATGTCGAGGAGGACACAACCGACGCCCCGGGCGCCGAGACGAACGGTCACACTCCGGGCGGAGCGGGAGCCGGGAAGTACGCCGGACCGAAGCAGACCGGCTGAAAGTTCTTGTCGACGCCGCTCTGCGAGTAATGCGGCGTCCAGCCCGACTTGTCCTGGAACAGCCTGATGGCGCGAATCCGCCGATCGACGCACAGATCGAACCAGTGCAGCGTGCCTTTCGGGACGCGGATCAGATCGCCCGCTTCGACCTCGATCGCGAACACCGGCCCGTCGGACGGATGAATGTGAAACAGGCCGCGTCCTTCGACGATGAAGCGGACTTCATCCTCGTCGTGCCAGTGCTCGGAGTTGAACTTGTTCAGCATCGCGTCGAGGTTGGGCGTGTGCGGGAACACATCGATGACATCGGCGGTGACGTACCCGCCGCGCGCGTTGAGCTCCTCGATCTTGATCCTGTAGGCCGCAAGCACCTCCTCGGCCGAGGCGCCGTCGGGCACGACAGTGCTGTCGGTGCGCTCGAAGTCGATGCCGCGCGACGCGAGGAAGTCGCGCACTTCGCTCTGCTCCTCGATGCTGCGCTTCTCTTCCGGGATTCTCACGACCGCCATGGCTTCACCTTCCCAATTACACAATTACCCATTACCCATTTCCCTGCGTCGTCCCACGGCTTCGAGCAGGAATTCGAGAATCTCGACGTGCCGTTGCGCGTCGGACACTGTTTGACCCCACGTGTAGAGGCCATGCCGGTGCAGCAGGAATGCGTGCGACGCCGCGTTGGCGTCGAGCGTCCGGCGAACCTCCTGCGCGAGTCGCGGCATGTCCTGATCGTTCGGCACGATCGGGATCCACTCGCGGTGCTCGTGCGTCCGCACGCCGTCGAGGCCCTTCAGCATTTCGTAGCCCGAAATCGCCAGCCCGCGCTCGGCCGCGTGGACGTCTGAGAGGATCGTGCTCCAAACCGAGTGCGTGTGCAAGACGGCGCCGGCGCCGCGCGCCCGCACGATTTCGACGTGCAGCAGCGTCTCCGCCGACGGCTGGCCGGTCCCGGAGAGGACGCGCGCGTGCTCGTCAATGTCCAGAATCTGCTCCGGCGCGAGCGTGCCTTTGTGAACCGAGCTCGCGGTGATGGCCAGCCGAAGCGGCTCAGGTGACAGGACCGCGCTGAAGTTGCCGCTCGTGCCGAGCACCCAGCCGCGCTCGTAGAACTGCCGGCCGATGGCGGTCAGGTCCATCGCCACCTCCGATTTCGTGCGGGCCATGAGGCCTAAGCCTATCGCGGCTTTCGTCCGGCGATCACGGCCAGCGACCAGCGCACCTCGCGGACCTCGACGGGGTCGGGCCAGAGCGGCGCGAGATCGCGTTTGAACTCCGCCATCGGGTTCACGCCTTCGGCTTCGCTGCAGCGCCGAACAGCCGACCACGTGTCCACATAACCCTCGAGCTGCTCGCGCGACCAGCGGCTCCGCATCGCGAGCGTCGGCACGTCGAGCCGATCGTAGGGGAACGGCAGCGTGCGATATCCGGCGTCCACATGTTCGCGGCCGCGCGGCCAGTACTTGCCAACCCGTTGGTGCTCGAACGTCGAGATCAGCCGGCTGGTCGCGCCATCGACCTCGGTCGTCTGGTAGCACCAAATGGCCAGCACCCCGTGGGGCCGCAGGACTCGATCGGCTTCCTTGTAGAACGCGGAAATGTCGAACCAGTGCGCCGCCTGCGCGGCGGTCACGAGATCGCAGGATCCGTTAGGCAGTCCTGAATCACGTTCCGACGCGACTCGGTACTCGATGCGTGGATGCTCGCGCGCTTCCGCAAGCTGCGCCGCGCTCGGATCGGTCGCGACGACCCGCTGGAACTCGTTCGCCAGGAGAAGAGCGGCCTGTCCCGATCCGGTGCCGCAATCCCATACCAGATCGCGCCCGGGCGCCACGCCCGCCAGAAACAGAATCAGCTCGCGCGGATAGGTCGGACGAAACTCCGCGTAATCGGTCGCATGCCCGGAGAAATGATCAGCGAACAAGAGATCACGACATCGATCTATCGGCCTATCGATCTATCGATCTATTTCAAAGCACTTGTCGAGAGGCCGGTTTCTGACGTGACGAGAATGCTCTTCAATAGATCGATAGATCGATAAACCGGTAGATCGATTCTACCGGTTCAGCGTGAAGTTCACCGTCACCGTCATGATGACCTGGACCGGAGTGTTGTTGAGCAGCGTCGGCGTGAAGCGCCACTGACGGACGGCATCGACTGCCGCCTGGTCGAGCATGGCAATCGATCTCAGGACCCTCGCGTCGGCCACGTCACCGTTCGTGTCAATCACGACCTCCAGGATGACGACGCCTTGCACGCCAGCTGCCATGGCGTCGGCCGGATAGACGGGCGCGACGTGCTTGATTTTTTTCGGTTCCCGGACGTCACCGCCGACACGCACAGGTGCCTGACCTGGCCGAATGGAGACAGGCGGCGCGGCCGTGATGGTGTTGCTTCGGGGCGGCAGCGTCATCGCCTGCGTGCGCTGCAGTGTGATGATTGCGCTCTGCAGCATCCGGATGGCCTCGTCATAGCGCTGCTGGTCGGCGTAGAGCTTCGCCAGTTCAATGTACGGGCCGGCGTCGTTGGGTTGCCGTGCGATGCGGGTTCGCAGGTCGCTCTCGGTCTGCGCCGTCTGCGCGTAGGCCAGTGGCGCGAGGGCAAAGCAGGCAACCAGGACGAACGCTGCAACTCGGAGAATTCGTGAGCATGACGGGTCGATGAACCGCTTCATCTCATCCTCCTCGGTTTTGCCGGGTATTCCTAGTTTAGACCCCGCATAGGCGGAATTGTTCGGCTGTGGCAATCGGCCTTTTCCCAGAGTTCGAAGTTTGAAGTTCGAGGTTCAGGCCGCGTGTTTCCGCGGCCTAGAAGAGCGTCCCCGTCTTCAGCTCATCTGGCGGCCGTTTGGTGGGCTTGGATTTCCTGGAGGACGTCGCCTGGCCCTTCGCCGCATAGAGCGTCTGATCGGCTGCGCGCAGCAGCATCGTGGGCGAGTCGCCGTCTCTCGGGTACATCGCGACGCCGCCGCTGACCGACAGTACCGGCTTGTCGCCGTCGGTCGCGAGACGATCCGACACGCGCTTCAGGACGAGCCGCCCGCCCTCATCGCCCGTTTCGGGGAGGACGATCGCGAACTCGTCGCCGCCGAAACGCGCGGGTGTATCGATCGTCCGGCAGGATCGCCGCAGGGTCTCGGCGACCCGGCAGAGCGCGCGGCTGCCGGTGAGATGGCCGTAGCGATCGTTGATCTTCTTGAGCCCGTTCATGTCGACGAACAACACGGCAAACGGACGGCTCGTCCGATTCGATCGCGCGATCTCCGCCTTCAGGACCTCGATCAGCCGCCGGTAGTTCGCCAGGCCGGTCAGCGGATCCGTGATCGCCAGCTCGTGCAGCTGACGCTCGGCCAGCTTCTGCTGCATCACGACGGTCGAGAGGGCCGCGCCCATGATGGCCATGACGCTCGTGTACGCCTGGAGCAGGACCAGCGATTCGTTCTGCGTCCCCGTCACGAACGGGCCGTAGCCGCGAAGCGTGCCCCACACCGCGGTGCTGAGCAGGAGCACGATGGCGGTCGCGACCTCGCGCTGACCGAATCGGAACGCCGCCCAGATGATGAACGGCACGCACAGGAACTCGAGCGGGTACGTCTGCACGCCGGTTGGAAACCAGCCGCCGAAGACCACGAGCCCGACGAGGACGAGCAGAACGAGCAGGCCGAGCGCTTCGATCACTTCCCGCATGGACGCGCGGCTGATCGGCGTCGTCGCCCACAGCAGCATGAACGGCGTGACGACGAGGCTGCCGCTCAGGTTGCCGAGCCACCAGGTCATCCAGATCGCGCGGTAGTCGGTCCACGCCGCCGACCCGAGCAGCGTGACGCTCGTGGCGCCCCACGTCGCGCTGATGCTCGTGCTGAACATCGCGATCGCGGCAAACCGGAACACGGTCTGCACGCGCCGGAAGACGTCGGCGCCGTCGGCGAAGCGCTCGATGAGCGTCGAGGCGACGAGTCCTTCGAACGTGTTCCCGACGCCAATCGCCAGCGACGACCACAGCGCGCCGGTCGTCGTGAAGTAGACGAGAAAGGCGCCGCCGAGGACCGCGGGCCAGATGCGCGGTCCGAAGACGATGAACGCCGCCAGCGCGTAGCCGCTCGGCGGCCAGACCGCGGTGGCGTTCTCGTTCAGCGCGGAGAACGTCAGCCCGAGCTTGCCGAGCCCGAAATAGACCGCGAAGACCGCGGCGAGCACGACGGCGTGGCGGACAACGGGCGGGTACATCGTCGCCGGGCTATCTCCGGGGAGCGTGGCGTTGACGGGCTGCCGTCCGGTGCTTAGCGCGAGACGGCGCTGGTCCATTCGCGAATCGGCACGACGCCCCGGCGTCGCGCGGCGGCCTTGTCCGCCTTGACGGCGTAGAGCGCGCGGTCCGCGGCGCTCAGCAGCGTCGTCGGCGTGCCGCCATCGCGCGGGTAAATCGCGACGCCCGCGCTGGCCGAGAGCTCCGGCTTGTCGGTGTCCTCCGCGAGGCGCTCGGCCATGCGGCGAATCACGACCTTGGCGCCTTCCTCGTCGGTGTCGGGGAGCACGGCGACGAACTCGTCGCCGCCGTAGCGCGCGGCGGTGTCGGTGGCGCGGCACGATGCGCGCAGCGTTTCAGCGAAGCGGCAGACGGCCCGGCTGCCGATCAGATGGCCGAGCTCGTCGTTGATGCTCTTGAGCCCGTCCATGTCGAAGAAGACCACGGCGAACGGCCGATCCGTGCGATTCGACCTCGTGATCTCGGTGCCGAGCGTTTCGACGAGTCGCCGGTAATTCGGCAGTCCGGTCAACGGATCGGTGACGACCAGTTCCCGCAACTGCGCTTCCGCGACCGAGTACTCAGACGTCAGCGCGGCGAGCGTGAGCGACATGATCGCGGTGAGATCCATGAAGAGCAGCACCATCGCGAGCGACGCGGTTGGTGTCGCGCGGACGAAGGGACCGAAGCCGATGAGCGTTCCGTAGATCGCAAGTCCGGTCAACAGCAGCACGCCGGCCATCGCCGCGCGGCGGCCGAGACGGAACGCGGACCAGAGGAGGATCGGTCCGCACAACAACTCCAGCGGGTAACCGCGAAATGCCGCGGGGAAACCGCAGAAGACGACGAAGCCGACGATCAACAGCGCAAGAAAGAACGTCACGGCCTCGACGATTTGCGGGGTCGACCATCGCGACTTCGATCCGAGGCCCCACAACATCACGGTGGACCCGACGAGCACGTAGCTGGCGAAGTTGCCGAGCGCCCACGTCACCCAGATCGCGCCGTAATCCGACCACTTCGCAAGCCCCGCAAACGAGAGACTCAGCGCGCCGACCGTCGCGCTCATCGACAGACTCGCGAGCGCGGTGAGTCCTGCAAACCGGAAACTGTTCTGCGGCGTCTGCAGCGCGTGACGTCCGCCGGCGTAGCGGTTGATCAGGTACGCCGCGAGCAACCCTTCGACCATGTTGCCCAGGCTCATCGGAATGACGGCCGCGACGGGTCCGAGCGTCGCGGCGTACAGCGCGATCGCGCTCACCAGGACAGCCGGCCAGACGCGATAGCCTTGCACCAGAAATGCGGCGAGCGCGATGCCGGCCGGCGGCCACACGAGCGACGTTGCGGGATGCACGTATCCGAGGAGCAATCCGAGTTTGCCGGTGACGATGTACGCGGCAATCAGTGTGGCGAACGCCGTTTGCTCGCGCTTGAGGCGAGCGCGCAGCGCCTGGAGCTTCTGGAGCATAAAAATCCATCCCCCACGGTGCACGTCCTATGCCAGTGGCCGACGAGATCGTGCGAACGATCCGCGCTGCACGTCGTGTCGCCGGTCCATCGAGTCCGTTCGCTCGCGGACTTTGGGGTTGCGGACACTCAAGAATGAAATGATTATTTCGACTTTGTTGGAGGACCCGTGGAATACGTCCGGCTAGGCACGAGCGGGTTGACGGTTTCGCGGCTTGCCCTCGGATGCATGAGCTACGGCAATCCGGGCTGGCGGCCGTGGGTACTCGACGAAGCGGCCGCGCAACCATTCTTCAAACGCGCGATCGACGCCGGCATCAATTTCTTCGACACCGCGGACATGTACTCGCTCGGCGCCAGCGAAGAAGTCACCGGACGCGCGCTGCGGGCGATGGCGCGCCGCGAAGAAATCGTGATCGCGACGAAAGTCAATTTCCCGATGAGCCCGGGGCCCAACATGAGCGGGCTCTCACGCAAGCACGTCCTGCAGGCCTGCGACGCCAGTCTGCGGCGGCTCGGCGTCGAGGCCATCGACCTCTACCAGATTCATCGCTTCGATCCGGCCGTGCCGATCGAAGAGACGCTCGAGGCGCTGAACGACCTCGTGCGAGCGGGCAAAGTCCGGTATCTCGGTGCGAGCTCCGGACCGTCGTGGCGGATGGCGCAGGCGCTCGCGGCCGCCGAGCGGCGCGGATGGACGAAGTTCGTGTCCATGCAGAACCACTACAACCTGCTCTATCGCGAGGAGGAGCGCGAGATGATTCCGCTCTGCCTCCACGAAGGCGTGGGGCTCGTCCCGTGGAGTCCGCTCGCGCGGGGCGTCCTGACGCGGCCCCGGCCGGCCGACTCCGCCATCCGCGGCGGCTACACGGCGCGATCCGCGAGCGACGACTACTCGCCCCGTCTCTACGATGACCCGGGCGACTGGAACGTGGTTGATGCCGTGGATCGCGTGGCGCGGGAGCGCGGCGTGACGATGGCGGAAGTTGCGTTGGCCTGGCTGCTCTCGCGTCCAGGCGTCGCGGCGCCGATCGTCGGCGCCACGAAGCTCGAGCATCTGGACTCGGCGGTGCGGGCGGTCGGCCTACGACTCACGCCGGCGGAGAGCGCCGCGCTCGAAGAGCCATACCGCCCGCACCCCGTGCGGGGACATACGAATGCGTAGGCGGATTGATCCCCAAATCCGCCGTGCGCGGCGGAGTTGGCGATCACTCCGCCCTCCGTGGGTGGACGTTCACTACTCGACGATGGTGAAGATCTCCCGGTAGCCGGAATCGACGAGCGGCACGAACTTCTGGTACCACGCGCGCCAGTCGTCGCTGCCCATGATGCGCTGGCCTTCGGTTTCGAAGGCGGCGAGATTTTCGTAGCTGTTCTCGAGCACGAGGAGATAGTTCGGGCCGACGAGATCGGTCAGCAGCCGCGTGGGTGTCTTGATCCCCAGGCGTCCCATCAGATCCCGGGCTTCCTTGAACATGGCCAGGGCCGGTCGCGCCTGTCCGTACTTCAATCGAAAAACATTGCGGACGACGATCATCGAAACCTCCAAACTCCCAGTATCATCCCGAAGCACATCAAGGGCATGTCGGAAAACAGAACTTGACGGAGGAGGTACTTCTTCGTTTCTTGCGTACTTCTTGGTTCAGACCCGCGTACTTCTTGGTTTAGACCCGCGTACTTCTTGGTTCTTCTCGTGCGTACTTCTCTGTTTTTCTCCAGCGTCCTTCACGACCTCGTGATTTTGCCGATCTCGTCGTACAGAATCGCGGACGCGACGACGCCGTTGTGAAAGTTGCCGAGATCGAGCCGCTCGTTCGGCGCGTGCGAATTCTCGTCCGGCAGCCCCACACCGAACAGCACCGTCGGGACGCCGAGCTCTTCCTGGAACGTGGAGACGACCGGGAGCGATCCACCCTCGCGACAGAAGACCGGCGTTTTGCCGAACCCCTGCTCGATGGCGCGCGCGGCGGCCTGGATGAACGGGTTGTCGTACTCGGTAATCCACGGCTTGCCGCCGTGCATGCGGGTCAACGTGACCTCGACCGTTTTCGGCGCGACCTTCCGCAGGTAGGCGTCGAACAGCTTGGCAATCTGGTCGGGGTGTTGATCCGGCACGAGCCGCATGCTGACCTTCGCCATCGCGACGGCGGGAATCACGGTCTTCGCGCCCTCGCCGGTGAACCCGGAGAGCAGCCCGTTGACGTCGAAGGTCGGCCGGCCCCAGACGCGCTCGAGGGTGCTGAACGCGGTCTCGCCGAAGAGCTTCGGCGCGCCGAGATCCTTCTTGTACTTCTTCTCGTTGAACGGCAGCGTCTTCCACGCCGCGCGCTCCTCGTCCGACAGCGGACGCACGAGATCGTAGAACCCGGGAATCTTGATCCGGCCGCCGCGATCTTTCATCTGCGCGAGGATCTGCGCGAGCACCATCGCGGGATTGGCGACGGCGCCGCCGAAGACGCCGGAATGCAAATCGGTTTTGGTGCCGCGAACATCGATCTGAAAATAGACGAGCCCCCGAAGCGAATAGCAGATCGACGGCACACCGCGATCGAACATCGGCGAGTCGGAGATGACGACGACGTCGGCGGTGAGCATGGGCTTGTTGGCGCGGATGAAGTCGTCGAGATGCGCCGAGCCGACTTCCTCTTCGCCTTCGATCAGCAGCCTGATGTTGACCGGCAGGGTCCCGACCTTCTTGAGGTGCGCCTCGATCGCCTTGAGGTGCATGAAGATCTGGCCCTTGTCGTCGGCCGCGCCGCGCGCGTAGATCTCGCCGTCGCGTACCGTCGCTTCGAACGGCGGCGACTCCCAGAGGTCGACCGGGTCGACCGGCTGGACATCGTAGTGCCCGTAAAAGAGGATGGTCGGCGCCCCGCTCCCGGCGCGCAGCCAGTCGGCGTACACGACCGGATTCCCGGGTGTCTCGATGAGCTGCACGTTCTCGAGGCCGATGCGCGTCATCTCGTCGGCCGTCCACTGCGCGCAGCGCTTGACGTCGTCTTTATGGTCCGGCAGCGCGCTGATCGACGGAATCGCGAGGTAGTCCTTCAGTTCCGAAACGTAACGGTCGCGGTTGGTGTGAATGAAATCGATGACATTGAGCATCTCGGCAGCATAGACGACCTCGGGTTTCGTTTGAACCTAGGACACAAAAAAACCGAAACTCGAGGTCTTTGCCGCCCGGCGGGCGGGCGACCAGCACGCAACACCGGCGAGCAGGACGATGCTGAGGATGACGGCCCCGATCACCTTCGGATCGCGAGGCGACGCTTCGAAGACGATCGACTGCAGGAGATTGGCACCGGCAAAGACGAGCGCAAGTCCGACGGCCGCGCCGAGGCCGATGAGCCAGCCCATCCGGCCGAGCACGAGACGAAGCACCGCCGCCGGCCCCGCGCCGATCGCGATGCGGATGCCGATCTCACGACGCCGCCGCGCGACCGCATAGGCGACCACGCCGTGGATCCCGACGGCCGCCAGCGTCATCGCCAGCACGCCGAAGACGACCAGCGCAGCCGCCGCGGCGCGACTTGGCAGGAGCGCGAAGCGCAACATCTCGGTCAGGCTTCCGGCGCCGTAGACCGGCAGCGCCGGATCGAGCGTTGAAACCGCCTTCTGCATGTCGCGAACGACCTGATCCTCGGGAAGCGTCGACCGCACGAGCAGCGTCGTCGTCGAGTTGTAGGATTGCGCGGCCGACCAGAACACGACCGGACGAATCGACTCGCTGAGCGCTTCGTACTTGCCGTCCTCGACGAGGCCGACGATCTCGACGCGATCGTGGCCGTACTGGAAGCGCCGGCGGACCGGGTCTGACACGCCGATGACGGCGCGGGCAAAGGCGCCGTTCACGATCGCCACTCGAGGCGCGCCGGCGTCGTCATGCCAGTCGAACTCCCGACCGCTCAGGAGCCGCGTCCCCATCGTCGCGAAGTATCCCGGCGACACTTGGTAGTAGACGGCGTCGACCGGCTCCGCGCGCGAATCGGTCTGCTGGCCACCGGGCCGGATCTGGGTTCTCGACTGATCGATGCTGAGCGGAACGGAGTTCGCGTACGCGACGGACTCGACGCCGGGCAGATGCCGGAGGGCAGCGAGCGCCCGTCGCTGAAAATCCTGTCCACGTGCCTGGTCGTATCCCGAGAGTCCCAGGTCGGCGCCCGCCATCGTGACGCCGCGGGGATTGAACCCGAGCGGCATCGTGAGCGCTCGGCGCAGGCCTTCGAGCGAGAGAAAGCACGCCGCGACGAGCGCGCAGCACAGCGTGATCTGCATCGCGACCAGTGCGTCCTGAAACGACCATCGTCTGCGCCGGAACGACGATCCGGCCACGCTGCCGCTCTTGAGGACCGTGTTGGGATCGGTTCGCGCAGCCTGCCGCGCGGGTGCGACGCCGAACGTGATCGCCGCGACCGTCGAGACGATGACTCCGAACAGCAGCACGGTCAGATCGATCGAGACGTCGAGGGCGATGGGAAAACCCACCGGCGCGCGCCAGGCGCTGACGAGCCGCGCACCTGCAAAAGCGAGCGCGACGCCGGCGATGCCGCCGAACGCCGAGAGCAACAGCGACTCCGTGAGCAACTGGCGGATGATGCGCGAACGGCGAGCACCAATCGAGAGGCGAATCGCCAGTTCGCGGGCGCGATCGGCCCCGCGCGACGACAGCACGCCCGCGAGATTCAGACAGGCGACGAGCAGGACAAAGCCGGCGAGCGCCTGCACACCGAACGTGAAGGCGCGGACCGGCGCCCCGAGCGCATCACCAATCAGACCTGGGGACGTCAAGCGGTACCGGCGCGTGCGGTCGGTGATCGCATGCTCGCGATCGACATCGGCCGCGACGATGTTGACCGCGCTCGCGATCTGCTCGAACGAGATGCCGGTCCTGGCCCGTCCGACGACAAACGTGTTCGACGTGTGGCGCTGCTCGAGCCACGGATTGCCCGGCTCGATTTCTGCCTGCATCATCATCGGGACCCAGATTTCGGCGTGATAGAACCGCTCGGTGCCGTGAAACCCTGGCGGCGCGATCCCGAGCACGGTGTACGGATGACCGTTGATGGCGATCGGACGCCCGACGATGCCCGCATCGCCGAGAAATCGCGTGCGGAAACACTCGTAGCTCAGGACGACGACCGGATGGCCAGCGGGGAGACGATCCTCGTCCGGGCCGAAGAAGCGCCCGTAGGCGGGCGTCACTCCGAGCAGGCTGAAGTAGTTTCCGGTCGCGAGGTACCCCCAGACGCGGACGGCTTGATCGCCGCTGGCGACGAGGTTCACCGGCGAGATTCGATAGCCGGCAAGGGACGCGACGTTGCCAGTGCGATCGCGAAGGTCCTTGTACAAAGGAAACGAGTGGCTCGGCCCGCGATCCGATTGGAGGAAAAACAGCTCCTGTGGCCGCGCGACCGGCAGCGGCCGCAGCAGAAGCGAGTTGACGACGCTGAAGACGAGCGTGTTGGCGCCGACCCCAAGCGCGAGCGAGAGGATCGCGGCCGCCGCGAAGCCGGGACTCTGCCGTAGCCGGCGGAGGCCGTACGTCAGGTCCGCGCGGAAATCGCTCAGGAACATCCAGCCGGCAGCCTCGCGGCAGTTTTCTTTGTAGCCCTCGAAGCCGCCGAACTCGACGCTCGCCCGCCGCCGCGCTTCGTGCGGACCCAGCCCCTGGTTCACGAGGTCGCCCGCGCGCTCGTCCAGGTGGAACTGCAGCTCGGCAGCCATGTCCCGCTCGAACCGCGATCGGCGCCAGCGTCCGATCAGCCTGCGCCACCACGACATGTCAGGGCTCCCCGGCGCGCGCGGCGAGCGCGGCGGCCATCGCGTCGACCAGGCGGTTCCATCCGGCCGCTTCGGATCGGAGGCGGGCGCGACCGGCATTCGTCAGCCGGTAGAACTTCGCGCGCCGGTTGTTCGACGACGTCCCCCACTCGCTGGTCAGCAGCCGCTGGCGCTCGAGCCGGTAGAGCGCCGGATACAGCGCCCCTTGCTCGATCGACAACGCGCCCTGCGTGATTTGCTGAATGCGAAGCAGCACGCCGTACCCGTGGAGCGATCCCAGCGAGACGGCTTTCAGAATCAGCAGGTCGAGGGTGCCGGGGAGTATTGCGTCCATCTGAAATCTGTAATCTGGGAATCTGCAATCTCGACCCGGCAAACTTGGAATCGGGGAATCGAAAATCTATCGGGGAATCGGAAATCTATCGGTAATCTGAAATCGGAAATCTATCGAGAATCTGGAATCGTCGGATTTCAGATTTCCGGTAAATTCCAGATTCCCGATAGATTTGAGATTCCCGGATTCCCGCTTCCCCGATCGCCGATTGCAGATTCCCCGATTCCAGATTTCAGATCTTCCGCAGTGTTCTCCTAATGTATTTAGGAGAATGACGGCTCTCTCCTAAGTTGTCAAGGAGAGGCTCAACGCCGAAGCACGAGCCAGATCACGACGACGAGATAGACGGCGCCGAGCGCCAGCACGAGCAACGGACCGCCGGGCAGGACCTCGAACAGACTCGCGGCGAGGTAGGCCTGCAGGAAACAGGCGGGCGCCATGCCCGCGAGCGTTCCGATGACGACCCGCCGGACGGGCACGCCCATGGCGCCCGCGACGTACGACACCAGATCGGACGACGTCAGCGGATTGAGGCGGAGAAGAAAAATCACCCACGCGCCGCGTGACAGCAAACGCTCCCGCTGACGCGCGAACGAGCTCGCGGCCGCGCGCCGCGCCACCCACGCCTCTCCCAGCGTGCGCCCGAGCCAGCACGCGATTCCCGCCCCGGTGACGTTCCCCATCAGCGACAGCGCGCCGCCGATGAGCCCTCCGAAGATCGCTCCCGACGGGGCATACAGCAGCGTCCCGGGAATGGGTGCGACGAGCACCTCGACGATGACCGCCAGGAAGTAGACGATCGGCGCGAGCAGCCCCCACGCGAGGATGTACTGCCGCAGCGCAGCGAGTCTGGATCCGCCGGCGGGTACGTCGGCGACAAGGACCGCGATCAATCCGCCTGTCCGGTACGACCAGATCGCCCAGACGCCCAGCCCGACCAAGACAGCAACCGCCAGCGCGATCGAAGACGAGGCCGGGCGGCCGCGGCGTGACCCGCTCACGTCCGCTCCGGAGACATCATTGCTCACGTCGTAAATCCCTCATCACCGAATCGCCACATCTCAATTACCATTACTCACCGTGACTCGCCGTGATTTTCTTGGCGGCCTTGCCGTCGTGCCGCTCGGTGCCTTCGGCGGCCTCGCCGTCCGGCGTCCACGAGCCTCGGCACAGGCCGTCAGGGTCGATGCAGCTGCGCTGCGTCAACGGATCGAGGCGCTGAGCGTTTTCGGGCGGCCAGCCGGCGGGGTCTTCGCCGACGGCGTGAGCCGCGTCGCGTTTTCCGATGCCGACGTCGCCGGCCGCAAGTACGTGATGGACCTCATGCGCGGAGCGGGCCTCGAGCCGCGCGTGGATCCGGCGGGCAACATCTTCGGCCGGCGGCGCGGCGGTGACGCG
>JBLNGH010000024.1:0-30228 GCA_050264575.1 Acidobacteriota bacterium | reverse complement strand
CCTGTGGCGATGGAAGGTGTAGGCCGTGGCGCCGGCTACAACGATCAGCATCGAGAGGAACCACCAGGTCCGCCAGAACGGCGGCAGTACCGTGAATGACACGACCGCGGGTGTGGAGCTGGCGACGCCGTCAGTGGTCATCGCACGCACCAGAAACCTGTATGTGCCAGGCGCAAGGCTCGCGTAGGTCACGCGTCGCTGCGTCGTGAGCGAGCCCCAGTTCCGGTCAGATCCCTCGAGGCGGTACTGATAACGCAGAGTCGAACTCGGGCCGGAACCGATCGCGACAAACTCAATCTCGAGCTGATTCGAATTTGGGTCGAGGTCGGCGAGCACGACCTCGGTTTCACCCAGGGCGGACACGTGCCTCTCCCGACCGGCAACATGCAGCCTGGTCACGTAGATCGATGGTGCGGTCGAACGCGAATACGGCTCCGGGGTGTACTTTGCGATTCCTGCATTCGTCGCGAACCACAGTGCGCCCTGACGATCGCGGTACGCCTGGATGACGGACCCGATAGGGAAGTCCTTTTCGACGGAGAGATTGCGGACATGCTCGGTGGCCGGATCGAACTGGTCGATTCCGCGGCTGGTCGCCGCATAGACAAGGCCAGCGCGATCGAGCGTAATGGCCTCGACGACGTTACTCGAGAGGCCCTGAGTGGTCGTGAACGTTCGGAACCGGGGCTGATCGGACGCTGCGTCATCAACGCGGATCAATCCACCTTCTGAAGATCCCAGCCACAAACATCCGTCCTGCCCGGAGTGGATGGAAACGATGCGACCCGGCGGGAGACTCTGGCTCGAGCCAAAGAAGTCAAAGCGCCGGTCCCTGTAGCGTGCGACGCCGGTGTTGAAGCCAATCCAGACATTTCCGGCTGCGTCTTCCGCGAGGACTCGCGGCAGCGCTCCCTGCCAGGTGGGCAACCCAGGCACGCCAACCATGTCGATCCAGCGCTCACGCGCCGGATCCCAGCGTGATAGACCCCAAGTTGAGCCCCATGTCACAACCCAAATCCCGCCCTGCGAGTCCTCCAGGAGGTGCATCGCCTGAACGTCTTTCGTCCGATAAACGTGTGCGGGTTTGGCAGCGCGCGTTTCGATCAATCGCGGCGTTGAGGCGTACCGAACCACCGTCTCACTGCCGGCGATCCACCATTCCCCGTGCTGTGTCTGTATCGCCGCCATGCCCCATCCGAACCCGAAGGGCTTTGGAGGGACGAACCACTCAAAGCCGGATTCCGCAATGCGTCCAAAGCGATACGGAGCTCCAGGACCGCTGGTCGCGGCGACCGTGTATAGGTCACCCTTTCTGTCTTCAACGAATCTCACGCCGGCGACGACCCCGTCGTCCATCGACCAGGTGATGAAACCATTCCGGACGAGCCGCATCGCTCCAGCTTCTTCTGTCGCGAGCCACAGATTCCCGGCGCTGTCTTCCGCCGTAGTGTTCGGTGCGTGATGCGTCAGACCATGGCGCCGGGTGTACATCCGAAAGCGAACGGCGCCTGATTCAGGGTCCCTGATGAACTCCGCGAGACAGTAGTTTGTGGTCAGCCAGATACGGCCGTCCGAGGTGTGCCGCGTCTCATACACCCAGTTCGTCGGCAGGCCATTCGAAGAGTCGTACCTTTCCTGGATCACCGGATCGCCGCCGCCTGAAATATCGAGGATCAGCAAACCCGTGTAGCGAGTGGACACCCACAATCGCCCGTCACCGTCCTCGAACAAATGCTGAACGTGAGTGCCGTAGATGTGCGGCTGGGGATCGTGCCGGGACACCGAGCCATCCGCGCGTCGCCGGTACAAACCCATGTATGTCCCGATCCACAGCGAACCGGATCGATCTTCAAGGAGATACGTGACGTCGTCGCTGAACGCATTCGCACTGCGTACACCCAGGTCGACATTCCGAAGGGATAACCGACCGGCCGATCGGTCGAGCCGGAACAGCCCGCGTCTAGTGCCGCACCAGATGGTACCGTCCCGCGTCTGCCGCAGCGCCGTGACGATCCGTGCATCCGGGTCGGATCCGTCCGGACGCACCACCGTAAACATTGGCGTCGTCGTCGCGTCGTTCGCGAGCACGATGGCCGGCGACGCGGCTGCTGCTGGAGTAAACCGGACGAGTCCGCCATGGGTGGCTACCCAGAATTCGCCGTTGGCGGCTTCCAGAAAATCCATCACGCGACGATGCGGCAGGCCCTGCTCCACGGAGTAGTTGGTAAATCCGTACCCGTCGAATCTCGACAGTCCGTCGTTCGTCGCAAACCACATGAACCCGCGCGAGTCGCGCACGATCCGGTTGACGACGTTGTGCCCGAGACCGTCGGCGGTGGTGTACGCCTTGATCGGGAGCCGTTCCGCCCGAAGCTCGGCCTGTGCTCCGGCACACACCATCACCGCGAGCCATGCCACGACGAGTCGGCGCAGGCGAAGTAGCGACCGCACGGAATCCTGGAGAGGCCGGCCAGCGTATCACGGCCCAGCGATGGCCGCTCACCACCGATCAGGTCAAGGAGTGACGAGCGTCTGCTGGTGCAGCAGGATCCGCCATTCCCCGGCACGCTTGATCAAAACGTTCTTCTCCAGAGCTCGTGCGAATCCAACGACCTGCGTTTCGATGTCCAGGACGGCTACCGTTCCGCTGAGGAAGGTCAGGTTGCGGATCGTTGAAATCCGTGTCGTTCCGGCAAAGACGTTCGTGAACAGAAATGTGTAGAGGGCGGTGATCGCCGCCGGATCGTTCAGAATGGTTCCAGTCGGACCAACCCAATCGATGACGCTTCCGTATTGTGCGGCATACCTCACCGGGTCGGAGCCCCAGGTCTGATCGAAAGTGGTCACGATCTGCTGAATCGCTTCCAAGTCTCTTGGGCTGCCAGGGATACTCGCCTGCGCCGCCGAGTCCATCCGGTCTGCGGTCAGCGGTTCGACATTGGTTCCACTGGCGAATGCTATTGCCAGCGCGATAGCGCCGATGTTCAACGACTTTGCCATGGCTTCCTCTCCTTGTGCGTCTGCCTTTAGCGGCTCTAGCGCCGCGTCATCGTCATCTGGTGCCCGCGCGATACGCAGGTGATCAGCGGCACGTCGCAGGGGATGAATCGTCCAACCCCGAGGCTCGGGCAGTACGAAATGCCCCCGGACAGGTTCAGTTGCGCGAATTCCCTCGTGACCGTCCCTGAAGCACCGCCGTACACCATGTAATACGCGTTGTCCGGCAGGAGCTCCACGATTGGCGGATCGTCCGCGTACAGGTCGACGTAGTCTTCGAATTGCTTGAAGGGCATGATGTTCCAGTCGAACCCGTCGGATGAACCAAACCGGGCGCCAGAAAACACAACCCTCGAGCTGACCCCTGCCATCGTGACACTTGCTGTGTACGTTCGTCGTCGTGCGAGCTCGGGTAACTCGGCGCACGTCGCGTCAGCGGTGAGGGTGACGTCATAGGTGCCGCTCCAATCGAGCGGGGCGTTCGCTGATGCCAGGAAGAACTTGAGGTCGACCGTTTGTCCGGTGCCGACGACGAACTGAATGCTGTCGACATAGCCTTGTTTCGACGCTCGAATCTGACTTGCCGCGCTGAGCTTCGGTTCGATCGCGAACTTGCCGGCTTCATCCGAGATGGTCACCGTGCCCTGCTGCGGACCGCTGACAACCTGGATTCGGACGTTTGCCACAGGGCGGTACACGGCGTCTGAGACGGATCCAGTCACTGTGAACACTGCCGGCGATGGTGTCGGCGTCGGTGTCGGTGTCGGTGTCGGCCTGGGTGTTGTGGATGAGGAACATCCGACCGAGGTCACTATGGCAAGAAGGACAAGCATCCGGCGCATAAGGCCCTCCAGAGACGATGGAGGCCAATTATCGAAAACGCTTCACGCCGATGTAACTACCTTAAGAGGTAGGGACGTTTGGCCGCTGAGAAAGGCGGCGGGTTAAAGGGCACAATAAGGCGGGGGTCGCCGTGTATTCCCGATTTCGCTACGCCGTTCGTCAACTGATCAAGTCGCCAGGGTTCACGTTCATCGCCGTGATCGGGCTCGCGCTCGGGATCGGCGCCAACGTGGCGCTGTTCAGCGTGGTGAATTCGGTGTTTCTGCGGCCGCTGGCCTTTCACGAGCCCGATCGCCTGGTCCGATTGAGTTCGACCAATGTCGCGACGAACTTCATTCGAGCCGGATTTTCCTATCCGCGGTTTCTCGAGGTGCAGCAACGGCAGCAGGTGTTCAGCGACTTGGCACTGTCGATCTTCACTCCGTTCAATCTGACCGGACGTGGAGATCCGGAGCAGGTGCTCGGACTCCGCGCCTCAGCCACCATGTTGCCCACGCTGGGGCTCGTTCCGCAGCTCGGCCGCAACTTCTCGGCAGACGAGGACCGGGCAGGCGAGCCGGTCGTGCTCGTCAGTCATCGGTTCTGGCAGCGCCACTTCAATGGTCAGCGGTCAGCCGTGGGTCAGGCGATCACGCTCGACGGCCGGCCCTACACGATCATCGGTGTGCTGCCGGCCGCGGCGGCATCGTTTCCGCTGAACCAGGCCGAGATCTGGGTGCCGCGACCTGAAGAAATCCCATTCCTCGTTCCCGCGCAAATCAACGGTGGCGGCTTTTACTTCCAGGCCAGTGCGCGGTTGCAACCAGGGGTGTCGCTCGAGCAGGCGCGCGAGGCGATGAACGTCATCGCCGCGGGATATCGTCAGGCCCACGCGAGCAATGTGGACGCGCCGTCGCAGATCGAGGTGGTGCCGCTCCTGGAGGATGCCGTGGGCCAGCAGCGCCGGAGCTATCTGATGCTCTTCGGCGCGGTCGGCTGCGTGTTGCTCATTGCATGCGCGAACATCGCCAATCTGCTTCTCGCACGGTTTGCGGCGCGACGCAAAGAAATTGCGGCGCGATTCGCGCTGGGCGCGAGCCGGCTGGACGTCGTGCTGCAACTCGTGACCGAGAGCATGCTCATTGCCGTACTCGGCGGCGCGCTCGGCGTGGTGCTCGCCGTGGGAGCCCTGCGCGTCATTGTCACGTCCGGCGCCGACCTGATTCCGCGCGCTCTGGATATCGGACTCGATCCGGTGGCGGTCGGCTTCACGATGCTCGTCACGCTCGTCACGGGATTGGCCATCGGGCTGTTACCTGCGCTGCAAGCGTCGGCGGTCAACGTGCAGGAAACGCTCAAGGAAGCGAGTCGCGGATCCACCGGAACGGGTCAGCGCTTGCGCGCGAGTCTGCTCGTGGCCGAAGTGTCGTTGTCGGTCGTGCTGCTCGTCGCCGCCGGGCTGCTCCTGACCAGCTTCGCGCGGCTGCAGCGGGTCGATCCAGGGTTCAAGCCGAATGGCATCTTCACCGCGCAACTCGTCCTTCCGCCGCAGCGCTTCGACCGCCAGAAACTCGTCCCGTTTTACGAGCAGTTCTATCAGCGCCTCGGCGCGCTGCCCGGCGCGATCTCGGCCGCGCTGACCGATCGAGTGCCCCTCACCGGAAACCTCACGCCGGCGCCGGTCGCCGTGATGGGCACGTCGCTTCCGCCGCTGAGCGAACGGCCGAATGCGAATCGGCATCTCGTCTCGCCGCGATATTTTCAGACGCTGGGCATTCCCATCCGCGCAGGCCGCGACTTCGACGAACGCGACTCCGCTCGAGTGCCGCATGTCGTGATCATCAACGAGACGTTCGCGCGGCGGCTCTTCCCCGGGGTGGATCCGATCGGCCGCACGTTGGTCACCGGCATGGCCCAGTTACCGTCGCGGGTGGTTGGCATCGTCGCGGACGTGCGCGGGGAGACCCTGAACGCGCCGCCGGAGGCCGACTACTTCCTGCCCGCCCTGCAACGGCCGGAAACGTTTACCAACATTCTGGTTCGCACCCAGGGCAATCCCGTCGCGATGGCGCCGCTCGTGCGCGACGCGCTGCGTTCGGTCGATCCCGATCTGCCGCTGCAACAGCCGCAGGCGCTCACGACGCTCATCGCCCAAACGGTCGCGGATCGAAAGCTCGCACTCGTGTTGCTCGGCTCATTCGCGGCGCTCGCGCTGCTGCTGGCCAGCCTGGGTGTGTACAGCGTGATGGCGCATCTCGTGGCGTTTCGCACGAGTGAGATCGGCATTCGGATGGCGCTCGGCGCGACACCCGGTGCCGTCATGCGCATGGTGCTCGGCCACAGCTCTCGCCTCACTCTTGTGGGCATCGTGCTCGGCGTCGCCTGCGGCCTGGCCGTGTCACGGCTGATGCGGCAGCTGCTGTTCGAAGTGAGTCCGGCCGATCCGCGGATCTATCTCGCGGTGTCGGGCACGCTCCTGCTCGTCGCCGCATGCGCCTCGTGGTTCCCGGCTCGACGTGCGACCAGGATCGATCCGGTGATCGCGCTAAGAATGGAATAAAGACACCGGCGCGGCGCATAAGACCTCGGGTTTCGAGTGGCTTCTCGACTGTAACTCACGTTTCGACAACGAAACCCGAGGTTCTAGCGCCTCCGCTGCCAGCCGAGACCAACCGACACCGTCAGCCTCGGGGCGTATCGCTGCTCGACGGTCACCGTCGGCGGCAGGTACTGTCCGCTCGGAGACCGATCGAGCGAGTAAGTCTCGAACTCGACGTGATACAGCGGGAGCGTGACGTCGGCTTGCACGAACAATCGTGCCGACGTCACGCGAGCGATCTCGTAACCGCCCGAGAGCTCCGCCTGGAGGCCGGCGCCGTGCCCGGACGATGGATAGCCCTGCTGGCTCGCGATCCGAAGATCGGTACGCCCGTAGCTCGCGCCGCCGCCGAAGTAGGCCGAGCGGTTGGCGGTCGGACTGACGAAGTAGAGCCCCTCGATTTTGATCAGCGACATCGCGGACCCGCCTGACGACGAGTACGAACCGGACCCGCTGGTGTGAACGTTCAGGAACGAGAGATCGAAGCCGATGCGATCGAACTCGCCGCGGTACCCGAAGCCGAACGACGCGCCGGAGTGCGCCGTCTCGCCGAAGAGGGAGTCGTACCCGACCCGTCCGTACCACAGGCCTTCGGACTGCATCCGCCGCGGCGGAGCGTCCTGCGCGGCGCTGACGTTGGTGCGATCGAGCACTGACAGACTGCCCATCGGTTGCCCCGTCGTCAGCGACCGGACCATCTGGCTGTAGACGGCCGGCAGGTCGTCGAGACCGAGCGCCTTGCCCTCACGCGATCCGAGCGGCCCGGAGAGGGACACGACGATCGTGTTGCCGAGCCGGATGTGCGACAAGGTATACGGCGCGTCGCACGGCATATCGGTGGCGCGTTGGCCGGCGAGCTCGAGCTCCTTCTTGACGAGTCGCACGGCGGCCACGCGATCGTCGCGCGACAGCGAGTCGTTGGCCTCGTCGATCCGCACGCAGGTCTGAGCGGCCGAGATGCGCGGCATGGCACAGAGCAACAGGACGACAGGAATGATCCGAGCACTCATCTGCGACCTCCTCGGAGCGGAGTGGCCCCGCTATAGAGGGAATGCGCAGACGGCCGCAGAACGGGGTCACCAACAATTTCAGGCGGCTATCTTTGGGTCGAGTTTCGCTGCCGTTCCGCCCCCTCGAGCCAATCGGCCATCTTCTGGTCTTTCTTGGCGTATAGCGCCCAACCTCGCGCCGTGCTGTTCCAGCGGTAGTCCTTGATGGTCATGTCGATGCCGCGGTCGATGAGGAATTGCATCGCCTCGTAGTTCCCGAGAAATACCAGATGGTGCAGGAGGCTCGCCGGCTCATGCGAGTTCCAGTCGGTATTGATGTCGGCGCCGTGCTCGAGGAGAAAGTCCGCGACGTCGAAGTGACGGTTCGTGACCGCGAAGGCCAGCGCCACGTCGAGCACCTGCTGCGGCGTGGGGGGCTCCCACCGGAGGTGGCTGCGCGCGTCCGGATCGTTGTAGGGATAATGATCGGCCGGATTGCGAACGGCGCCGGCGCCGTCGAACCACTGCTTCACCCGCGCGAGGTTGCCCAGGCCGGCCGCATGGGGCAGGTCGTCCGGCACGGGCCAGATGCGAGTGAGCAATGGAAGAAGGTGCGTGTTCGCGTACGTGAATGCCCACTCGATGGCGTTCGAACGAGGCGGCGGCTGGCGTCGCAGGATCGCGGGATCGAGGTCGAGAAGGGCGCCGATGAATTCCCCCGGATCCCTCTGATAACTTGCGACTTCGATGAGCTCGATCTGAAACGCCACGGAGGCGTCGCCCAGCAGCCACGGCTGGCGCTGGAGAGCGGAGACAAATGCGGTTACATCCCGGTCCTGGAGCGTACGCCTGACCTGCTCCATGACGAACACCTTCCAGAGTCTCAGCGCCGCGACCTGCGCCAAGTCCGATTTTTCGAAAGCCTTGATGAAAGAGTTGCGGTCGGTGCTTGCGTCGATGTGGTGGCCGAGCTCGGGATCGAGTGCGGTCGATCGTTCGAGCAGAACTGACGCGACGGCTTCGTGTTCGAAGCGGCAAGCCGAGACGAACGCCACGTTGACAGTTTGAAGATCGTTCCCGTTCTCATTGAGCGCGGCGCGGACGCCGTCGAGATCGCCCAGCGCCGCAACGAACTTCAGCGTGCGCGGCAACAGGCCCTTACGCTGAAACAACTCGAGCAGCCCCCTGGCGCGCGATTGGAGAAGGCCCTCGCAGACCGACGGCACCACGACTGCGCCCGCGTCGATCAATAGCTCTGCGCATGCTCCGCGCGTGAACCACTGTTCTCTCTGCGCGTCGCCGGCGTCGCCATAAGCACTCGTGGCCATTCCGAGCAGGCCGCGATCATCGTCGTTGTCTTTCCATGACAGCAACGCCGGGTGCTCAGCCAGCAATTGCCTGAGACGTTCGACGTCGTTGTCGTGAATGACGCGTCGTGCTTGCGTCACGGCCCAGTCCAGACCCCTGCCGAGGCGTTTGCTCACCTCAGCGGTGAGATCCTGCCAGCCGGCGAAGCCGTACTCGCGCGCGATCACCAGTTGCGCGTTGCGTTGCGTCAGCGGGAGCTCGACATTCGCTAGGTGCTCCCGAGCACGCGCTATGGCATCGGCGTCGGCCGCGGCGACATCGCGCGCAAGTTTCTTGGCCTGTTTACGGAGCGATTCGAGAGACGGACGAGCGGGGAGAGACCTCGAAGCGGTCATTGCGACCTCCTTCATCAACCGCCTGTACCCCGCTGACAACAGGCAAAAAGGAGGTGCACACGCACACGACCTCAGACCAACAGGTGGGAGTGTTCCCTTGCCGCGGGTAGGTGGCGCCCTGTCAGCGCGCTTCAGGCAGTATCAGGGCGCTGTTGGTCGATGTCAAACGTGCTTGGTTGCTCGCATCGGATTCAGAGCAAAGCACACATGAAGGACATGAAGGTCATGAAGAAGAGCTTTCTGAGGAAACTTTCTTAGAGAACTTCTTTCAAGAATGGAGTTCCGCTATTTGGTTTTCTTCATGTCCTTCATTCCCTTCATGTCCTTCATCTGTGCTTTTGGCAAGCAGGAACCTCAGTTCTGTGCCGGAGCGCTGCACGTGAAATTCCGCGCATCGTCGGTGCTGCCAGTACCGCGGTATCTGGCGACGAGCGGGTACTGGCAAAGCGGCCGCGAGCGTGTGATGGCGCCCGTTTGATCGCGCCGCACCGCGGTCAGCGTGTCCGGCGCCTTGCGCTCTTCGACCCACGACACCAGCGCATCGAGGACGCCGGTGGGTTGCGCTCCCGGTCCTCCGGCGCAGTGCGCGACGCCGGGCGCGAGATAGAGCCGCGCGAAGTCCGACGTCGCCTTCGCGCCGCCCATCCGCTGCTGCACTCGCTTGTAATAGTCGATGGTGCTCTCGGCGGTGATGAGCTGATCGGCCCAGCCATGCCAGATGATCGTCTTGCCGCCGCGATCGCGGAACGCGCTGAGATCCGGATTGTCGGTACCGATGACGATGCCGTACTGCTCGGAGGAGCGATCCCAGAAAGCCTGGTACGCCAAAGGTGTCACCGTTCGCCAGTCGAATTGCGGATCCTGCGTGATGAAGTACCGCAGCCAGTCGACCGAGAACCCGAATGCGACAGGCTGCAGCGGCGTCCCGCGGCTCGCGGCCAGCGCGTTCAGGTCGGCGCCGCGCCCCGGACCGTACCAGAGCGGACCACCGTCCTCGCGTCTCGGCCCCTCCCACAATTTGCGGATGATGTCCACATCGGTCTGAGAATACGTGCCGCACTCGCCTGCAGATATGCCGACGAGCGGCTTTGGATCGTAGGTACACCGGCCCGGATCCTCGATCACGCCGTCCTGCACGCCGTCGATTCCGTCGCATGCCGTGACGGCTGCCGCGGTCGCAGCCGCCAGCTTGCATGACGGGATCGGGTTCGACGCGGCGTTCATCAGCATCGAACCCCAGAGCGATTGCATCATCAGGTTCGTCCAGTTGATCGCCGGCGCCGCCGCCGCGATGCCGTCGTAGTCCTGAGGATAGCGCTGCGCCTCCATCAGGCCCT
Organism: Acidobacteriota bacterium; assembly: GCA_050264575.1. Classification (GTDB taxonomy): domain Bacteria; phylum Acidobacteriota; class Vicinamibacteria; order Vicinamibacterales; family SCN-69-37; genus DASQFI01. Next base: position 19,781 of record JBLNGH010000024.1, on the reverse strand, counting down.
GGCGGCCTCCGGTCGAGCATCCGTTGAAGTACGAGTAGCGCGGCGCCGCGCCGTACATCGCCGCGGTCAATGCCCTGCCCGTCACCGTCATCTCGTGGATGCCGACGTGGGCGAAGTTGCGGATGGCCTGCCAGTCCAGCTTGCCGTTGGAGTCGAGCGCAAAGGAGGCGCCGCCGGTGTGGCCCGTGTCGGTGGCGCCCGCGGCAAAGCCCAGCGCAACCGGTTGATTCACGCCGTTCGCCGAGCCGCCGGAGAATCCGCCACCGCCGGTGCCGAGGAATCGTCCGTTCCAATTCGTCGCGGGAATGCCGATCCAGATCCGCACTTTGTCGCCGGCCGGCGGATGCGTCGTGATCGCGACGACGCGGCAGATGCCGGCGTTGTCCGCGTCGATGGCCGCCGACTCGATGGTGGTGTTCGGCAACGCCACGCTCGCCAGGCTCTCGCACGTGCGCACAGGCTTCGCGTCGGGAACGAGTGGCTTCGGCGCTGCCTGCATCAGTGACGGTCCGGCGGGCGCGCCGCCGCGCCCACCTTGTGGAACCTGAGCGACCCCGGCGGTCGCGAGCACCACGGCCGCCGCCGCGGAAGCCACAAGCGCTCGGTTCACTCGATGCATGAATGCCTCCCGGCCGTGATTCTACGCGCGGCGTGTCAGCCTATTTCAGCTTGAACCGCTGAATTTTTCCGGTCGCGGTCTTGGGCAGCTCCGGCACGAACTCAATCCAGCGCGGGCGCTTGTAGTGGGCGAGTACGTCACGGACGTGTCGCAGCAGATCGGCGGCGAGCGCCGGCGTCGGCTCGTGTCCGGACCGCACGACGACGAACGCCGCGGGCTTGGTGAGCTTGTCGTGATCCTCGCGGCCCACGACCGCGCACTCCTGCACCGCCGCGTGCTGCACGAGCGCGTGCTCGACTTCAATCGGGCTGACCCACAGGCCGCCGACCTTCAGCATGTCGTCGGATCGGCCCGCATACCAGTAGTAGCCGTCGGCATCCTGGGTGTACTTGTCGCCCGTGCGGAGCCAGTCGCCGTGGATCGTGTGCTTGGTCTTCTCGTGCTGATTCCAGTAGCTCGCGCAGATCGAATCGCCGGCGATCCACAGGTTGCCGATCTCGCCGCGTCCGACCGGCTTGCCGGCCTCGTCGACCAGCTTCGCGTCGTACCCGGGCACGACGAGACCGCTCGACCCCGGCCGGATGGCGCCGGGCCGATTCGAAATGAACGTGTGCAGGGCTTCGGTTGATCCGATGCCGTCGAGGATGTCGATCCCGAAACGCTGTTTGAAGCGTTCGAACAGTGCCGGCGGCAGCGATTCGCCCGCCGATCCGGCGAGTCGAATACTCGACAAATCGAATGTGCCCTGATGCGCGAGGAGCATGCCGTAGTTTGTCGGCACCGAGAAAAACAGCGTCGGCCGATGGCGTTCGATCACGGCGTACACGTTGGCCGGCGTCGGCGGGCCGGGCCAGACGATGCTGGTGCCGCCGACGGCGAGCGGGAAATAGCCAGCGTTGCCGAGCCCGTAGGCGAAGAACAGTTTTGCGACGCTGAAGAAGCGATCGCTTTCGCGCGCGCCGAACACGCCTTTGCCGTACAGCTCCGCGCACACGACCATGTCGTGGTGCAGGTGGACGCAGCCTTTCGGCCGCCCCGTGCTGCCCGACGAGTACAGCCAGAACGCCGCGTCGTCGCGGCTCGTGGCCGCGGCGTCGAGATCGATCGGCAACCCTGCGACGAGATCCGTCCACCACCATGTTCGCGCGCTTCCGTTCAGGACCGCGGTGGGCCCGGTCGCTGCGCCCGCGACGATGATGTGTTCGACACCCCGCCTCAGCTCGGGTGCGATCGCGGCGAGCCTGGGAAGGAGTTCCTCGCTCACGATGACGACGCGCGCCCGTGAGTCGTCCAGCACGTATGCATACTCGGCCGGCGTCCAGAGCGTGTTGATCGGCACGGCCACGGCGCCGGTCTTGATGACGCCGAAGAAGCTGTAGAAGAAGTGCGGACCGTCGAGGAGCAGCAGCGCCACACGCTCTTCGGATCTCACGGCCAGCCGTTCGCGAAGGGCGCGGCCGAGCTGGTTCACGCGCGCCATGAGGTCGGCATAGCTCACGCTTTCGTCGCCGCATTCGATGGCGATCTTGGCGCCGCGCCCCTCGGTCAGATGCCGGTCGATGAAATGCAACGCTGCGTTGAACTTCGCCGGTACGCCGAGCGCAGTGGCGTTGACGATGGACGTCATACTCCCGCCACTGCAATGGCCGCGGCAAGCTGCGCGTTGTGCCGCAGCAGCGCCACGTTGGCCCGCACGCTGTCCCCGCCCGTCACCGCGCGCATGCGGTCGAGCAGAAACGGGGTCACTGCGCGACCCCGGATCTGCTGCGTCTGAGCCTCCCATAACGCCGCGTGAAGCGCGCGTTCGTAGAGCTCCGGCGCCATCTCGTCGCCGATCGGAATCGGATTCGCGATCAGCACGCCCGTGCCGAGGCCCAGCGCCAGGTGGAGCCGCACGGCCGAAGCAAGCTCCGTGATGGAATCGTAGGGGCGATCCACGGGAAGTCCGCTCGATCGCCGGTAGAACGCCGGGAATTCGTCCGTGCCGAACCCAAACACCGGCACGCCGAGTGTTTCCAGCATCTCCACCGTCCGCGGCAGATCGAGAATGGCCTTGGCACCAGCACACACCACCGCGATCGGAATCCGCGACAGCGCCGTGAGGTCGGAGGAAATGTCGCCGCTTTCGGACGCGCCGCGATGCACTCCGCCGATGCCTCCAGTCGCGAACACGCGTATCGCGTTCGCATGTGCCGCGGCCATCGTTGCGGCGACGGTCGTAGAACCGGGCTGACGCGATGAAATCGCCGCGGCGAGATTACTGAGGTTGATCTTGGCGACGTGTGGTGTCGTCGCGAGCTGTTCCAATTCGGCCGGCGAGAGGCCGATGCGGATGGCGCCGCCCATGATGCCGATCGTCGCCGGTGTGGCGCCGGCCTCGCGCACAATCTGTTCCAGCAACAGTGCCGTTGTCACGCCGTCCGGGTGCGGCAGACCGTGCGTCACGACCGTCGTTTCGAACGCGACCACCGGCGCTTTGATCGCGAGCGCGCGCGCGACCTCGTCGCCGTACTCGCACCACTGCTTCACCGCTGGCCCTCACCGCCGTACCACTGATGCAACCGCGCGCCGGCGTCGGCGCGGGTGGCTGAGAGCATCGCCTCAGGTCCCCAGCCCGCGACGGCAAAGCTGGCTGTGACCACCGCGCGCTGCAGGCTGACTTCGATCGAAAGCCCTTCGAGGTGCGCCAGAACGAATCCGATGACGAACGCATCTCCTGCGCCGGTCTGATCCACGCAGCCGGCGACGCGAGCGTCCCAGCCGTAAAAGCGTTCGTCATGCGCGTCGTACAGGACGCCGCCGCTGGTCCCGCGCTTGAACACGACGAACCGCAGCCGGCCACTGACGAGGCGGGGAAGCGTGGTGCGTGGATTCGCGAGTGCGCCCTCGAGCAGCAGTTCATCTTCGCTAAGAAAGAACGCGTCAGCCTCGGAAAGGGCGTACCGCCATTCGTGAAGCGTGTCTTCGGTCACGGGCAGATGAGGGTCGATCGAGATGAACGACGATCCCTTGGCACGGAGTGCCGTGAGCAGTGCGCGCTGCACATCGAATGGCATTGGCGCGAGATGAAATGCGCGGGCGGCGCTCCATTCGGACGGAATCAGCGCTGGCCGGGGCGAGACCTGTTCATGCGTCGGGCACCCCAGCCGATGGATCACGCGCCGCACCGGTCCTTCGTAGAGCAGCCAGGTGCGCACGCCGGGACGGCCCAGCGAATGCACGCCGGTCAGGTCGACACCGCGCTGCTGAAGTTGTTCGAGCGCTTCGGCCGGATAATCGTCGCCCAGAATGCTGACCAATCCCGGACGCGACTCCCAGAGCGCGGCGGCCAGCGCGCCGTACAGCAGCGCGCCTCCCGGCTGACCCATCCGCGTCGTGCCATCAGCAAGCACCACGTCGTCGACGAGGAGGTTGCCGAGCAGCACGATCGACGGGATCATTGCTTGCGACCGAGCTCGGCGAACGCGCCGGCCAGCGCGCGCACGGCGTCGCGATCCAGCGGATTGCACCAGACGCCGCCCTGTTTGACCGATGAACCGACGATGAACCCGTGCGCAATCGCGAACCGCGAAAGGTTTGACGGCGTCACGCCCGATCCCACGAGCACCGGTACGCGCACGGCCTTCGCGACATCGCGGACCTCGTCGGGAGACGCCGGCTCGCCGGTTGTCGGACCGGTCACGATGACGCCGTCGGCGAGGAAGAACTCGGCGGCCTTGGCGGTCTCGACGAGCGTGACGTCCGCGGTGATCGCGTGTGCCGAGTGCTTCTTCTTGATGTCTGCGAAAATCAAGACTCGGTCTGCGCCGATCGCGCGACGGTACCGAAGCAGATCGCCTGCGCATGACTCGATCAGGCCTTCGTCGGCGACATGTGCGTAGACGAATCCCTCGACGCGGACGAAGTCGGCCCCGGACGCGTGCGCGACGGCGAGCGCCTCGCGATTGGCTCCTGCGAGCACTTGAATGCCGAGCGGGAGACCGGTTTCTCGCTTCACGTCATGCGCGATCGCCGTCATGGCGGCGGTAATCTCCGGGCCGACACCGCCTTTGAGATACGGACGGTCGTGCATGTTCTCGATGGCGAGCGCCGTCAGTCCCTCATCCCGGTAGATTCGGGCTTCGGTCACGGCCCGCTCAATCAGCGTCTCGACCGATTGAGAGGCCGACGGCGTACCCGGAAGGGCGCCGAGGTGCAGCATGCCGATCAGCGCGCGCGGCGCGCCAAAGCATGCGCTGAACGCGGACAGCGGATCCTGACCGGCGCGCGGAGCGGAGCTCATCGACTCGTCGCGGACGTTATAACCCGGATCATGGCTACTCCGGCTCCGACGTCAATGGCGCCGGCACGGCATGGCGGTCACGCGGCACGCGACTCGGCAACGGGACGGCGAACGAGGCCGCCAGCAGCGGGACCACCGCGGTCATCGAGAGCGCGGCGTGGAGTCCGAACTTGTCGCCGAGCAGTCCGACCACCGGCGCGAGCAGTGAGCCGACGCCCCAACCGACACCCATCATGAGCGAGGACACAGTGGCGGCGCTCACCGGCGCGATTTGCTGGCCGAACGTGACGTTGATCGGCAACGTGGACTGCAGGAACATGCCGCCGATCGCCACCAGCAGCGTGAGCGTCCAGCCCGACGTCAATTGGCCCAACAGCAGGAACGGCACCGAGGCGACGAGCGTCAAGATAATCACGCGCCGTGCGCCGTATGCGTCGGCCAGCGGGCCTCCGAGGAATCCGCCGAGGGTGCTGACGATCAGGTACAGCGTCACCGCGGCGCTTGCTTCCGCAACGCCCATGTTCTGGCGCGTCAACAGCACGGGCAGAAAAACCGCGAGGCTGTTCGCCGTCAGCGTTCGCAGGACGACGATGACGTAGAGCAGCGCCAGGGGCTTGGCGTACGGACGCAGAAGACCCCAGTGCTGCGCTTCATGTTTCCTCGGAATCTCAACCCGCCGGATCAGACGGAGCGTGTACGCCAGCGCGAGCAGCCCGGGTATCGCGACCAGCCTGGCCCACGCCGGTCCAAGCGCCATGACCGGCGGAGCGAAGCAGAGCGGCGCCACGGCAAAACCCAGCGATCCGGCCGAGATGTGCGTCGCCATCGCGAGGCCTTTCCGATCGACGGACACCGCGTGCACCAGCGCCGCCGCGGGCGGGTGGAACGCCGCGCTGCCCAGGCCGCCGATGAACAGGGTCGCGGCGAGCATCGGTACCGAAGTCGCAGCGCCAATGCCGCTCAGCACGAGCACCGACAGCACCGGCCCTCCCATCAGGAGCACGCGCGGCCGCCAGCGATCGGCGAGCGTGCCGAATCCGAGCTGAGAGACGGAGCTGGCGAGTTGGTAGCACATCGCCAGCACGCCGATGGTCTGGAGCGACAGATCCAACCGCGGGATCAGCAGCGGGAGGAGCGGCGCGTACATGTTGCCGTACGCGTCGGTCACGAAATGTGTGGATGCTGTCGCCCAGATGGCCGGATGCAGTCGAAACCGTCTCACGTCGCGACAGTAGACATATCACGAGCCCGTCATCGGGATTGACCTGCCCGTCGGCGCCATGGCATAAGAGCCCGTGATTGTCATGAATCGCCGCGCGCGATCGCACGTGATCGTTTCGGCGCGGACCTCGATGGTTCTGACGGCGTTGCTGATCGCGGCGCCGGTGTTCGCAAACGAACTGCGAGTCCTCACCACAAGCGTCAAGCACGACGCCGCGCGCAAGGTGATGCGCGTCGAAGCGAGCGTGCGCTGGAAGAATGGGTGGCGCACGTCGCGCAACCATGATGCGGCGTGGATGGTCGTCAAGCTGCGAGGCAGTCCACGTACGGCCTGGACTCAGGGCCGGGTGGTGCGTGCGGCCGCCCAGGGTGCTCCCCAACCGGAATGCAGCGTGAGCGCCGACCAGGTGGGCGCGTTCTGCGCGCCCTCAGCGACCCATCGCGGCGACGTCACGTGGCAGGTCGCGTTCGACGTTGAACCGATTGGATTGCGCGAGGCTGACGTCGCGGCCGGTACCGCCGAGGCGCTCGTATTCGGCGTGGAGATGGTGTACATCCCGGCGGGTCCGTTCTACATCGGCGACCCGGATCCGCGCTCCGTCGAGGGCAATGCGTTCTATCGGTCGGATGCGCAGGGCAACCATGCCGGCACGCTCCTCCTCCGCTCAGAGGCCGCGATTGCGATCGGCCGCCAGGAAGGCTCGCTCTTCTACCGGACCGGGCAGTACGCCGGCGATGGCCTCGGTCCAGTGCCTGCGGCGTTTCCCAAAGGGACCCGCGCTTTCTACGTGATGAAGTACGAAGTTCTGCAGGGTCAGTACGCGACCTTCCTGAATCTCATCGGCGAGTATGCGGCCGCATTCCGCGCGCCTATCGGCGCGCTGGGGTACTCCGATCAGCGCGGCTCGATTCGCATCGAAAACCGGCAGTATGTCGCGGGCGCGCCCGATCGTCCCGCCAACTGGATGAGCTGGGACGATGGGTGCGCGTTTGCCGACTGGGCGGGCTTGCGTCCGTGGACCGAGCTCGAATTCACGAAGGCTGCGCGTAGTCCTGCGGAACCGGTTGCGAACGATTTCCCGTGGGGTACCGCATCCAAGGAGCGGCTCCTCAGGCGCAATCAACCCAACGACGAGCTGCTCCAGACCGGCGACGCCGATGAGTCGAAGCTCACTGACGCGACGCGCGACGTCCTCGGCGCGTCGTACTACTGGGTGATGGATCTGGCTGGCTCCGTCTGGGAGAAAGTCGTGACGATCGGACATCCACGTGGCCGCGCCTTTCAAGGCACCCACGGTGATGGCCGGCTTGCCGACTACGGTCTCGCCACCAATGCTGACTGGCCACTGGGCGATCACGAATCCGGCGGCTACGGCTACCGCGGTGGTGGCTACTATGAGCGCGGCTACACCGACACCGCCCTGAATCCGCACAGTCGAGTGGAGCAGCGGCCGTACGGGTCCTGGGGCGGCGGACCGCGCGGTGTCGCGTACGGATTCCGGGCCGCTCGTACCGCGGATCAGTAGCCGGGTTGTAGCGCGCGAGGTTGATTGGGGGAGCGCGGCGCGACGCTACACGCTTCTCGAAAACGCGGGTGTGCGTCGTTCCGACACGCGTGCGAGCTGGCGGCCGAGATCGCTGGCGAGCGCCAGCAGCGCGTGTTGTTCACTGCTTTCCAGTCGCGTCCTGCCGGCTTCGTGGAGCCGCATCGCCGCTTCGACGGCGCGCCCTGCCACGCCGGCCATGACACAGAACTCGGCCAGCGTCAGCGGAGGCAACCGGTCCGCCTGTCGAAGTGCCGTCAGGCCCTGGGCGACGTTCGCGACGTCGTGCAGCGCGCGCAGCTCCCGCGCGTCCCACCGGCGCGGCTTCGTGTCGACCGCGCAGAACGATCCGATAGTCTCATCCGGTTCGGCAAGGAGCGGCACGCCGGCGTAAGCCACGATGCCCATCTCGATCGTCGCCGGGTTCGCCGACAGCAGCAGATCGCGTCGCGCGTCTTCGACCACCATCGCTTCTTGCGCAGTAACGACCCACTGGCAGAACGAATGCGTGATTGGCGTCTGCCGCGTCGTGCTGAGCGGTTCCGACAGCCCGACCTGCGCTTTGAAGAACTGCCGCCGGCGATCGACGATGGACATCAGCACAACGGGGACGTCGAGGAGTTGCGCCGTGAGGCGCGCGAGGCGGTCGAACGGCTCCTCGGGCGGCGTGTCGAGGAGGTTCGTCCGCTCGAGGGCGTGGAGACGAGCCGGCCGGCCGAGCTCGCCGTCCGGCGCCTGCGCCGCCGGCGGCAGCGGCGCGAGCTCCCGCACGGCGTCGGCGATGTATCCGTCCGCAGTCGCGGGACCGAGCACCGATGTGACACCCCATCGCGCGAGCTCCTGACGGGCCGCGTCGGACGCCTCGGCGACAATGACGACGGGGAGCAACGCCGTACGTGCGTTGCAGCGCAGCTTCTTCACCAACGCGGCAGCATCGTCGAGCGTCCCGCGAAAGACGATCGCGGACGCCTGCTCGCGCTTGGCACGCTCCATGGCCTCGGCCACGGTGCCGCCCCGGGCCACTTTCCAGCCGCCGCCGGCGAGCGTCCGCTCGAGCGTGCTGATTTTGTCGTTCGGCTCGACGAGGAGCACGGGATGGGTGTGAGTACCCACGAGATCTGGAGTCTAGCAGGCCGCGGAAAACGCGGCCTGAACTTCGAACTCAGAACGTCAAACTTCGAACTTGCCGAAAAAGGCACTCGCAAGGGCCTTGCGTCACGCTCGGAGCAGCCTGCGTTCGCGCGCGGCGCGCCGCGGTGCTGGATCCAGTCGAGGTCCTCAAAGCCGGCTAGAGCGGTTTCGACTTCGGTGCAGCGGCGGTGGTGGGGTCAGACCCCACTAAGGCGAGAATTTCCTCTGATGCGAAACCGCTAAGCCGTTACGGCTCTCCCTCACATGGGTCGAGAGATCGACAGATGAATAGATCGGTCGATCCTAGTCACCTCTCGTGCCGGCAAGTAACACGCAACGAGCGCGATCGTCATCAGGGCCACCGGCACGACAATGCAGGTAATCAGGTCCGCGCCTCCGACACCGGAGAACGCGCTCGACGCCAACTGCGCGATACCTAACGCGACGCCGATACCCGCGACTGTGCCTGCGGCGCAGAGGATCATGCCTTGCCTGACGACGAGCGCGATGACGCGGGCGGAGGGCGCACCCAGCGCGAGCCGAATGCCAAGCTCCAGACGCCGCTGTCGGACCACGTAGGCCATCACGCCGTAGATGCCGAGCGTCGCGAGGAACAATCCAAACAGTCCGAGGCCGCCGAGCAGCGTGGCCGCCATGCGAGGCACGGCACGTTGCACGACCAGACCTTCGTCCAGCGTGCGGAACTGAAACCCGGGCCAGTTCGGCACGATCGACTGGACTTCACGCTTGACCGCGGCCTGAAACGCGGTCGGGTCGCCGGTTGTGCGGACTGCCAGCGAGAGCGTGACATTCGTCGACGGCAACTGAGTGATGGGCCGGTAGACCCACGGTTGCGCGGCCTCCGAAAGGCTCCGGTATTTCGCGTCCCTCGCGACGCCGATGACCTCGATCGGCTCGTCGAAGTCGTGCACCCGCTGCCCGACGGCGCTTGCATTCGGCCAGAACCGGCGCGCCATGGTTTCGTTGACGATGGCGACGGCGGGCGCCGTTGTGGTGTCCGTTGGCTCGAAGTCACGGCCGGCGATCAACGGAATCCGCATGGTCGCGAAATATTGCAGTCCGACACTGGCGTGACCCATTCGCTCGGCGCCGTGACCTTCAGTGCGGTACTGCGCGAATCTGCCGCCGAAGAAGAGCGGCACGGGATCCATGACTGTCGCCGAGACGACCCCGGGCAGCCGGCGCACGCGCTCGGCAAGATCGCCCTCGAATCCATCCGGCCTCCGTACTTTCACGCCCGATTGGTTGGCGGAGATCGGCAGCAGCAGGACGCCGGCGGCGTCAAAGCCCGGATTGGGATTCACGGTCGCAAGCGCGCTGCGCACGAAGAGCCCGCAGGGAATGAGGAGGATCGTCGAGAGCGCCATCTGCAGCGCAATGACCGCGCTCCTCACGTTGAATCCAGGCGCGAAGCGGCGGTCGGAACCGCGACCGGAGTTCATCCGCGTCATCACCACCCCGCGCGAGCTCTGCAGGCCCGAGACGAGACCCACGACGAGCGCAGTCAGGGACCCCAGCGCGAGTGCGAAGACGAACACGCGAAGATCGAGATGGACGTCGAGCGCAAGCAGCGGCCCCTCGCCTTCTCCTATTTCGGCCGGCAGCCTGAACGCCGAAAACGCCGAGAGCAGCCAGGACGACATGCCCAGACCAAGCGCGGCCGCCGACGCGGACAGGACCAGGCTTTCGGAGATCCAGAGCCGGAGCAGTCGCGCGCGGCCGCTGCCGAGCGCAAGGCGAACGGCCATTTCGTGCTGACGTGCCGCTGCTCGTGCCATCAGAAGATTCGCGACGTTCGTGCACGCGAGGGCCAGCACGATCAGACCAACGGCGAACGCGCCGCCGACGATGAAGTACGCATCCGTGGGGATGGCGGCCAGTCCGTCCCCGGCGGCCCTCACAGCCGTCTCCCGTCCATCGGGTAACGCGAGCGACTGTCCTGCGATCTTCATCGCGGCCTGCGCCTGCTCCAGACTCACGCCCGGCGCGAGCTCGGCCACCGTTGTCACCCACTGTTCGTCGCTCGTGAGCCGGGCCGTCTCGCCGGCCAGCCGCGCCCAGGTCGTGATCGGGATCCACATGTCGGCCGGCGTTTCCGGGCTGAAGCCAGTGAACCCCTCGTCGGCGACGCCCGTCACCGTGAACGGCTGCCCGTTGAGCGTGATCGACGCGCCAACGACGGAGGGATCGGCATTGAAGCGGCGCGTCCAGAACGCGTGGCCCAGGATGATGACCGGTGATCCGGCGGGTCGATCGACCTCGGCCGGAAACGGCGCGCCAAGCCGCAGGCGAATGGCCGCGATGGAGAAGAACCCTGAAGTGACCGGCTCGGCGTACACCTGGTCGCGCCGCTCGCCCTCGGTGAGCAATAGTGGCCGCGCGCCGGTGACGGTCATGCCGTGCGCGAAGATGTCGCGACGCTCGCGGTAGTGCGCCGAGGCGCGGTACGACGTGCCCTGTTCTTCATTCCCCGGGCTGCGGTGGTACACGACGACCGATCGGTCGAGATTCCTGAGGGCGGGCGGCCGGAACAACAGCATGTCGAACACGCTGAAGATCGCGGTGTTCACGCCAATCCCCACCGCAAGGGAGACGATGGCGACCAGCGCAAAGCCGGGCTGCCGTGACAGATTCCGAATGCTGTGTCGAATGTCCTGAAGCATTGGCCCCATGCCGATCCTCATGCGGCTGATGAACCTCGCCGGCTACACCTGAAACGATAGCCGGAGGATTTGGTTAACAGACATGACCTCCGAGGTCATTCCAGCGAGCCGTGGTCCGCGAGGTACGCCACCAACCCGCCGTACTGGATGAGCTCCTGGACGACCGGCGGCAGTGATGCCCCCGCGACCGTGACATCGCGCGTGTCGTTCTTGATGCGGACCGCACCATCACGGACGTGAATCGTGACGGTGTCGCCTTCCTGAAATGCAGCCGTGTCGCATTCGACCACGAGCAGGCCGTTGTTGATGGCGTTGCGAAAAAAACTTCTGGCAAGACTTCTGGCGACGACCGCCTTGATTCCCGCCGCCTGAATGACGGTGACGGCCACTTCCATCGCTGAGCCGCATCCGAAGTTCTTTCCAGTCACGAGGACGTCGCCGGGACGCACGGATGCCGCGAACTCCGGCGACACCCCTTCGAGCAGATACGGCGCCAGTTGACGGGGATCGATCGTCTCTCGCTTGCGAGACGACGAGATGATGCAGTCGGTGTTCACGTCGTCGCCAAGGACGCGCGCGCGACCGTGGATGGTCATGCGCGCTCCGGAATTCGGCCGGTCGCAGCGGCGGCGCCGCACACGACCGGTGACGCCAGAAAGATCTGCGCGGTCGCGTTTCCCATCCGCGCTTTGAAGTTGCGATTGGCGGTGGACAGCACGGTCATCCCGTCGACGGGAATGACGCCGCTCGTCCCGCAACACGCGCCACAGCCGGTCGTGGTCAGGATGGCGCCAGCCGCCACGAATCGATCGAGCGTGCCGTCGGCGGCAATCTGGTCGTGGACGTCGCGCGACGCCGGCGTCAGGACGAGCTGAACTCCGGCAGCGAGCCGCCCGCCGGCACGCGTGAAGCCGTCCCAGGCTTCTCGAAAGTCCACCGCTCTGCCACCTGTGCAGGTCCCGATGAAGACCATCTGTACCGGAATGCCGGCAGCCGAACTGAGCGGCGCGACGTTGTCCGGCGCGTGCGGGAGCGCCACCTGCGGCGTCACCTTCGCAAGATCGCAGTCGAGCTCGAGGCGGAAGCGAGCCTGCGGATCGGAAGCGATCGGGCCGGGAAAGAGAGCCGCCTTGGCGCCGGCTTCAACCATCAGATTGCAGAGCACCAGCCGGTCATCCATGGTGAACGCCGGGAGCGCGTCGCCGGCGAACTCAATCGCCTGATAGTTCGCGCCATCGGCACCGAGTTTCTGGATCAGGAACAGCGCGACATCCTTTGCCGCGACACCCGCGGACCGGCGGCCGTGCAGGATGACACGAATGGTCTCCGGCACGCGCAGCCAGATTGTTCCCGTCAACATCGCGGCGGCGAGATCAGACGATCCGACGCCAATGGCGAAGGCATTGAGCGCGCCGCACGTCACCGTGTGGCTGTCTGCGCCCACGACCAGGTCGCCGGCGCCGACCAGTCCGCGATCCACCACCACCTGATGGCTGATGCCGTCGCCGACATCGAAGACCGTCGCGCCATGCGCCGCGGCGAACGTCTTGATCCGCCTGTGAAACGCCATCGTCTGCGGCGTATCCGGCGGCGCGTAGTGATCGAGCGAAAAAAAGACACGCGACGGATCGAACAGCGACCGCCCGCCCATCTCTTCGAAGTAGTCGATCGCCATCGGACCCGAGCCGTCGGTGCCGATCACGCAGTCGACCCGGCAGACCCCGATCTCCCCGGCACGCACCTGACGGCCGCAATGGGCCGACAGGATCTTCTCGCTGATGGTTTGCGTCATCGCCCACTCAGGATCTCGCGAAGGGCATCGAGGGTGCGCTCGACATCCGCGGGACGGATGTCGCCCATGTGGCCAATGCGAAAGGCGGTGGGCTGAAAGTGTTCGAGTGCGCCGGCGACGAGAAGCCCCCGCGCCCTCATGGCGTCACGGACCTGCGCGGGCGGATGGTCCGGTGGCAGCGCAATAGCGGTCACGGTCGTCGCGCGGCGCGTCAGCGACGGACACTGGTGCGTCAGTCCAAGGGTGGCCATTGCGCGGTGCACCATCGCGGCCATCTCAGCGTGCCGCTGAAGGACCGTCTCAATGCCCTCTTCGTGAATCATCCGCAGCGCTTCGCCAACCTGCATCACGCAGTGGATGGGCGGCGTACCGGCCGGTTCAGACTTCGGCTTCGTCACGGCACGTCGAATCTCTGCGAAGTCCCAGTACGATCGCGGGAATCCTGCCTTCGCATTCGCGGTGCGCGCCCTTTCGCTGAGCACCACGAAGGAGAGGCCAGGCGAGGACATCAGGCATTTCTGCGACGCGGTGATCGCCGCGTCCACGCCCCATTCGTCGAACGCAAACGGCATCCCGCCGATCGAGGACACGCCATCGACGAGCAGCAGCACATCGCGCGCTCGTGTGACGCGGGCAACTCCAGCAACGTCGTTCGCGACGCCCGTGGACGTATCGCTGTAGGCCATCGCGACGGCACGAATGTCCGGGTGTTCCGAAAGCAGCCGCTCGATGTCGCCGGGCGCGACGTCCGCGTCCCAATTCGTCACGATTCGGTTGACTCGAAGTCCGAGCGAGTCACCCAGTTTCCCCCACAGCTCGCCGAATCGCCCGTTGCAGCAGACGCCGATCGAATCGCCGGGAGCCAGGAGATTGCACAGCGTGGCTTCCATGGCGCCGCGCCCGGTCGCGTGAACGGGCAGCACCGTTTCGCGCGTGCCAAACAGCGGCGGCAGCAGTTCGAGGATGATCGCGATCTCCGCCGAGCACTCCGGCGTTCGATGATGGATCATCGGTCTGGCGCCGGCCCGGAGGACGCGTTCGGGGACCCGCGTCGGCCCCGGCGTCATCAGCAGCAACGGTGTCACTCGATGACGCCCTTCTTTCTGAGGGTCTCGTCGATGTCCGCCTTGAAGACGGTGCCGGACTGAATCTCGGCAACACGACGCTCTTCATTCTTGACGAGCGCGCGTACGAGCTCGAGAACCTCTGCAGCATCCGCACGATGAACGACCGCGATGCCGTCGCGGTCGGCAACCACGATGTCGCCAGGATGCACGACGGTGCCACCGCAGCTCACGGGAACGTTGATTTCACCAGGACCATCTTTGTCGCACCCGCCCGGTGTCACCGTGCGGCTGAACGCCGGAAAGCCGAGGGCAGTCATGCCATCCGCATCCCGGATGGCGCCGTCGACGACGATGCCGCCAAGTCCGCGCGCGACGGCGGTACGGCACATCAACTCGCCAAACACCGCGCTCGTCGTGTTGCCGTTCGTCGAGACGACAATGATGTCGCCGGGCTCAGCCACCTGCAGGGCTTTGTGCACCATGAGGTTGTCGCCAGGGCGCGCGTTGACGGTGACGGCGAGCCCGCACAGGGGCAGTCCGCTTCTCGATTGAATGCCCGGGTCCATGAAACCGAAGCGACCCATCGCATCGGCGACGTTCGACGAGGCGAGGCCACGAAACGCGCCAACCAGCGACGCGTCAAGCCGCGATGGAGACGGCAGGATGCGAAACCCGATTCGTCCGGGAACAGGCATGGGGGACAGGACGCGGGTCAGTTCAGCCGAAACTCTTGTCGTCCGCCGTCGGCCCGTACACGGAGGGCACCTTCGATTCCAGCAGACGCAGGTACACCGTCATCTGTCCGCGATGATGTGCCGAGTGCAGGAACGTATCGCGAATGACCTGGCTCCGCGGCTGCTCCATCGCGACGTGACCACCGGCGAGGAGGCGCCATGGCGTGGCCAGGTGCGCATCATTGGTTTTCTGCAGGGCCTCCCGCGCCTGCGCAACGGCCTTGTCGAGCGCGGCAACGAGCTCCGCGCTCGTGTTCAGCGGGACGGGTCTGCGGCTCGATCCGTCCTTCGGCGCGATGTCCAGCTCGTCCATCGTAATCGCGTAGCCGACCCAGGATGGAATGTTCGCGACGAGATCCGACAAGTAGCCGAACGGCATCGATCGGTCGTGCGGCTTGAACTCACGCTTGCCGGCCGGCGCCTGTTCGAGGACGCGTCGCGACTT
This sequence comes from Acidobacteriota bacterium, assembly GCA_050264575.1. Lineage (GTDB taxonomy): Bacteria > Acidobacteriota > Vicinamibacteria > Vicinamibacterales > SCN-69-37 > DASQFI01. The sequence continues at coordinate 4,262 of JBLNGH010000024.1, read as the reverse complement.
GGCCGCTTCGCTTTCCAGTTCTGCCAGAAACCACTCAGTCATCGTCATGCGGCAACCTCCGCCGCCGGCGGTCAGAAACGCCGACTGTTCAGAATGCCACATGCGACGACTCGTCGAGCTGTTACTTCGCTCTCCCGGCGTCGACCTTGGCCTGGCCCCGGACGACGCCGTCGCGCTCGCCGGTCATGTCGCCCTGCAAACGGTCCTTGACGATCGTCAGCGCGAACTTATAGAGCGGCCCGTTGGGCTGCTGTACCTGGAACGTGGCCTTGCCGGCGCGAAACCCGAGGTCTTATTCCGTCCGCAGCGCAATCACGGGATCCACACGCGACGCGCGCCGCGCCGGGATGTAGCTCGCGAGCAGCGCGACCGCAATCATGACGACAGACATTCCGGCGAACGCCGTCACGTCGAGGCGCCCGATATCGAACAACAGCGTCTGGATGTATTTCGTGAGCCCGATCGCCGCCACTACGCCGACAACCACGCCGAGCAGAGCGACCTGGCCGCCCTGCCAGACGAACATTCGGCGTACCGTCTTCGCTTCGGCGCCCAGCGCCATTCGTACGCCGATTTCCTGCCGGCGCTGCGTCGCTCTGTACGACAGCACGCCGTACAACCCGACCGCGCCGAGAATCAGCGCGAGCCCGGCGGCAAGGCTGACCATGAACATCGTGAACGACAGATTGGCCATGGCGTTCGCGGCGAGGCGCTCCATGGTGAAGATTCGGTACATCGGAGATTCGGGGATCATCTCGCGGATGATCGCGCGAACCTCAGGTTCCAACTGGTGCGCACGCGTCGACTTCAGCACGTACGCCGGCGACGTCGACACGCCGGGCAGATACACCATCGGCTCCGGGGATTTGCGCCGCAGGTCGTCGACTTTGACGTCCTCGACGACGCCGATCACGGTGAACCAGGTATCGCCGGTTGCGGTCGCGGGCCTGACCTGCTTCTGGAGCGGATCCTCTCCGGGAAACAACATCGCGGCGGCGGCCGCGCTGATGATGACGTTCTGGATTCCTCGTTCTTCCTCGGCGCGGTCGAAGAAGCGGCCGCGCTTGAGCTCGATGCCCATTGTCTGGAAGTACGCGCCGCCGGCGGCGGCGACGCGAACGAGAGGCGCCTCCGCACCACGAGCGATGATCGCGGGCGTCGTGATGTTCTGGGTGCCCGCGCCCTCGTCCAGGGGGAGCGTCGTGATGAAGCCGACCGATTCGACGCCCGGCAGCGCTTTCAGACGATCCATGAAGGCATACTGAAACTGCGAGACGGACGTCCGGTCCTTCAGCTCGGGCCGGTTGGGCGCGATCTGGAATGTGAAGATGTTCTTCGTGTCGTACCCGGCATCGACGTCGCGGAGCTGCCAGAAGCTGCGCATGAGCAGCGCCGCGCCAACCAGCAGGACGAGCGCCGAAGCGGTTTGCACGACCACCAGCGCGTCGCGCGTGAGACTCCTCCGGCCGACGATGCCTCGTCCGGCCTGCTGCAGACTGCCCAGACGCGCGCCCGAGAAGTGAAGCGCGGGCAGCACGCCGAACGCGCACGCCGCCAGAACCGAGATGCCCGCCGTGAAGAGCAGGGCAGTGAGGTCGAGGCCTGCGGTGGCGAGTCCGGGAATGGGTGCGCCGCCAAATCCGCCGGCGACCGCATCCGGCGCCGCGCGGACCAGGAGTGGAACGCCGGCCCACGCAATGAGCGCGCCGGCCGCGCCTCCGGCCGCCGCGAGCAGCAGCGCCTCGGCCAGCTGTGAGCGGACCAGATCGCCACGTCCAGCTCCGAGCGCGCGCCGCACCACCAGGTCGCGGCGCCGGTTCTCCGCCCGCACCGTGAACAGGTTGGCGACGTTGGCGCACGCGATGAGAAAGACGATGCCGACCGTGCCGAGCAGAATCCACAACGGCGTCGCGATCTTGCCGACGAGCTGCTCGCGGAGCGGCAGGACGATCGGCCGGTGCCGCTCCATGATCCGGACGTACGGCGCCGGGCCGCCCAGCCGCTGCTGCACGCGGCGCGCAAGCGGCTCGAGTTGCGCCACGAGCGTCGCGCGCTCCGTTCCCGGCTTCATGCGCGCGACGGCTCTCGGCCCGAATCCGCCGGGCGTCACCTGCGCCGCGCGGATCGCCAGCGGCACCCAGAAGGCCGTGCGCTCATCAGGGAACCGGAACTCCGGTTTCATGATGCCGATCACCGATCGGGTCTGGCCCGCGAAGGTGTAACTCTTGCCGATCACCGCCTGATCCGAGCCGAACCAGCTCTGCCACAGCCAGTGGCTGATGACGACGACGCGGGCGTCGTCAGTGTCGTTGGGCAGCCGGCCGTGCAGCGGTTGCGCGCCCAGCGTCGCGAAGACCGAGGGAGTCGCCTGGGTTACGAACAGTTGGTCGACGTGCCCTTCCGCTCGCGTCGTGGACGAACCGGTGCCGTAGATTCCGATGTCCTCGAGTCCCGGAACGCTTTCGCGGTACTCGAAATACAGTTCATCGGGTACGCCGAGCTCCTCGGGCTGATCCGTCCCCGGAGCCGTGCCGGCGACATGGACGAGCCGGTCCGCGTTTGGGAACGGCAGCGGTTTGAGCAGCACGGCGTTGACGACGCTGAAGATCGCGGCGTTCGCTCCGATGGCGAGCGCGAGCGTCGCCACGACGATGAGCGTGAAGCCCGGTGCGCGGCCCAGGCTCCGCGCGGCATGCCTGAAGTCCTTCATCCATTTTTCCAGCATCGTCTTCACCTGCTATCGCCGAGCGTGTGCACACACCCGCACACCCAAGCCCAATGCGGTTTCCATCACTTTACGTTGTAGAGTTGATTACTGTTCCGCTCAATCTTCTTGAAGGGCCCGCCGCCATCCGTCGCGAACCGCTTGTCGGGCAGGGACAATGGACGCCGCGGCGCCGATGAAGAGGAAGAGCGCCACCGTCCCCAAAACCGTCGGCATGTGGGTGGCCGGCAGTCCATAGAAGAAGACGGAAACGACTTGTCCGGCGCCGAGCGCCAAGGTGAGCCCGACGACCAGACCAAGGCCCATGAGCCACGCGCTTTGGCTGGACACCATCCGAACGATGCGCGCGCGCGGCACCCCGAGTGCGAGGCGAATGGCAAGCTCTCGACGCCGAAGCGCCACCAACACTGCCGGCCGGCATGTATATACTCATGCGTATATACACGCGTGGAGGTCCATAGATGTCCCGCTATTGGTGCGCGGTGTCGATCGTCTTCGTGGCTGCGGCCGCCGCGCCGGATGCCTCGGCGCAGCAGCCAGGTTCAGCAGGCGCGACCCGGCCGAATCTTCGTGTGCTGCAGGCCCTGCCAGAGTCGCAACTCTTCCTGCTCATGAATCTCCTCGCGGACTCGCTCGGCGTGCGGTGCGATTACTGTCACGTCCAGCGGACGCCGGATCTCACCAAAACGCCGTCGAACGTCGGCGGCTGGGTGTGGGACAGCGACGACAAGCCGCCGAAGCGCGTCGCGCGCGAGATGATGCAGATGGTGATCGACTTGAACGCCGGGCGCTTCAAGGGTGAATCACGCATCACCTGTTTCACGTGTCATCGCGGCCGAACGCAGCCGGCGCGCGTGCCCCTGCTGCCGCCGGCAGGCGGGAGCGCGACAACTCCGGCTCCGCTGCCGTCCGCGGATCGCGTCTGGGCGAGCTACGTCAACGCGGTCGGTCAAGTCGAGACCCCCGCCCGCGGCATCGGCACCATCATTTCGGGCTGGGACGATCGCATCGAGGGACGCTACGGCAAGGTCGAAATCGTCGTCTCCGGAACCGATCGCTATCACATCACCTTGTCAACGCCGGACGGGACCGTGAGGCAAGGGCTGGATGGCGACATCGGATGGACGGCGACGAACGATCGCGTCCAGAAACTGGCCGCCGCCGATGTCGCGCGGCTGCGGCGGATCGCGATGCGGTACCGACCGGTGAAAGACCGGCCCGCAAACCTGCAGGTCATCGGCGTCGAGCAGGTCGCGGGCCGTGACGCGTACGTCGCAACGGCGAGAATCGATCCGACTACCACATGGACGCTGTATTTCGACGCCGTCACGGGTCTGCTCCGGCGCGAAATGACAACGACGGAAACGCTGCTGCTGCCGCTCCAGGAACAGGTCGACTACGACGACTATCGGGATGTGAACGGCGTGCAACTGCCGTTTCGCGTGCAGACGTCCGACGGCGCCCCCTACGACACCGTCACGCGGACGTTCCTGCAGATCCGGCGCAACGTCGCGGTCGACGATGCGCTGTTCCGGCC
>JBLNGH010000023.1:0-2742 GCA_050264575.1 Acidobacteriota bacterium | reverse complement strand
CATCGCCTGACCCCAGGGCGGGTATACCTCAAGCACGTGGAACAGCTGGTCGGTCGCGAGCGACAGGCCCACCACCGTGAGAAATCCCGCAACTACCGCAAGGATGCTTCGTGCCATCGTCTGACTCCTTCACGCCGGTCCGGCTAAAGCCGGACACTACGCGTTCACCCGTAGGTCGGAGCAGAAACAGCGTTTTCGACGTCAGAGCTCTGGCCGGTCCAAAAGGGCCGGCCCTGCTCAGAACGTTGCCAGGGCGTTGAGCGGGAATCCGGTGCCGCCGGTCACGGGGACGGGTGCGATCGTCAGCATGAACTCCCATCGGTTCAGCTTCGCGGCCATCGCACCCAACGCTTCAAGGTCCTGGTTGTCCAGGAGGTTTATCCCCATCGCGTTGATGAACAGCGTGTGCACGGGCAGGTTGTTGCCTTCGACGAGAGACGGCGTCACGTCCAGGGCGGCATCGCTACCCGCGAATGCGACACCACGCGCCTTGAACCACGGCGCTACGGACGCGTGCACGCCAGCAGCGCTCTGGGCGACATTCCATGGCCCGAGCTTCTCGCGTCGAGCCCAGCGGCCGGTGCGGATGAACACAGCGTCGCCCGACGCAACCCTGACGCCGGCCTTCTTCTCCCACGCCTCGATGTCCTCGACGTAGATAGCCGTGCCCGGCTCGAGATACGGCACGTTCTTCAGACGGGGAATGTCGATGAGGATGCCTCTCGTGATCACACCGTTCTTCAGATTGTCGATGCCCAGCTTCGTGCAGCCCTTCTCGGTGTTGACCTCGGCGCGCGGGTAGCCGTTGTAGGTCTGGTCCTTGTAGAGAATGTGGCACAGCGCATCGATGTGGCTGTGTGCGTAGCCGTGATAGGACACCTTGTAGGTGTCCATGAAGAAGCCGGGATTCATCGTGTGCTCGAACGGGCTCGGGTTGTCGACGGCCTTCTCCGTGATCGCATTGTGCGCGAGGGAGACCGACACGCCGTTCTTCACGAGCGTGGCCGCCTGCTTTCGTTTCGCGTCAGTCACCAGGTTGGCGGAACCGAGCTGATCGTCGTTGCCCCAGCGCCCCCAGTTCGAGACCTGTCGAAACAGCTCGTCGAATTCGGCGGCGTTGCGCGGCGCGCGTGGGGCGGATTGCTGCGCCGTGATTGAAACGACCACACCAAGGGCGAGGATTGCGCCAATCAGAAGCGATGAGCGCATCGATCTGTCTCCGCGCAGGCTCATACCTGCGCTCTACGAGCGTTGACGTCGCGGTTACGGCGCGTCGGTTGGCGGTGAGCGTACGACCAGACGCCTGGCAAGTCCAGAGGACACCAGCACGTTGTTCGAGCTGGTGACGATCACGCCTTCGACACCGTTGAGGCGTTCGATGAGCGCCATGCCTTTTTCGGGGCCGAGGATGAAGATGCCCGTGTCCAGCGCATCGGCAAGCGTCGCGGTCTTGGCCACAATCGTCACGCTTCGGCACCCGTGCGCGGGCTCGCCGGTATCTGGATCGATGATGTGGTGATAGCGATGGCCGTCCTTCATGAAAAAGCGCTCGTAGTCTCCGGACGTCGTGAAGGCGGAGTCGGTGAGATCCATCGCCGCGAAGCTGCTGCCCTCAGGTCCGCGAGGATCCTGGATGCCGGCGCGCCAGGGGCGATCGCCGCGTTGACCGGCGACGTAGAGGTCGCCGCCGGACTGAATCATGAAGTCGTTGAAGCCGCGGCCGCGCAGAATCGCCGCCGCGCGATCGACCGCATAGCCTTTCCCGATGCCGCCCAGATGCACGCGCATGCCCTTCTGTTTCAGGAAGGCGGTGCTTTTGGCAACGTCCACTTCGAGCTGCTGATAGTCGATGAGCGGCAAACGAGCCAGTACGTCAGCCCGCGCGGGGATGTTTCCATCGAGATCGTGATCGAACTTCCAGAGTCCCGAGAGGACGCCGAAGGTCACGTCGAATTTGCCCTCCGTCCATTCGCTGGTCTGGCGGGCCATGCTGAGGACGTCGAGAACGTCGCGGCTGATCGGAATAGGTTTCTCACCGGCGGAATGATTGAGCCGCTCGATTTCGCTGCCCTCTTTCCACACGCTCATCAGGGCATCGAGCCGGTCGAACTCGTCGAAGGCTGCCTCGAACGCGGCGAGTGCCACGGGCTCATCGGCTGTCCACGCCGTGAGATGGACTTCTGAGCCCATGCTCACGCGCGATCGCTCGACGAGTGCCGCCTGCGCCTGCGCCGCGGGGGACGGCGTGTCCGCACGGCAGCCGCTCAGGGCTGCGGCACACGCGACGATCACGAGAACACGGCTCATGCGTACCAGGCTAGTGTAGCGGGGGGATCGTCTAATCGCTCGAGCCGTCTACCGAGAGATGACCATGCGACGCCATGAGCGAGTCGAGCCACCAACGCCCGACTAGCCCGCGAACCGAGCCTTGGTAAACTCGAGCAACCGCGCCGCGGGGCGCGTGAGCGTTTCATTCCGCCGACGCAGCACGCCTGAGTGGATGGGACGGATCGGCGCATCGAGCCCAATGACCGAAATCCGCCGCCCCTTGGTGACAGCGCCGCTCGGCAGCAACGGCACAATCGCGATCCCCAGCCCGGCCTCGACCATGCTGACCACGGTTTCGGTACCCGTAGTCTCGAGCGTGACGAGCGGGGAGAGTCTGCGCTCGTAGAACGCGTCCAGCACGTGCTGCCGGCCCGTCGAGCCGCGTTCGTACAGGATGAGCGGCTCCGACGTGAG
>JBLNGH010000022.1:0-27253 GCA_050264575.1 Acidobacteriota bacterium | reverse complement strand
GCGGGCGGTACCTGGGCTACATCGCCGACGAGATGAATCTCGGTCTCCACGAACTGGGACCGCTCGCGTGTCAGTCGTCCGCTCCGGTGCGCATCAACTCGACGTGCACGGTGTTCGCGGGTGCCGAGCTGCGCGAGCGGCTGTCGCTCGGCGAGCGCCGCGAGGATATCCTCGCAGGCCTGCATCGCGCGATCATCCTCCGCGCGATGTCGCTCATCGCGCGATCCGGCGGCATCACCAACGAGTTCACTTTTACCGGCGGCGTCGCACGCAACCCGGCGGCGGTGCGGGCGCTCCGAACCCTGCTCGTCGAGAACTACGGCGAGCTGACAGTCAACATCTCCGAAGACTCGATTTACACAGGCGCGCTCGGCGCCGCGCTTTTCGCCCACCGCGAGACCATGCGCAGTCAACAGCCGGAGGTCGTTCACTGATGGTTCCCCGCGGCATGCCGTCCGCCGGCGGTGATGAAGGGCCAATGCTGACCGCGGGCGTCGACGTCGGCTCGGCGGTGATCAAGGTCGCCATCACCGAGACGGACGGCTTGGGCGAAGAGCGCGTGCTCGCCGGCCGCGCCGAGCGGATTCGACGCCGCGACGTCGTCGGCGTCGCAACGGGCCTGTTCGACGACCTGCTCCGGGAAGCCGGCGCCACCAAGGCTGACCTGACGTACATCGCGACCACCGGCGAGGGCGAGACGCTGCCCTTCCGCACCGGGCATTTCTACGGGATGACCACACACGCGCGCGGCGGACTGTTTCTGGAGCCGGCGGCTCGGGCCATCGTCGACATGGGCGCACTGCACACACGGGCCGTGTCGATGGACGATCGGAGCCGTGTCACAGGTTACCGAATGACCAGCCAATGCGCGTCGGGATCGGGCCAGTTCCTCGAAAACATCGCGCGCTATCTGGGGGTGTCGCTCGAAGAGGTCGGCGTGCTGTCCGTCCAGGCCGACAAGCCGGAAACGTGCTCCTCGATTTGCGCAGTGCTGGCCGAAACCGACGTGATCAACATGGTCTCGCGCGGCGTCAGTCTCTCGAACATCCTCAAAGGGATTCACAAATCGATGGCCGGACGCTGCGTGCGCCTGGTGGTGTCGATCGGATCGCCGCCAGTGCTCCTCATCACCGGCGGGCTGGCCAACGATCAAGGGCTGGTGGCGGCCATGCGCGAGACCGCGGCCGAACAACGGCTGACCGTCGACATTCGAACGCATCCGCAGTCGATTCTCGCCGGCGCGTTGGGGGCCGCGCTGTGGGGGGCGTTCCGGGCGCGGCGATTGCGGAAGACGCGCGCGCAGGTGGCCTCGTGAGTCTTCCGGACGACCTGCTGGGACTCGTCGGCTCTGTTGCGCTCGTGGCCGGCGGTGGCGGGGCCATCGGCGGCGCGATCGCGGCGCGACTGCGAGACGCTGGCGCACGGGTGTTCTGCCTCGACCTGCCCGATCGCGACGGACCGGCGGGCACGACGACGATCGCGTGTGACCTGACGGAGCGGGCGCAGGTGTCCGACGCCATCGCCCGCCTCAGCGCAGACGCGGGCAGGCTCGACGTGGTCGTACACGCCGCGGGCGTCACGCGAGACGCGCGCCTCTGGAAGCTCAGCGACGAGGACTGGAACACGGTGATGGCGACGAACCTCGGGTCGGCGTTCTTGCTGCTGAAAAGCGCCGTTCCTCTCATGCGCCGTACCGGACCGGGATCGATCGTCCTGGTCTCGTCGATTAACGGCCAGCGTGGCAAGGTGGGGCTCGCCGCGTATTGGGCGGGCAAGTATGGCCTCGACGCGCTGGCTCGCACGGCCGCACGCGAGCTGGGCGGATTCGGCATCCGGGTGAATGCCGTGGCTCCGGGATGGATCGATACGCCGATGACTGCGAGGGTCTCGGACGAGATTCGCAGCCGGGCCGTCGAGGAGTCGGTGCTGGGGCGGCTCGGCGAGCCGGACGAGGTGGCCGACGCGGTCTGGTTCCTCGCGAGCCGTCTCGGCCGGTACGTGACGGGTCAGATTCTAAGGGTTGACGGCGGCCAGCACATGGGATGACGGCCGCCCGGGAGGGATGCCATGGAGATCGACGCGCCGCCTCGCGACACGGTTCTCGTTCGCAACCTGCAACCCGGCGACCGCGAGGCCGTGATCGCCATCGACGCCGCGAGCGTCGGCCGTCGACGCGAGCGGTTCCTCGCCTCTAAGCTGAGTCAGGCGTTCGCCGACACGGGCATCGCCATTTCGCTGGCCGCCGAGATCGACGGCCACGTCGTCGGATTCGCGCTGGCCCGCGTCTACTACGGCGAATTCGGGGTCATGGAGCCGGCGGCGGTGCTCGACGTGATCGGCGTCGCTCGAGACTTCCGCGGCCGGCACGTCGCCGCCGCGCTCGTCGACCAGCTCCGTACGAATCTCTTGGGCCTCGGGATCGGCCGGCTCCAGACCGAGGTGCCCTGGGACAATCCCGATCTGCTGGCCTTTTTTCAGCGGCAGCGGTTCGTGATGGCCCAGCGTGTCTGTTTGGACCTGGACCTCGAGCGCACCCGCGACTGACGAGTGGCTGAGACACTCCATGGGAAAGCGGCTTAGCAAGAAGGCGCTGTTAAGCGAAGCCCGCCGCGAGCGCGCTGCGCTCGACGCCATGCTGGCGCTCCTCACACCGCGGCAGATGACGACGGCCGGTGTCACTCGGGGTGGATGGTCGGTCAAGGACGTGCTCGCACACCTGGTCGAGTGGCAAAAGATGAATCTCGACTGGTACGGCGCCGGGTTGCGGGGAGAAACGCCCGGCATGCCCGCTCCCGGATACACGTGGCGGGAGCTTCCCCGCTTGAACAAGATGATCTATCGCAAACACCTTCGCCGTTCGCTTCAGGCCGTGCTGAGAGACTATCGAACCTGTCACGAACGAATTGTCGCGCTCATCGAGACCGTGCCAGCGGCTGACCTCGTGACACTCGAGCGCTTCTCCTGGACCGGTCCCTCCTGGACCCTCAGCGATTACTTGCGCGCAAATACCGCAGCGCATGACCTCTGGGCTCGCACGCGGATTCGGCGCTGGTGGCGTGAACAAGGAAGAGACAAGCGAACAGCGCCCGGATGATGTCGCCATCGCCTGATTCGGAAAGATCGAGAGGTGATTTATGGACCGCAAGCGGGCTCAACTTGCGACACTAGCCTGTAGTGCCCTCGCGCTCCTCTGCTGGATCGTCATGTTCCTGGCAGGCACGGATGTCTGGCACGACGCGGGCAGGCCCGACTTGTCGACCCTTCAAGGGCCGACCCAACACGACGTGCGGGCCTTTGCCTACGCGTTCTATTTGCTTTTCATCGTCCTCTCCGTTCAGCTGATCGCAACGGGCCTGGGTTTCTTGACTGCGGGTGCTCGGCGGCAAGGCTAAAGTCGCCGGCCAGCGCGGGTGAGCAAGGTGAATCAGATCAACTCGGCCGTGCGACGCGCTCGTGCCGGCATTCTCATCATCGCGATGATCTACGCCGTGAGCCTCGCGGCCGGTGTGATCATGGCGCATACGGGCAATCGGTTCACCCTCGCCTACCGTGACGCCCTCGTCGCGCGGGCGCACCGCGTCGATCCGGCGGCCCGGGCGAATGATGCCGGCTCACCTGGACAGGCGGCAGCCATCGACTTTTCACGCAATCTCGGATTGGCCGCCATTCCCGACACCATCGGCGGCCTGACGCTGGTCCTGCCGGTCGTTTTTGCCTCTTATCGAGGCTGGGTGGGTGGCATCGTCTCCATCAATCGGAACCACGAGAGTCGTCTGCGTCGCATGCGGCCAGCCATCTACTACGTGGTCACGCTGGCGCTGCAACTCAGTGCCTTCACGCTTGCGGGGGGCGCCGGCCTGCACCTCGGCTGGGCCTTCGTCCGCAAGCGCGGCCCTTTCGTCGGGCCGGCCTGGTTTCGACTTCCGAAGCCCGCGCTCGTTGACGTCGCCTGGCTGTACCTGTTGATTGTGCCGTTGTTCGCGCTCGGCTCGCTCTGGGAGTACTTCTGGCCCTCCTGACCTGAATGGCCCGCTCGGGACTTTTCCCCAGTGCCTGCGTGTTCTTCGGCGGAAATGCCGACGGTCCTCGCATTTTGGACTTGCGGCCCCATGGCACCGGAGTTGCTCATTTCTCCCTCCACGAGGAGGGATCTCCCATGAAGAAGGGCTTTTTGCTGGCTGCGGGTTTCCTATCGGCCGTGGCGGTCCTGACGGCTCAGGACCACAACAACCTGAAGGAGAAGAGCGCCAAGGACGTCATCGTTTTTTCGTCGAACGTCAAGGTCGGAACGACCACGCTGGCGGCTGGTGAATATCGAGTCGTCTGCGACACACGGAAGGTGAGCTTCACCCAGCTCGTCACGGCCAAGGATCAGGAGTTCATCAACAGCCTCGATCCCGTCACCCGGCAGAACGTGATCAGCGGGAACAAGTCGCTCGAAGTCGAGTGCAAGGGCCGGGAACTCAGCGCGCCGAGCAAGGATACGCAGGTCGAGACCAAAGTCGGACCGGATGGAGTCCGCTACCTCGACAAACTGTATCTGCGAGGAAGCACCGTCGAGCACGTCTTCCAGTAGCGCGGTTTCGGTTTGCATCGTGGCACCGGAGTTGCTGATGCGTCACTCACGAGGAGAAACCCCATGAGGAAGATCTTCTTGCTGGCTGCGGGTTTCGTATCGGTCGTGGCGGTCTTGACGGCTCAGGACCACAACAACATGAATGAAAAGAGAGCGAAGGACGTCATCGTCTTTTCATCGAACCTCTGGGTTGGACCGAACGGGCTGCTGATGGCTGGCGAATATCGAGTCGCCTGCGACAGGCGGAAGATAACGTTCACCCGGCTCATCGCAGCCAGGGACCAGGAGTTCCTGAACGGGCTCGACCCTGTCACCCGGCAGCATGTGATCAGCCCTAAGAAGTTGCTCGAAGTCGAGTGCCAGGGCGCGGAGCTCACCGAGCCGAGCAAGGAGACGCGGGTCGAGACCAAAGTCGGTCCTGACGGATCCCGCTACCTCGAGAAGCTGTATCTGCGAGGGAGTACGGTCGAGCACGTCTTCAAGTAATCCGCGCTCCGCAAGACCTCTCGGTGGTCTTCGGACGCAACCGGCTCACAGCTGCCCGGCAGGTGTGAGCCGGTTCGGTCATGCATGTCTTCACCTTTCGGACCCTCGAACTCGAACAACGAACTGATGACAATCCCGCAGTCCTGAGGGGTATTCAACAGGTACAGCGCGACCGGTCGCGCTGTTTCCGGCAGCTTGCGAGGGGACCCGCTGGTATGCAGCGTGCTACGGCGAGATGGGTAACCAAGCACGGCAGGCCCGCAGGTCCGCCGCTCTTCGGAGGAAACCCATCATGGCAACGATGACCGCAGCACCGGCCGGCACAGTCAGTCTCGAGTTCAACCAGAAGCTCCTCGCATTGCCCATCGTCGAAGGTTCGGAAGGCGAAATCGGCATCGACATCAGTCAACTGCGGGCGAAGACCGGAGCAATCACGCTCGACCCCGGCTTCGGCAACAGCGGAGCCTGCCGGAGCGCCATCACGTTCATCGACGGCGAGCAAGGGATCCTGCGGTACCGGGGGTACGACATCGCGGAGCTGGCCGCGAAGAGCACCTTCCTCGAGGTCGCCTGGCTTCTGCTCAAAGGCAACCTGCCGACGCGCGCCGAGCTCGAGCGGTTCGAAGAGAACGTGACGCATCACACGATGCTCCACGAGAACTTCGGCCGCTTCTTCGAAGGGCTCCCGAAGGACGCGCATCCGATGCCGGTCTGCTCGGCCGCCGTGGGCGCGCTCGCCACGTTCTACCAGCAGCCGGAGACCGGACAGAACGTCCAGGACACGGTTACGCGGCTGATTGCCAAGATGCCGACGATCGCGGCCTGCTCGTACAAACACTCGATCGGTCAGCCGTTCATGTATCCGCAGAACCGGCTCGATTACACGTCGAACTTCCTGCACATGATGTTCGCCACGCCATGCGAGCCATACGAGGTCGATCCGGTGCTGGCGCGCGCCGTCGACCTTCTGCTGATCCTGCACGCCGATCATGAGCAGAACTGCTCGACGAGCACCGTTCGCGTGGTGGGCAGCTCACGGGCGAATCTGTTCGCCAGCATCGCGGCCGGCATCAGTGCGCTTTGGGGACCGCTGCACGGCGGCGCGAATCAGCAGGTCATCGAGATGCTCGACCAGATCGAAGCGGACGGCGGCGACGTGCAGAAGTTCGTGAACCGCGCGAAGGACAAGAAGGACAACAGCCGCCTGATGGGCTTCGGCCATCGCGTGTACAAGAACTACGACCCGCGCGCCGCCATTCTGAAGAAAGCCTGTATGGACGTGCTCGGCAAGCTCGGCGTCAAGAGCCGCCAGCTCGAAATCGCCCTCGAGCTCGAGGCCCTGGCGCTGAACGACGAGTACTTCATCAGCCACAAGCTCTATCCGAACGTCGATTTCTACTCGGGCATCATCTACCGCGCGCTGGGCATTCCCGTGAACATGTTCACCGTGATGTTCACGCTCGGACGGCTGCCCGGCTGGATCGCCCACTGGCTCGAAATGCGCAGTGATCCCGACACGCGCATCGTGCGGCCGCGGCAGATTTACACGGGACCGACCCGGCGCGCCTACGTGCCGATGGAGTCACGGGCATGACATCCACACTCACGACACGCGTCGCAAGCCGGTCCCGCCAGCGGTTCGAGGAGCGGGTCGATCCACGGACAAACGAGGAGTACCGCGCCGTGTTCGTGCGCGGCCCGGCGCTCAAGGAAGACCCGCTCCTCAACAAGGGCACGTGCTTCACGCTCGAGGAGCGGGACGCGTTCGGCCTGCGCGGCATTCTGCCGCCGGCGGTCTCCAGTCCCGACGAGCAGGCGCAGCGCGCGTATGAGAACTACCTCGACGCGGGCGACGACGTCGCGCGCTATCTCTTCCTGGCGGCGCTCCAGGATCGCAACGAGACCCTGTTCTACCGGCTGCTCGTCGATCACCTCGACGAGATGGTTCCCATCGTCTACACGCCCACGGTCGGGAAAGTCTGCGAACGCTACAGCCACATCTACCGCCGTCCGCGCGGCGTCTATGTCTCGACCGAGGATCGCGGGCGCATCGCGGAACTGCTCGCCAACGCCGAGCGCGACCAGACGAAGATCATCGTCGTCACCGACAACGAAGCGATTCTCGGGATCGGCGACCAGGGTGTCGGCGGGATGGGAATCGCCATCGGCAAGCTTGCGCTCTACACCGCCGGCGCAGGGATCCATCCCGCGTACGGGCTGCCGCTTACGCTGGACGTGGGGACGGACAACCGAACCCTGCTCCACGATCCCCTCTACCTTGGCGCGAGGCACGCGCGGCTGCGCGGCGACGCGTACTTCTCGCTGCTCGACGAGTTGGTCGAGGCCATCGCGGACGTGTTTCCCGGCGCCCTCGTCCAGTGGGAAGACTTCGCGAGTCACCAGGCATTTGACGTGCTTCAGCGCTATCGTCGCCGGCTCCCCAGCTTCGACGACGACGTGCAAGGCACGGGGGCGGTGGTCGAGGCCGGCGTGCGCACCGGGCTCGCGCGCGTCGGCCGCCGTCTCATTGACGAGCGCATCGTCTTCTTCGGGGCCGGCGCGTCCGGCGCCGGGTGCGCGATGCAGCTCCATCGCGCGCTCCGGGCCGAAGGCATGAACGACGCGGATCGGTCGCGGCGGATCCTCTGCCTCGATTCTCAAGGTCTGATTCTCCGCGACCGCGCGAATCTTGCCGGATACAAAGTCGAGATCGCGGCCGATCCGGCGGTGGTCGCAGGTTGGGACGGATCGGGCGCCGCCTTCACGCTCGCGGACGTCGTGCGCAACTTCAAGCCCACGATTCTCGTGGGCGTGTCCGGTCAACCCGGCACATTCACGCGCGAGATCGTGCAGACGATGCTGGCCGGTTGCCGCCGGCCGATCGTCTTCGCGCTCTCGAACCCGACGAGCAAGATCGAGGCGACGCCGCAGGCCATCCTGGAATGGACGAACGGCGCGGCCGTCGTCGCGACAGGCAGCCCGTTCCTGCCCGCGTTCGTGAACGGCGTCACGCATCACATCGGTCAGTGCAACAACGCCTTCGTGTTTCCGGGAGTCGGTCTCGGCGCCAGCGTCGTTCAAGCGAAATGGCTGCCGGACGACGTCTTCGCGGCCGCCGCGCGCGCCGTGTACGAGTTCACGCGACGACGCGTCGCGCCGGGCGCGTCGATCTATCCGGCCATGTCCCAATTGCGTGACGTCTCCAGTGCGGTTGCGGTCGCCGTGGGACGCGCGCTGGTAGACGCGGAGGCTTCGAGCTGGCTCAGCGTGAGCGAGATCGAAGATCGCGTGGCTACGGCGATGTGGGAGCCGGTGTATCGGCCATACCGCGTCGGGTAATCCGCAAGGAGCTCGTATGGACCTGTCGACCAAGTACCTCGGGCTCACGTTGGCGCACCCGTTGCTGCCCGGTGCGTCGCCGCTGGCTGACACCCTCGACGGCGTCAAACGCCTGGAGGACGCCGGCGCGCCCGCCATCATTCTGCGGTCGCTGTTCGAGGAACAGATCACGCGCGAGGACTCGGGGATGGTTCACGACCTGTCGGTGGACGAGCCATCCGACGCCGCGGGGATCGCGCAGTTTCCCGAGCCCGGCGAATTCACGTTCGACCCCGATCACTACCTGGACCACGTGCGGCGCGTGAAGGCGGCCGTCGGTGTGCCGGTGATTGCGTCGCTCAACGGCACCGCCCGCGCCAGCTGGCTGTCGAGCGCGAAACAGATCGAGGAGGCGGGCGCCGACGCGATCGAGCTGAACATCTACCACGTGCCGACCGACGCACGTGAAACAGGCGCCGAAGTCGAACGGCGTCTGTTGGACGCCGTCCGTCACGTGAAGTGGGCGGTTTCCATTCCTGTCGCGGTCAAGTTGTCGCCGTTCTTTTCGTCCATCTCGAACCTTGCAGCCGAGCTGGACGCCCTGCGTGCCGACGGGCTGGTCCTGTTCAACCGCTTCTATCAGCCGGACGTCGATCCGGACATGCTGGTGGCCGTCCCTCGGCTGCACCTCTCGAGCCCGGACGAACTGCTCCTCCGCGTGAGATGGCTGGCGATTCTGTACGGCCGGGTCGAAGCGTCGCTCGCCGCCACGGGCGGAGTCCGTGACAGCGTCGATGCGGTCAAGGCCATCATGGCCGGCGCGCAGGCCGTACAGGTCGTCGCGGTGCTGCTGACCCGTGGACCGGAATATCTCGTGGAGATGCGGCGGGAGCTGGCTCGCTGGCTCGAACAGCACGAGTACGACTCGGTGCGCCAGGTCCAGGGATGCGTGAGCCTGATGCACCATCCGAATGCCGAGGCCTTCGAACGCGGCAACTACATGCGCATTCTGCAGAGCTGGCGTCCGCGCGTTTCCCCGCCGCCCGTCCGATCGTCAGGAGGTGCCCAGTGACGATCCTCCAAGCCACACATATCCTGCGGCATCGCTCGCGCCGCCACCGGGATCACCCGGACGCCACGCTGGCCGTGACCGTCGTCTTCGGCGCGATCGCGCTGGCATGGTTCGCGGTGTACATTTGGTCCGTGCTGGAGGGCGGCGCACCGCTCCAATGAGATCGGTTGCCCATGGCTGAGCCGAAACCGGGGACCGGCCCCGATCGCGACATCGACGCTGACATCGAACATCCACGAGGCACGCTGGCCATCGTCGTCGTGTTCGGCGTGCTCTTCGCGCTGGGCTGGCTGGCGATGTACGTGTGGGGGTTTCTCGGCCGCGGCGCCACGCATTGAGCACGCGGATCGGGAGGTTCCATGAGCAGCGTCGAACGCTACGAAAAAATCTGGATGTGGGGCGCCGGGATGCTGATCGTGATGTTCCTCGGCGCCATCAGCCTGACGGCGGGACTTGACGCCGTGCATCCGCCAAGCCATCTCGAGACGGTGGATCCGGCGGCGCTCGACGCGCACCCGGAATTCGGCAAGCCGTCCGTCGCCGTCCGCGCCGACGGCACGGTGGTCGTGACGGTCGTCGCCTCGATGTTCTCCTTCGCGCCTGATCCGATCGAAGTGCCCGCGAACCGGCCCGTGACATTCCGGCTGACGAGCCCTGACGTCATCCACGGATTCCAGGTCATCGGCACGAATGCCAACGCGATGGTCGTGCCCGGCTACGTGAGCCAGTTCACTGTGACGTTCCCGACTCCAGGCGAATACCTCATCACGTGCAACGAGTATTGCGGCATCGCGCACCATGCGATGGTGGGCAAGTTGATTGTGAAACCGCAGGCCCCATGACGCGCCCCCACGCACTGGCGTCGTCACATATCGGCGTGGCCGTCGCGGCGTTTGCCGTCGCGTCCGCGATGGGCGTGCTCCAGGGGCTGTCGGTCGCCGATGTGGAGTTCCCGCAGCGAGACGCCGGACTGTATTACATCGCAGTGACCGCCCATGGCGTGCTCATGGCCCTGGTCTTCACGACGTTCTTCATCATGGGCCTGGGCTATGCGCTCGCGCAGGAGAGTCTCGGCCGGATCGTCGGCCGCACGTGGGCGTGGAGCGCATTCTGGCTCGCGTCGATTGGATCGACCATGGCCGCGGTCACGATCCTGCGCGGACAAAGCACGGTGCTCTATACGTTTTATCCGCCGCTGCAGGCGCATCCGCTCTTCTACATCGGCGCCACACTGCTGGTCGTCGGGTCGTGGATCTGGGGCGGGGTAATCATCGCGAGCTACCGATCGTGGCGCCACGCGCATCCAGGTGTGCCGGCGCCACTGTCGATCCATGGCATGCTGGCGACGATCATCGTGTGGTACCTGGCCACGACCGGACTGGCGCTCGAAGTCGTGGGGATGCTCATCCCGTGGTCGCTCGGGCTCGTGCCCACGGTCGATCCGATGGTGGCCCGCACGTTGTTCTGGTGGTTCGGTCATCCGTTCGTGTACTTCCTGCTGATGCCGGCCTACGTGATCTGGTACACCGTTCTGCCTCGCGTTGCGGGCGGCAGGCTCTTCAGCGATTCGCTCGGGCGGATGGTCTTCATCCTGTTCGTGGTCCTCTCGACGCCGGTCGGGTTTCACCACCAGTTCGCGGACCCTGGGATCAGCGCCAGCTGGAAGCTCGCGCATACCATCACCACGTTTGCCGTCATCTATCCGAGTTTCGTCACCGCGTTCACGATCATCGCCTCGCTCGAGATCGCCGGCCGCATGCGCGGCGCGCGCGGCCTGTTCAACTGGATCGGACGGCTGCCCTGGTCGGATCCCGTGTTCGCGTCAATCGCGCTGGCCATGATCAGCTTCGCGTTCGGCGGGTTCGGCGGCGCCATCAACGCGGCGTACGCCATGAACGGAATGGTGCACAACACCGCGTGGATTCAGGGGCATTTCCACGTGACGCTCGGAACCACGATGACGCTGACGTTCATGGGCACGACGTACTGGCTGCTGCCGCGCATGCTCGGGCGCGCGCTGCGATTCCGCGGCCTCGCGATTGCCCAGCCGTATCTCTGGACCGCCGGGATGGCGCTCTTCAGCACCAGCTACCACATCGCGGGACTGCGCGGGCTGCCGCGACGCGTCTATAGCGCCGCGCTCTCGGGCGCTGACGGCGGCGCCTGGCAGTCGCTCACGGTTGTTGCCGCCGTGGGCGGCGTGATTCTCTTCGTCAGCGCTTTGGCATTCGTCATCGTGGTCGCCGCGACGTGGATGCGCCGCCAGACGGGTGAGGCGCCGGCCTTCGAGTTCGCGCAGGCGCTGCGGCCCGCAACCGCTCTCGGCATCTGGGATCGTTTCGGGTTGTGGACGATCCTCGCCATCCTGCTGGTGGCTGCCGCGTACGCCTATCCGCTCATGACGCTCCTGGCGCATCCGCGGTACGGGTCGCCGGGTTTCAAGCCGTTCTGACGTGGGCCCACGAAGCTTGACGCGCCTTTTTTTGATCGGGGGTTTGCTGCTGCTCGCAGCCAGCCCAAGTGCCGCCCAGACATCGGCGACGCTGGCTGGCCGTACCGAGGACGCGAACGGCAACGCGCTGGCTGGCGCGACCGTCACTGCCACCCACCTCGATACGGGAGCCGCCGCCCGGAGCCTGACAACCGACGCAGAAGGCAGGTTTCTCTTTTCCGGCCTCGCTCCGGGCGAGTACCAGCTTCGCGCGGAGCTGGCGGGGTTCCGTCCCCTTGTTCGCACCGGCGTGCGCCTCACGGTGAGCCAGGAAGCGTCGATTACTCTCGTCCTGCAGCTCGGGGTATCCGCCGAAATAACCGTGGTCGCGGGTGCGGCGCTCGTCGAAACACGCAGCGGGGCGCTGACCTTTCTGGTCGAAGATCGCTCGATCGAGCACGTGCCGGTCAACGGCCGGAACGTGACGGACCTCGTGGCGCTGCAGCCGACGGTCAGCACGTTCCCGCATCGCGACAACGGTTCGGTGGTCGCGCACGGCCTGGCCATGAGCATCAACGGACAGGACCCGCGCGCAAACGTGTACTTGCTGGATGGCACGCTGCTCAATGACTTCACGAACGGCCCGGCGGGCAGTGCCGCGGGCACGGCGCTCGGCATGGACACCGTCCGCGAATTCCGCGTCGAGTCCAACAGCTATGGCGCCGAGTTCGGCCGCAATGTCGGCGGTCAGATAAATGCGATCACGAAGTCCGGTACCAACCGGCTGGCGGCCACGCTGTTCGAGTTCCATCGCAACGACGCGCTCGACGCGCGCAACTACTTCGACGTCGACGAGAAGCCGGCATTCCGTCGCAACCAGTTCGGAGGGGTGGCCGGCGGCCCGCTCCGCCAGGACCGGCTGTTTTTCTTTGTGGGTTACGAAGGACTGCGAGAATCGCTCGGCCGCACGATCGTGACGACCGTGCCGGACGACGATGCCCGCCGCGGACAGTTGCCCGGAGGCGAAATCGTTGCGATCGATCCCGCCGTGCGGCCGTACCTGGAAGAGTTCCCGCGCGCGAACGGAGACAATCTTGGCGGCGGCCTGGCCCAATACACGTTTCCATTCGATCAACACCTCGACGAGCATTTCTTCCAGGCGCGCGGAGATGCCGTCTTCAACGGCGGCACGCAGATCTTCGGCCGCTATACCGTGGATGACACCGAACAGAAGCTGCCGACCGACTATCCGCAATTTCCGCGAGCGTTCGTCTCACGGAACCAGTTCCTGACGATGGAGTTTCGGCAGTCGCTCAGCTCGTCGCTGCTGCACACCGTGCGCGGGGGGTACAGTCATACGCGCATCGGCCAGACCGTCGAGGCCAACACATCGGTGGCGCTGCCGGTCTTCGTTCCCGGCCGGCCCTTCATGGGGGACATCGATATTGGCGGGCTGCCACGGTTCGGACCGCAAAGTTCTGCCGACGTCCGCCTCTCGCAAGGTGTGACGAATCTCCAGTACGACCTCGTCTACTCGCACGGACGTCATTTCGTCAAGGCCGGGGCGCTCGTGGAGCGCTACGAGGACGTCGAGTACAACCCGACATTCAGTCTGGGAATCTTCCGGTTCGCGAATCTCAACGGCTTCGCGCGCAACCAGCCCATTCAGTTCATCGGTCTTACGCCGGAGGCTGACCTGCATCGGAATTGGGACTGGACGCTGTACGGCGTGTACGTGCAGGACGAACTGCGCATGCGGCGGGATTTCACCGTCAATCTCGGGCTGCGGCATGAAGGCGCGACGGTGCCGGTGGAGGCCGGCGGTCGTGATATCAGCATGCCGGATCTGCTCGCCTCGGCGCCGACGCCCGGCCCGCTCTACGAGAATCCCGGCGGCACGTGGTCGCCGCGAGTGGGTGCGGTGTGGAACATCGGCGGAGACGAACGCACGTCCGTACGGGGCGGCTACGGCGTGTACTACAACATCAATAATCAGCAGAACCTGATCGTCACGGTGACCAACCCGCCGGCGACGCCGCGTCTCGTCATCGGCAATCCGACCTTCCCCGTGCCGCCATTCGAGCGCAGAACGGGCATCTCGGTCCGGCCCATCCAGTCCGACATCGAGCTGCCGCGTGTTCACACGTGGAACGTGAACGTGCAGCAGGCCCTCGGCTCGAGTTGGCTGGTGACGATTGGGTACGCCGGAGCACGCGGGAGACATCTGTGGCGGAACTCTGACCTCAATGTGCCGACACCTGCGACGCTGCCGGACGGTACGCCGTTCTATCCCACGGGCCTGCTGCGGCCGAACCGGAATTTCTCGGCGATCGAGGTCAAGTCGAGCGACGGCGAGTCGTGGTACCGGGCGCTCCTCGGCGAGGTGCGCCGCAGATGGTCACGCGGTCTGCAGCTACAGTCGTCGTACACCTGGTCCAGGGCCGAAGACACCACTCAGAACGCCACCTTCTTCTCAGACTCGACGACGGCGACGACGTCGGCGATGCCTGAATTCATTCCCCGGTACAACAAAGGTCTGTCGGATTTTCATGCGGAGCACAACTGGGTGACGAACTTCATCTGGCAGCTGCCTCGCGCGAGCGTCTTCACCGGCGGTTGGGATGCGCTGCTCAACGGCTGGCAGCTTGCCGGGATCGCACGACTGCGAAGCGGCAATCCGCTGACGCCGTTCCTGCAAGCGAACCGGTCCCGATCGCAATGGAGCCCAGCGCTCGGGCCGGGAACCGGACCGGATCGCCCGAGCTACGCGCCCGGCCGCGGACCACGGAACGCTGTGCTCGGCCGGCCGGATCGCTGGCTCGATCCCACGGCGTTCGTGCTGCCCGCCGTCGGGACCTTCGGCGATGTCGGCCGCAATGAACTAATCGGTCCCGATCTGAAGACCGTGGATCTCGCCTTCAGCCGTCACTGGCCGTGGCGCGCGGTGGGCTCGCACGCCGGCGTCGAGGTTCGCGTCGAAATCTTCAATGTCCTGAACCGCGCGAACTTCGGCCCCCCATCGCTCATCGCGTTTGCCGGCCAGGCCGACGGCGAAGCGCCGCTACCTTCGTTCGGCCAGATTCGGTCGACCGTGACCTCGTCACGCCAGACGCAGCTTGGCGTGCGGGTGATCTTTTGACGCGCTTCGATGACTGGAATCGCCGACCTTCCCGTTGCGAACCTGACGGCGCCGCCACATGGCGTACGCAGCCGGCAGGACCAGCAGGGTCAGGAGCATGCACGACCACAGGCCGCCGACGACCGGCGCGGCCGTCCTCGCCGACACGTCCGCTCCCACGCCCGATTCCCAGAGCAGCGGCATCAGTCCGAGGACCGTCGTCGCGACTGTCATGACGAGCGGCCGAACGCGAGCAGCCGCCCCTTCGACGACCGCCGCGTCCACGTCCTCCGGCCGCCGAATGCGCCCCTCTCGCATGTATCGTGAGAAGGCTTCGTCGAGATACACGACCATGACGATACCGGTTTCAGCAGCGACACCGGCGACGGCAATCAGCCCGACCCAGACGGCGGTCGAAAGGTTGTAGTCCATGATTGCGAGCAGCCAGACGCTGCCCGCGATTGCAAACGGCAGACTTGACAGCACCAGGAACGTTTGCGCCCAGCCTCGCAGCGAAAGGTACAGCAGGCCGATGGTGAGGACGAGCGTGAGCGGGATCACGTACCGGAGGCGCGCCTCCATCGCGGCGAGAAACTCGTAC
Source organism: Acidobacteriota bacterium (assembly GCA_050264575.1). Lineage (GTDB taxonomy): Bacteria > Acidobacteriota > Vicinamibacteria > Vicinamibacterales > SCN-69-37 > DASQFI01. The sequence goes on along the minus strand of JBLNGH010000022.1, from coordinate 11,651 downwards.
TGGCCCGTCCACTGCAACCGGTAACCCGCAGGTAGTTCGAGTTGTGATGCCACCACCGCTTTCGCGTCATCGACCCAGCCACCGAGGTCGCGCGCCGCGGTGTCGATGTCGGCGAAGACGTAGCCGACCAGGACGCCGTTTTCGTCCTTGATCATCGGCGGACCAGTCGTGATGCGGACGTCCGCAAGTTCACCGAGCGGGACGGCCGCGGCTGGCGGACGCCATCTGTCGATGAAGTCCATCGAGGCGGGCGACGCGCCCGACACCGCCGCCGGCTGCCCGGCAGACATCCCGGCGGACGGCGGCATCGCCGCTTGTGCGTTTGCGCCGCCCATCGACGCCATGCCGCCGGACGCGGCCCTCGAGCTCACGAATCCGGCGACTGCCGGCGTCGTCCCGCTACCGGTCTCTCCGGCGGCGAGTTCGCTAATCGCGGCCGTCGATCCGACTGGGACGAGCAGCGCGCGCAGCGCTTCCGGATCCGAGCGCTGGTCGGCGACATATCGCAGATTGATCGAGAATCTCGCGCGGCCCGCAATCGCGGTCGATACCGGCATGCCACCGATGGCCGCTTCGACCACGTCCTGCACGTCACGGACGGACAGGCCGTAGCGGGCAATGACATCCCGGTTCGGAACGATATCGACATATTCACGGCCGGTCTGACGTTCCGCAAACGTGCTGCGCGTCCCGGGCACGCGACGCAGCATCCCCTCGAGCGCAACACTCAGCCGTTCGATCCCCGTCAAGTCAGGTCCGAACACCTTGACGCCCACCGGCGTGCGGACGCCGGTACTCAACATGTCGATCCGGGTGCGAATCGGCGGTGAGATCGCCATTTGGAACCCGGGCGTTCGGAGCGCCGTGTCGAGATCGCGCGAGAGCTCCGCCAGTGTACGGATCCGATCCTCGGGCCACACCCGCCGCAGCAGGCTTTTGGTCCATCCGGGCGCGTTCGCGGTGTACCAGCGCTCCGTATGGTGTGTGGGCCACTCCGCGCGCGGACGTAACGTGACGACCGATTCGATCATGTCCAGCTGCGCCGGGTCCGTCGCCGTTTCCGCCCGGCCGGCCTTGCCATGCACCGACGCCACTTCGGGGAATGTCATGATCGTGCGGTGCAGCGCCGCCATGGCGCGTCGGGCTTCCTCGATCGAGATCCCTGGAAACGTCGTCGGCATCACCAGCAGGGACCCTTCATCGAGCGGCGGCATGAACTCGGAACCCAGTCTCTGAAACACGGGCACGGTTGCGACCATCAGGAGCAACGCCGCGGCGACGACCAGTACGCGGTACCGGACGACGGCGGCGGCGATCGGCCGATACAGGGCGCCCAGGATCCGGCTGACGGGATTCGTGGCCTCAGTGCGGAACCGCCCCTTGAGCAGCAGGACCATCAGGGGCGGCGCCAGCGTGATTGAGAGGACGGCTGCCGCCAGCATCGCGAACGTCTTCGTGTACGCGAGCGGCGTAAACAGCCGGCCGGCCTGACCCGCCAGCGTGAAAATCGGCAGGAAGCTGACGGTGATCAACAGAAGTGAGAAAAAGATCGGCCGTCCGACTTCCCGGCATGCATTGACGATGATCCGCGGACGATCCGCGCCGGGCGGCGCCGACGCGAGCCGGACGTGCGCGTTTTCGATCAGGACGATGGCGGCATCTGCGAGCTCGCCGATGGCGATCGCGATTCCGCCCAGCGACATGATGTTCGACGTGAGGCCGAAATAGCGCATCGCAATGAACGACAGCAGGACGGACAGCGGGAGCACGAACATCACGACGAGCGCCGATCGCGCGTGAAACAGGAACACGAGGCAGATGATGGTGACGATGAGCGCCTGCTGGAACAGCGTGTCTTTCAGCGTCCCGATCGACCCGAGGATGAGATCGGAACGGTCGTACGTCGGAATGAGCCGCACGCCCTCGGGCAGCTTCAGACTGGCGATTTCCCGTTCGACCGCCTGGATGACCTGCAGCGCGTTGGACCCGATGCGCATCACGACGATGCCGCCCACGGCGTCGCCCGTGCCGGTCCAGTCTGCGGCGCCGCGGCGAATCTCCGGGCCGTACCGAACCGTCGCGATCTCTCCGAGCCGGACAGGTGTGCCCCCGGCGCCCACCGTGACCACGCTCTCTTCCAGGTCGCGGAGATTCCTGACGTAGCCGCGGCCGCGCAGCACGTACTCGCGACCCGCCAGCTCCAGCACGCGCGCGCCGACCTCGGCATTGGCGTCGCGCACCGCCCGCGTGACGTCGGCGAAGGACAGTCCGTAGGAGACGAGCCGATCCGGATCGACGACGATCTGATACTGGCGCTCGAAGCCGCCGAGCGACGCGACTTCCGCCACGCCCGCCACGGCCTGGAGCGCGGGCCTCACGGTGAAGTCCTGCAGCGCACGCAGCTCGGCGAGATCCAGGCGGCCGCTGCTGTCCTTGAGAACGTATTGATAGATCCAGCCGATCCCGCTCGCGTCCGGGCCGAGCGTCGGCGACACCCCTGCCGGCAACAGCTGCTGCACGCGGCCGAGTTGTTCGAGCACGCGCGTCCGGGCCCAGTAAATGTCGGTGCGATCGCCGAAGATCGCGTACGTGAAGCTCATGCCGAACATCGAATAGCCGCGAACGGTCCGGACGCCAGGAGTGCTCTGCAGCGCCCGCACGAGCGGGTAGGTGATCTGGTCTTCGACGAGGTCCGGGCTTCTGCCCATCCACTCGGTGTAAATGATGACCTGTGGATCCGACAGGTCGGGCACCGCGTCGAGCGGCGTCTTGCGGACGGAGTCCACGGCCCACAGCGACAGCGCAGCGACGGCGGCGAAGATCAGCCACTTCCGTCGTACCGAGAATTCGATGATGCGTTCGACCATGGCGTTACTTTCGGTGACCGGCATGGGGATCGACGGAGGACGGCGACGAAGCGCCGCCGGCATCCTTCGCGTTTGCCAGTCCATGTGCGTGACCGGTCCCGCCGCCGGTGGCGCGTAGCCGGCTCTCGGAATCAAGGAGGAACAGACCGGAGACGACGATCTGCTCGCCCGGCCGGAGCCCTTCACGAATCTCGACGCGATCGGTCAGCCGGACGCCGAGCAGCACCGCCCGCGGTTCGAAGGACTCACCGGTTGCGACAAAGACGTGCTGCTCTTCTCCCGTATCGACCACGGCATCACGCGGCACCGTCATGACATTGCGACCGATCGATTCGAACGTCGCGGTGCCATACAGCCCTGGCCTGAGTGCGCCGCCCGGATTGCCGACCGAGAGACGGACACGCAGCGTCCGCGTGCGCTCGGTGAGCGTCGGGTAGACGAAGTCGATGCGAGCCATGAATGGCGTGCGGCCGGACGCGGGAAAATCGAGCTGCGCGATCGTGCCGGGACGGACCGCGGTGATGTTGGATTCGGGGACCTCGGCCAGGATCCACACGCTCGAGAGATCGGCAATCGTCACGAGCGTCGTCGAGGGGTCGACCGATGTGCCGACGGTGACACCCCGGTTGACGACAACGCCGCTTCGAGGGGCGACGATCGTGACCCACCGCGCCGGTTCGCCCGACCGTTCGATGACGTCGATGTCTGCCTCGGTCATCCCGAGGACCATCAGCCGGGCCCGACCGCCTGCCACAACGGCGCTGGCAATGCCCGACGCAGTCGTATTCGTACGAGCCGCCAGGTACTCCGTCTGCGAGGAGAGCAGTTCCTGCGAGAAGATGCGGGCCAATGGCTGGCCGGCGCGCACAAACTGTCCCGTGGTGTTCACGTCGAGCTGGTCGACCCACCCGGCCACGCGGGTGTGCACGTGAGAGATGCGGGATTCATCCGGGACGACGGTGGCCACGGCCCGCACGCTCTGCGTCAACGAGCCGCGCCCCACGGTCTCCAGACGGATGTCGAGCGAGTCGACCGCGGCCGCGTCCACCGGAGCCCGATCGTGCGTCGCGCCCGATCCGGCCGGCGGCGTGACCGTGCCTGTCGCCGCCATGACCGTGGAGGTGCCCGGCGGCGCAAACGGCCACGCGGCACGTGCGTGCTGCATCCACAGCGCGCCGGCAAGAACCACCGTTGTCAATACGGACGACGCGACGGGCGCGCCGAGACGTCGAAGGATGGAAGTACTCATTGGACGATCACCTCGTACGATCCGATGGCGCGGCCGAGCCGCGCCCACGCGAGAGCAAGCTCCGTTTCCGCTGTAATGAGATCCGACTGGACCACCCAGAGCGCCTGCACGGCCTCGATGACGCTCACGAGCGGAAGCCGGCCTGAGGCGTAGCCCGCGACGGCGGGTTCGATCGCGAGCCGCGCGCGTGGCAGCACATCGCTCGTCAGCGCTGCCTGCCGGTCGCGGGCGGCCTGCACCTGATTGACGGCCACTGCCGCCTGGCCCTCGATCATCCGGGTCATCGCGCGCAGGTCGGCCTCCGACATCGCGCGCATCGCCTCTGCCTCAGCGACGCCGGCCCGGAGTTTGTCCCGCCAGATCGGGAGGCTGAGGCCGACCATCGCCATCCACCCGGCGCCGTCGGTCATCGTGTACGACGGCCCCGTGCGAATGATCGCCATCGGGCGGAACATGTCGCGCATGATCCGCACGTCGGCTTCCGCACGCGCCACCTCAGCCCGGCCGCCGGCAAGCTCCGGACGCGTCGCCAGCGCCGCCTTGATCTCCGGCCACGCGGGAACGGACCGCGCGACCGGGATCGGCGCGAGCGGCGGCACGGGCAGACCCGTGTCCAGACCCAGGCTGGTCAGAAGCATCGCTTCGGCGCCGCGCACGTCGCTGACCAACGCCCGTGCGAGCGCTTCCAGCCGGGCGACTTCCACCTCGGCGCGCAGCACATCGGACTGCGGGGCCGTGGCGGCGGCGTATCTGGCGGTCGCAGCGCTCACGACCTCGCGCGCGAACCCGATCTGCTCGTCGACGAGCGTCGTGACGCGCCGCCGCTCCTGGAGCATCAGGAATGCGCGTGCGGCTTCGACGCCGATATCGAGCGTCGTTCGGTTCACATCCGCCCGCAGCACGTCGACCTGAGCCAATGCCGACGCCCGACGGTGACCTCGAAGGCCCGACAACGGGATCTGCTGCTCGTACGTCACGCTCCAGTCAGCTCCCTCGAGCGCAAAGGGCAGGTGATCGAGCGAGGACGAGAGCATGGGATCCGCGAGCGCCGACACGGAGGTCGATCGCGCTTCTGCGGCTCGTGTCCGCGCGTACGCCGCACGGATCTCGTCCCGTCTTTCAGCCGCGATGCGAATGACGTCGCCAAGGCTCAGCGGCGACGGCAATGCCTGATTCGCCTGAGCAGACGCCGCAGCCGGCGAGAGCGTCGTCAGGATTGAAAGCAGGCCAACGAATCGAAACGGTGCGGAACGGCTCATGACAATCCCCGTGATCGGCTGACACAACGATTGGCGCGCGACGTGTGCGACGCGCCGTCTTCTGGCACGCGAGCCTGCCGCGCCACGGGCGACAGGGTCGCTGAAGACATCGGTGGAGGCCGGAGCTCAGATTCGAAGTGCGCTCACGGAAGGTCGGATTTCGATGGTTCGAAGGTGGTTCGGGTCGTGGCCGGGGAGGATATCTGTGAGCAAACGGAAACGCTCGAATCGCGGATCGGGACTCACCCGCAACATGCTCGTGCTCCCACTTCGAACGTTCCGCTGCGCGTCCTCGCGGACGAGCGCCGGCGCGACGGTTCCCTGGGCATCGCACCGTTCGCTCCCGGCGATCAGCGCGGAATCGGGTGCATCGGCGCGGTGGCACGTGCCCATCGCAGACGGAGTCGGGTCGCACCGCATCAGACACGACAGATGTGAGTGCGGACCGACGATCAACAAGAACACGATCGACAGGGAAACCGCTCGAGCCACGTCAATGCTCGCTGGATCGGTACGGCAAGACGAAGGCCAACGAACGCGGCCGTCGCAGACGTGAAACCCGCCGGTTCTGGCGCATCCGCCGGGGCGTGACCCGCGCCTGCGGTCTTTTTCACCACCGGCTGCTGAAGATTCCGCAGCCCCGTCGCGGTCGCGACGCCGGAGTTCCCCCGGCGTGATCGCAACTCACGAAAACTCATCCAGCGTTCGAGCGCGCGAATTGCATAGGGTCCTGCGGATCGCCGTCAGGAAAGGCACATGTTCCTGACGAGCGTCATATGGTCCCCGCGCAGCGTTGCGTACCGTGACCCTGATATGTCCCATCAGCTCGCTCATCCCGCGTCGTCCAGTCGCCCGCGCAACATCGTCCGCGACGCCAGGACGGTTGCGGCCATGGTGCGCATCTTCTGTGCGGACGTCCATGGCGGGTTGAATGGTCATCTGTGCGACTCGTGCGCTGCATTGCTTGACTACGCGGACGTACGTCTTTGGCATTGCCCCTTCGGACCCGAGAAGACGACCTGCCGCGAGTGCGTCATTCACTGCTATCGCCCGGCCGAGCGCGCGGCCATGAAGAACGTGATGCGGCACGCCGGCCCGCGGATGCTCTGGCGGCATCCGTGGCTCGCAATTCGCCACTCGTGGCTCGATCGCCAGGGAGCGCCGCCCTGGCCGCCATACGCGCGGCGCCTGACGGCGTCGATGCCGGGGTCGGGACAATGACTTTCTCGCGCCCCGCTGCGGCGTCCGAGTTGCCGGGCCCCTCGACGCGGGTATCCGCGCGACTCCCCGATCTCGATCACTGGCAGCGGCAGGTGAAGTGCCAGACGGGCTGTCCGGTGCGGACCGATGCGGGCCGGTACGTGCAGTTGATTGCGGAACGCCGCGAACAGGATGCCTACCTGGTCGCGCGCGCGCCGAATCCTTTCGCGTCCGTGTGCGGCCGCGTCTGCGCGGCCCCGTGCGAGGACGCCTGCCGGCGCGGAACGATTGACGCGCCCGTTTCGATCCGGGCGTTGAAGCGCTACGTGGCGGAACAGTACGGCGTCGAGTCCATCAGGCCCGACACGCAGGACGCGCTCTTCGGGACAGACATCCACGAAGGCAATCGGTACACCAGCCACCAACCGATCGCCCCGCGTCCGGCCAACGCTCCGAACCGTTCGGCGCGCAAGGTCGCCGTCATCGGCGCCGGCCCGGCGGGTCTCGCCGCCGCTCACGATCTCGCGCTCACCGGTTACGCGGTCACAGTCTTCGAAGCTGGGCCGGAGCCGGGCGGCATGATGCGGTTCGGCATTCCGGAATATCGGCTGCCCCGCAGTCTCCTCCGTGCCGAAATCGACAAGATTCTCTCGCTCGGCGTGACGTTGAAGCTCGATACGCCGCTCACGCCTGACTTCGGGCTCGACGCGCTGCGAGCGGCCGGCTTCGAGGCCTGCTTCCTGTCGGTCGGCGTGTCCCGCGGTCGCGACTTGCAGGTGCCGGGCATCGAGCTCGACGGCGTCGTGAAGGCTGTCGATTACCTGCTGAACGTCAACCGCGGGTTTCGCATGGATCTCGGCCGGCGGGTCGTCGTGGTGGGCGGCGGGTTCGTCGCCTTCGACGCCGCGCGGACGGCGCTGCGCGTCGGACGTGAAGACGAGCTGGCGGCGCTCGAAGGCGCCGCGGACGCGAGGGCGAAAGAAGCGTTCGACTCGGCGCGTGCGGCGCTACGCGCCGGTGCGACCGACGTGACGATCGTGTCGCTCGAGAACTTCGACGAGATGCCAGTCCTCCGCACGATGCAGGGCCATGAGGAGTTCGAGGAGGCCCGCCGCGAAGGCGTGCAGTTCGTGACGCGGCGCGGACCTCGAGCGTTCGTCGGCGATCGCCGGCTGCGATCGATCGAGCTGCGGGCTGTCCGCGCGGTTTTCGACGAGAGCGGCCGTTTTGCGCCGCAGTACGACGACGAGGACGTGATCGCGCTCGAGGCGGACGCGTGCATTCTCGCGATCGGCCAGCAGGCCGACCTCGCGTTCCTGAAGCCGTCAGACGGCATCGATCTCACGCCTGCGGGGACCATTCGCGTCGATTCAGCCACGCTCGCAACCTCCTTGGCGGGCGTCTTCGCAGGGGGCGACGTCGCATTTGGTCCCCGCAATCTCATCGAGGCCGTCGCGAACGGCAAGCGCGCCGCGCGGTCCATTCACGAGTACCTGACCCGCGATCGCGCGCGGCTCGAAGCGCATCTCGAGATCGAAGAAATCCCCACGTCCATCTACCGCATGATCGCCGGCTTCGAGCGCCTCGATCGCGAGACGCCGCCCACGCTCGATCTCGGCCGGCGGACCGGCATCGCCGAAGTCGAGACGGGATACGACAGCGCCGCGGCGTTCCGCCAGGCGGCGCGTTGCCTCGTCTGCCACGTTCAGACGATCTACGACCCCGAGAAATGCGTGCTGTGCAATCGCTGCGTCGACGTCTGTCCCGAGTACTGCCTCGCGTTCGTGCCGATTGACGACGTCGATCTGGGTGACGCCGATCGGGACGCCGTCCTCGGCCGCGCCAAATCCGGCGACCTGCCGCTCACGGCGCTGCTCAAGGACGACGATCGCTGCATCCGGTGCGGCTTGTGCGCGATTCGCTGCCCGACGGGCGCCATGACGATGGAGCGGTTTTCGATCACCGAGCGATGGACGGCGCGCCCCGATGCGAACGACGACACGCCGGACATCGAACGTCAGCAGACATCAGGACGTGCTCTATGAGCGATGCCAAATCATTTGCCGATCGCCGCGACTTTCTCGTGAAGCTGGGCGCCGGCGCCGGCGTGGTCGCGCTCGGCGCGCAGAGCGCGGCGTCGCTCCGCGCGCTCGTGCCGAATGTCTCGTACGACTCCCCGACCACGGTCAAGGTCGGGCCACCGTCGGAGTTCCCGGACGGTCTGAAGTTTCTCGCCGACGAGCGGCTCTTCATCTTTCGCGACGGCAACACGTTTCATGCGATCTCGGCGGTGTGCACGCACCTCGGCTGCACGGTGCGGGCCGAGGCGCTGCCGCGGGCCGAGACCGCGACCGTGGGTGGCCAGCCACTGCGCCTGACGCACCGGTTCAGTTGTCCGTGCCACGGCTCTCGGTACACCGGCGACGGCACCAACGTCGCCGGACCGGCGCCCAAGCCCCTCGCCTGGTTCCGGCTGTCGATCGCGCCCGACGACGGACAGCTCGTCGTGGATCTGGCCGACCGCGTCGATCGGGACTTCCGGCTGACGGTCTGAGGAGGCAGCGCGATGGTATCTCTGACAAGGCTCCTCAAGTCCGATGCACCCAGCGCTCCGGGCGTGCGGCCCATGCCGTTCTGGAGCTACCGCCCGAAGTCCGATCGCGAAGCCGGTGACGCCATCACGTCGAACTTCCTGCTGCACTGGTTTCCGGCGAAGGTCTCCCGTGCCTCGATGGCCTGGTCCTACTCGTTCTGGCTGGGCACCGCAACCGCCGCGCTGTTCCTGCTGACCATTCTTTCCGGCCTGCCGCTGCTGCTCCTATATGTGCCGTCGGTGGAGCGCGCCTATCAGTCGGTCAAGGACATCGAATACGTGATCACGTTCGGCCGCTGGCTCCGCGGCGTGCACCGCATCGCCGCGCACGGCATGGTCGTCCTCGTCGTCCTGCATCTGGCGCGGGTGTTCTTCACGGCCGCCTACAAGAACGGTGTCGGCCGCAATCAGCGTCGCGAGTGGAACTGGGTCATCGGCGTCGTGATGCTGCTCCTGACGCTGTTCCTCTCGTTTACGGGCTATCTGCTGCCCTGGGATCAGCTCGCGTTCTGGGCTGTCACCGTCGGCACCAACATCGCCTCGTCGATTCCCTGGATCGGACCCAGCGTCCGCGAGCTCTTGATTGGCGGGCGAACGATCGATCAAGCGACGCTCATCCGCTTTTACGTCCTGCACATCGTTTTCCTTCCGGCAGGGCTTGGCGTGCTCTTCGTCTATCACATGTGGCGGGTGCGCAAAGACGGCGGCCTGGCCCGCGCCGACCGTGAGGAGCTGGCCGGCGTCGCGCGCCCGGCGACGCCGTCGCCCGCGAAGACCTACACGCTGCTGGGCGTCGCGCGAGGAACCGCGCCGGCGGTCACCGCGCGGACGCTGGCGGCGCCCGACACCACGGTGAACGCGGTGCCGGATCTGGCTCGGCGGGCAATGATCGTCACGCTCGGGACGATCGCCCTCATCAGCATCCTGGCGGTGTTCATCCGTTCGCCGCTCGAGGAGCCGGCCAACGCGCTCGTCACGCCCAACCCGGCGAAGGCGCCCTGGTACTTTCTCTGGCTGCAGGAGGTCGTCACGGACACGACGATCCACCTCGGACCGATCACGATCAACGGCGCGTTCATCGGAGGCGTGATTCTGCCGGGGGCGCTGATCACCGTGCTCACGATCTGGCCCTGGCTCGACCGCAGCTCGCGCGCCGTGACCGGTCTGTGGTTTCCGGCGGCGCGCCGCACGCAGAACGTGGTGTTCATCGTGGTACTGGTTGCCATCGTCGCGCTGACGTTCGTCGGCATGGTGCTCCGCGGTCCGTATTGGGATTTCTACTGGCCATGGCAAGCCTGGCCAGCCGTCCCGACGAGGATTTGACCATGGAGCAGCGCACTCGCTCACCGTACCCGCGCATCGATCGGCCGACGCTCGCGCTCGTCGGCGCGCTGTTGATTCTGTCCTGCGTGATGTTCTTCGCCAGCGACCGGGCACACGACTGGCGCTACTACCAGGAGGAGTTCCGCGCGGCGGTTGCCGAAAAGTTCGGCGAAGCCAAAGCGGTGACGGTGCCGCACGGCATCCAGCAAGTCTGGGTCCCCGGCCTGCGCCGGGCGGACCGGTGCGTGACGTGTCATCAGGCCATTTCGTGGAAGGGCTTCGAAAAAGCGGACGAGCCGTTCCGCACGCACCCGATTGAACCGCTCAAAACGCATCCCGTCGAGAAATTCGGCTGCACGTCGTGTCACGGCGGCCAGGGGTGGGCGGTCGACGTCGCCGACGCGCACGGCGAGCTCGCGCATTGGGAGGAGCCGCTCCTCAGCCGCTCGCTCGGCGAGTCGTACTCGCTGGCGACGAACAAGGGCGCCCTGATTCAGATGAACTGCAATCTCTGCCATCGCTACGACCGGGAGACGAAGGGCGCCGACGCGATCAACCTTGCCAAGCGCCTGGTGGAGGAAAAAGGGTGCCGTGCGTGCCACACCATCAACAATCGCGGCGGGCACATCGGCCCGGATCTCACGCGCGTCGGCGAGAAAGCCCCGGAGCAGTACGACTACACGCGGTTGTCCGGCCAGCGCACCGCGTTCGCCTGGCACGTCGCGCACTTCAAGGATCCGCGCGCGCTGTCGGCCGGATCGGTCATGCCGAACTTCAATTTCTCAACCGCGCAGGCGCAGGCGCTCTCGATGCTCGTGTTGTCGTGGCGGCCCGCCGACGTGCCGGCGGAATTCCTGTCCGGCGCACCGCGCACTGACACTCCGACCGCTGAGCAGTTGGCCGACGAAGAGCGAATGCGCACGGGGCCGGGCGGATGGTTCGTCCAGACCGGCTGCTTCGTGTGTCACTCGCTCTCGGTGTTCGGCGTGAAGAGCCCGGCGCAGATCGGACCCGACCTGTCGATGGCGGTCGAGGACGTGCAGGCGCGGTTCGGTCGCACGGTCGACGATTTCCTCGCCTCGCCGACCGGGACGATGTCGGTGGTGTTGTCGCGTCAGATCATCCTGACGCCGGAACAGAAGCAGATCGCGGTGCAGAAG
>JBLNGH010000021.1:0-4496 GCA_050264575.1 Acidobacteriota bacterium | reverse complement strand
GCGCTGGGCACCTGGACGTTCCCGGCCGGGTGGAATCGCGTGGTGCTGCTGCGGCGCGATACGGCGGGGGTGGTCGTCGTGGCGGACGCCGTGCGCGTTCGCTAAGGGGCTCCCCACCTGGCCTGAAGCCCTTCCGCCCGCCGTGAACCCGGCGCAGCATACATAGACTCGTTTTCACTCTTCCGTTCGCCGTCCCGGAGGCTCTCGCCATGTTGCGCCCGCTCGTTGCCGTCATCGCGCTATTGGGTCTCTTCGCCCCTCTATCAGCTCAGAAACCGTCCGGCCGTCCGGCCGTCGGGCCGTCCCTCGTGATCGACACCGCCCTGTACTCTGCACTGAAATGGCGCGAGATCGGCCCGTTTCGCGGCGGGCGCGTCACCGCGGTCGCCGGCCACGAACACGAGCCGTACGTCTACTACTTCGGCGCGACCGGCGGTGGCGTCTGGAAGACGACGGACGGCGGCACGACGTGGGTTCCGGTGACAGACAGCGCCCTCGGCGCCGGGTCGATCGGCGCGATCGCCGTCGCGCCGTCCGATCCCAACGTGGTCTACGTGGGCACCGGCGAATCGCCGCTGCGGGGCAACGTCTCACCCGGCGATGGCATGTACAAGTCGACCGACGCCGGCAAGACGTGGCGACACGTCGGACTGCGCGACGCGGGACAGATCGCCGACATCGAGGTCCACCCCAAGGATGAGAACCTCGTGTACGCCGCGGTCCTGGGCCACGCGTTCGGGCCGAACGCCACGCGCGGCGTATTCCGCTCGCGCGATGGCGGTCGCACCTGGGACAAGATCTTGTTCCGCTCCGACTCCGCGGGCGCCATCGACCTCGCGATGGATCCCGTCAACCCGCGTGTCCTGTACGCGGCCTTCTGGCAGGCGCGGCGGGGCCCGTCGTACTTCTCGAGCGGCGGCGCGGGGAGCGGGCTGTTCAAGACGACCGACGGCGGCGACACCTGGACCGAGCTCACGCGGAGCGCTGGAATGCCGGCCGGCGTCATCGGAAAAATTGGAGTGACGGTTTCGCCCGTGAATCACGACCGGGTGTGGGCGATCGTCGAGGCCGAGGAGGGCGGCGTGTTTCGGTCGGAGGACGGGGGCGCGACATGGCGGCGCACCAACGAGGAGCGCAATCTGCGGCAGCGCGCCTGGTACTACACGCACATCCACGCCGATCCCCAGAACGTGGACGCCGTCTACGTGATGAACACCGGCTTTTACCGGTCAGTCGACGGCGGGAAGACCTTCGCGCCGATTCGCACGCCGCACGGCGACAATCACGCGCTCTGGATCGCGCCGAACGACGCGCAGCGCATGATCAACGGCAACGACGGCGGCGCCAACGTCTCGTTCAACGGCGGCGTGACGTGGACCCGTCAGGACAACCAGCCCACGGCCCAGTTTTACCACGTCACGACCACCACCCACTTTCCCTACCGGGTGTGCGGTGCGCAGCAGGACAACTCGACCGTGTGCATCGCGAGCCGCACCAGCGAAGCCGGCATCGATCGCACCGACTGGTACGTGGTCGGGGGCTGCGAGTCGGGGTACATCTCCGCGCGACGCGACGATCCGGACGTCACGTTCGCCGGCTGCTACCACGGCCAGGTGGATCGTCACGACGTGAAGACCGGCCTGGAGCGCAACGTTTCCGTCTGGCCCGATTACGGCATGGGGCACGGCGCGGCCGACCTCAAGTACCGCTGGCAGTGGACGTTTCCCATCGTGCACTCGCCGCAGAATCCGAATGTGCTGTACGCCGCCGCGAATGTGCTGTTCAAGTCCACGGACGACGGGCAGAGCTGGACTCCCATCAGCCCCGATCTGACGCGCAACGACAAGACCAAGCAGGGCCCGTCGGGCGGTCCCATTACGAAGGACAACACGAGCGTCGAGTACTACGACGTGATCTTCGCGCTCGCGCCGTCGCCGCACGATTCGAACACGATTTGGGCGGGCACCGATGACGGGCTGGTGCAGATCACGCGCGACGGCGGGAAGAACTGGACCAACGTGACGCCGCGCGAGCTGCCGGAGTGGGCGTTGATCAGCATCGTCGAGACGTCGCCGCACGATCCCGCGACGGCGTACGTGGCTGCGACGCGCTACAAGCTGGACGACTTCCGTCCTTACATTTATAAGACGACGGACTACGGGAAGACCTGGCGCCGGATCACCGCGGGACTCCCCGACAATCACTTCATCCGCGTGGTGCGCGAGGACCCCGTGCGCCGGGGCTTGCTGTATGCCGGCGGCGAGTTCGGCGTGTACGTGTCGTTTGACGACGGGGCCGCGTGGCAGCCGCTGCGCCTCAATCTCCCCGTCGTGCCGATCCACGACCTCGCCGTGCGGGACAACGATCTCATCGCGGCGACGCACGGGCGCTCGTTCTGGATTCTCGACGACGTGACGCCGTTGCAGCAGCTCACGCCGGAGGTTGCCCGTAGGGAGCGCCATCTGTTCAAGCCGCGCGAGGTCTGGCGTGTGCGGAGTGGTGGCGGTGGCGGGGGCGAAGGCGGTCCGCCGCAGCTCCGCGGCATCGGGCAGAATCCGCCGGGCGGCGCCGTGGTGTTCGCCTATTTCCGTCAGAGGCCCGAGAGCGAGGTCACGCTCGAGTTCCTAAATGCGCGTGATTCCGTAATCCGGCGCTTCTCGACGAAGCCGCGCGCGCCGAGTGATTCCCTCAAGGTCTCGGCGGGCATGAACCGGTTCGTGTGGAACCTGCGCTATCCGGGCGCGAGCCGGTTCGAGGGGCTGATTCTGTGGGGCGGCGCCGGCGCGTTGCAGGGGCCGGTCGCCGTGCCGGGGGCGTACAAGGCGCGGCTCACCGCGGGGACGTGGAGCGCCACGCAGGACTTCGAAGTCAAGAAGGATCCGCGTGTGACCGCGACCCAAGCGGATCTGCAACGGCAGTTCGACCTGTTGATCAGTATTCGCAATCGGTTGAGCGACGCGAACGACGCGGTGCGCCGGATTCGCGCGGTGAAGGAGCAGCTGAATGCCGTCGCAGAGCGCGCCAAGCGTGGGCGGGCCGGTGTGACGGCTACCTCGAGCGGGGCCAACGGAGAGGGCGGCAGTGGCGGCAAGGACGGCAATGGGGTGCAGGCGGCCGACCTTGGCGCCGAGGCCGAATCGCTCAAGGTGAAGTTGAGCGCGATCGAGGGTGAGATCTATCAGGTCAAGAACCGCAGCAACCAGGACCCGCTCAACTATCCGATCATGCTCAACAACCGCATCAGCTGGCTGGCCGGTGTCGTGGGGGGAACCGACGCGCCGCCGACCGAGCAGGCGGTGCGGGTGTTCGACGAGTTGGCGGCCGCGCTGCAGGTGCAGCTGGATCGGCTCAAGGCGGTGCTCGAAAGCGACGTCCCGGCATTCAATCGGCGCGTGAAAGAGATGGACGTCCCGGCATTGACCGTACCGTAGACGGTCAGCACACCGAACTCGGAATGCACCAAGGGGACCACGTCGTCAGGATTGTGTATTTGACGCTGTGACGCTCCGGCGCACCGCGTCGATGTCCTTCACTGGGCGAATCTCCACGCAGCCGGTCTTGGCCCAGGGGAACTCGCTCGCGATGCGCACGGCTTCCTCCATGTCCTCGGCCTCGATCAGGTTGAAGCCTCCCAGCACTTCCTTCGCCTCGGCGAATGGGCCATCTCTGAGAATCCGCTTCCCATTGCGAATCCGGAGGGATTTCGCGCTGGCCGGGCGCTCGAGCATCTGCGAGTCGAGCAGGCTGCCTTTGCTGCGCAGCTCGTCGGCATTCTCGAGGCAATGACGCATGTCGGCGTCGAATTCGGGCTTCGGCATCGCGTCGAGCAAAGTGGGATCGTTGTAAATGAGCAGCATGAACTTCATGTCGGTTCTCCGGAGCTGTGGTCGCGGTTCATGGGGTGCAACGTAACTTATCCCGATCCTCTTTCGGGAGCCGTCGCGATGTTGCTGCGCCATCTGCCGGTCGTTGCCCTGCTCTTCTTCACACCAGCTCTCAATGCCCAGGTCACCGCGATCCGTGCCGGCCGGCTGATCGATCCCGAGACGGGGACGGCGAGCGCCAACCAGGTGATTCTCGTCGAGGGCGGCAAGTTCACCGCGGTGGGTGGTGATGTCGCGATTCCCGCCGGCGCGGAGGTCATCGATCTCTCAGGGCTGACGGTGCTGCCCGGGCTCGTGGACGCCCACAATCATCTCGCGCTCACCTATAAGGAAGACCCCGAGAGCAACGTCTACTATTTCACGTACGTGGCGGAATTTGGCGCGCCGGCACCGAGACGCGCTCGTCTTGACGGGGCACACCACGCAGCAGCGCTACGAGCGCACCGTCGCCGGGCTGCGCAATGCGTGGCAGAACAAGGTGCCGCTGACGTTCTCGACCGACGCCGACTACTTTGTGCCGGGCAAGACACGCGGCCAGGTGGCGATCGAGTTCATCGAGACGTGGAAGGCGGCCGGCATTCCACCCGCCGATATCCTGCGGGCGATGACGAT
>JBLNGH010000020.1:0-3047 GCA_050264575.1 Acidobacteriota bacterium | reverse complement strand
GGTCGGTGCCGCTTGATTTCATCCGGCTCGAGGAGCGCGGCCTCGAGCGGACTTGGTGTGACGTCGAACGAGATCGCGCGTGCCTGCGACAGCATCTCGAGCAACCGCTCGGGCACGCCGGTCTGCTTCCGAAAATAACTGTTAACCCGATGATGCAGCGACGCAGCTTTGCCGACGTACAGGACGCTGCCGTCCGTCCGAAGCATGCGATAGACCCCAGGCGCAGTCGGCAATGACAGCCGTACGTCCCGCGGCATTGGCCAGATGCGGTGTCGGCAGCTCATCGGTGTGGCAGGTCCGGCGAGCCAATCGTGGAGCGCGCCCCAGGTCGACACGCCGTGCCTCTCGAGCAAGCGCGCCAACTCGTGCCACACGAACGCCGTCGCGTCGACGTGATCGGCGCTTCGACGGAGCGCACCAACCGCGCGACCGAAGTATCCAGCGAGGGCGCGCAGGCTGCACCGAGGCAAATTAGGCAGAAGGCGCCTGGCGATATCCCGCGTGCAGACCACGTCGAGCGGAAACGCGCCGGCGGCCAACCTACGAAGGAACGCCTGCTCGAATCGCGCGAAATGGATGACCGTCGGCGCGGGCTGCTGCGTGAGACTCGCGGCCTGATCGGTCAGCTCGCGCCAGGCGCAGCTTCCGTCGACAGCGGACCGCATCATCTGCTCGGAGATTCCAGTGATCCGCGCAACAGCTGGTGGAATCTGCTCGCCATCCGGCAGCGCGATCAACGACGCATGCGCGGGCGTGATGGTCGTACCGAGGACGCGGGCCCAGCCGATCTCGAGGAGATGACCTCCCGGAGCGGCGGCTGTGGCCTGGCAGTCGACCACCAGCACCTCGAGTTGCGAGAGCGGCTCGGAAGGACTGACTAGCGCCATGCGCCACGACCGGAGCTGATTACGCGACCGCTGCTTCGAGGCAGTCCGAAGGCGCCGCGGCGCGTCCAGGCTAGCATATTCGCTTTTTGTTCGCCTCACAACTTCCTGACCGACCCAAGACAATCCGGGCCGTACGTGTACGGTGTTTTCGAAAGACGTTCGCCTTGCGCGGCGCGGCACAGGGCAGCCGACGAAGTGCCTCGAGAACGTTCGATTGGAAGAGGAAACGGTCTACTGAACGAGTTTCGCCGGCAGGTATTCGGTGAGTGCGGCGACATATTGCGCGCGGAAAAGCGCATCGATGTCCTCGACGTGCGTCGCGTCCTTCAGACCGCGGATCGCGTCCACCGAGTCGAAACCGTTCGCGCCGAGCCAGCGCTCGAGACCTTCTCGCATCGTCGCCACGTGTTGCACCCCATTTCGCAGCAGAGCCGAGGTCGTCATGACGACGTCGGCGCCGACGAGGAGGTACTTGACGACCTCAACGTCCGTCTCGACGCCACGGCTGGCCGCCAGCGAGCACCCGATGCGTCTGGACAGCAGCGCAATCCAGACGAGGGTCAGCGGCAACTCGGCGGCCGTCGACAGCGGAAGCGATCGCGTGACCTGGAGTGAGGTGAGGTCGATGTCGGGTGCGTAATAGCGATTGAAGAGAACCAGGCCGCGCGCGCCGGCGCCCACGAGCTCGGCCGCCATGTGCGGCATCGAGCTGAAATAAGGCGCGAGCTTGATGGAGACGGGAATTCGCACGGACGCCGCAACCTGCCGGACGATCTCCAGCGTGCGCCGCTCCACTTCGGCACCGCTGACCGCGGGATCGATCGGCACGGAGTAGACGTTGAGCTCGATCGCCGCGGCGCCCGCCTGCTCGAGCGCGCGCGCGTGGCCGATCCAACCCTCGGCGGTCGTGCCGTTGAGGCTGGCGATCACCGGAATGTCCAGCGCGTCGCTTGCGCGCTGGAGCGTCTCGAGATGCCCTGATACGCCGCTGTCGTAGCCGGGAAGCTCGGGGAAATAGCTGCCGGCCTCCGCCTGGCTGTTCGAGCCGTGATCCGTGTAGAGGGCGTACGCCGTGTCCTCCGCGCGAATCTGCTCTTCGTAGAGCGACGCCATCACCACCGCGGCCGCGCCGGCATCCTCGAGCCGGCGCATGCCGTCGAGCGTGCCGGTCAGCGGCGACGCAGACGCCACGATCGGGTGCGCGAGCTGCAGACCGAGATAGCGCGTGGCGAGGTTCATGACGTGATGTCTACGCCGGATTCGAACCGGCTGCCGTCTCGCGACGCCAGATCTTCGTATACCTGATAGCGTTCCAGAATCCCACGCTGCGAACGGTCGAGCATCTGTTTCGCGAGGTCCGGATGCGTTTGCGCGATGGCCTTGAAGCGGACCTCGTTGTAGCGGTACTCCTCGAGCGGAATGCGCGGACGCGGTGAGTCCAGCCGGAACGGGTTCATGCCTCGCTGACGCATCGTCGGATCGAACCGGAGCAGCGGCCAGTGGCCCGACGCCACGGCGCGTGCCGCCTGCTTCATGCCGTGGCGCAAGTCGGTACCGTGGGCGATGCACTGTGAGTATGCGAGGATGAGGGACGTTCCGGAGTAGGCCTCCGCCTCGCGCATCGCGACGAGCGCCTGTTCGTTGTTCGCGCCCATCGCCACCTGCGCAACGTAGACACTGCCATACGCGATCGCCATCAAGGCGAGGTCCTTGCGCGGGATCGTCTTTCCTCCCGCGGCGAACTTCGCCGACGCGCCGAGCGGCGTGGCCTTCGACGCCTGGCCGCCCGTATTCGAATAGACCTCGGTGTCGAGCACGAGGATGTTGACGTCCCTGCCCGTGGCGAGGACGTGGTCGAGGCCGCCGGAGTCGATGTCGTACGCCCAGCCGTCGCCGCCGATGATCCACACCGATCGCCGCACGAGGAAATCCGCGAGCGCGAGCAGATTGACCGCATCGGGATCCGCGGCGCCGGCGAGTTTGGCTTTCACCGCCTCCACTCGCTGCCGCTGCACGCGAAAGTCCGACTCGGTCACCTGCGGCGCTTCCAGAATCGCGGTCACGAGATCGTCGCCGAGGCGCGGGGCGAGCTTCTGTGCCAGGGCCTGCGCCTGCGCGGTCTGGCTGTCGATGGCCAGCCGATACCCGAGGCCGAACTCG
>JBLNGH010000019.1:0-9243 GCA_050264575.1 Acidobacteriota bacterium | reverse complement strand
AAATAAATAAATCGCTTTTACCCCAATTTTTCCAATACAACCCCTGACCCCATTACTCGAAGTCTCCCAGCAGGTCGGCCAGCGCCTCGCCGACTTCTTCCGTCTTGCCCTCGAACAGGTGGCTGGCGCCGTCGATCACGACCAGCTCCTTCGGTTCCTTGAGCTTCGCGTAGAACGCCCACATGTCTTTGACCGGACAGAGCTCGTCGCGCTCTCCGTGCACGAAAAACTTGGGTTTGGTGGTCTCGAGCGTGGCCGCAAATGAATAGTTGTCGCGATTGACGGGCGGAGCGACGCCGATGAGAACGGAGACCCGGGAATCGGCAGCCCCGGTTTCGAGGGCTGCCCAGGCGCCGAACGAGAAGCCCGCCGCCCAGAGCGGAGCGCCGGGATGCCTCGCAGCGATCCAATCGAGCGCCGCACGATAGTCGTCCAGTTCGCCGGGGCCGCTGTCGAATTCACCCTCGCTCGATCCGACCCCGCGGAAGTTGAACCGCAGGACCGCGCAGCCGATGCGCGCCAGTCCTTTCGCGCCCTGGAAGACCGCCTTCGTGTGCATCGTGCCGCGCTGCTTCGGATCGGGATGTCCGAAGACGACGGCGGCTCGCGGCGCGCCCGCGGGCTCGTCGAGGAGGGCTTCGAGCCGTCCGGCCGGCCCGGGAATCTCAAAATGCATGAGTTGATGCGGCGCTGGCCGGCGTGTCGAGGAACTGATCGATCAGCGCGGTGAGCTCGTGCGGTCTGGAGACCCAGCCGATGTGGCCCGTTTTCGCCAGCACCTCGTGGCGGGTGGTTGGGAGCAGTCTCTGGTACTCGAGCGTGCTGTGGACGGGCACGACGCGATCGAGCGCCGGTTCGCCCGTCACCAGCAGCGCCGGGGCTGTCACCCGCCCGCACTCGCCGGCAATGTCGGCGCGCATCCACGCGTCGACCCAATGCGCCATCTGCGTCGGCGAGAGCGGATGGCGGACGGCGCGGCGCGCGTACTCGAGCGCCAGCTGCATCCGTGACGTCCAGCTGCGGCGCGCCGCGAGGATTTCGGGCACGACGCGGTAGCAGGCGCGCACGGTGAAGAGCGGCAGGGCGGCGCGCGGATACTTCGCGCATGCCGCCGACAGGCGGTCGAGCGTGAACTGCGGCGATGGCGTGCTGACGAGCACGAGCGCGTTCACGCGATCCGGCCGCCGCGCGGCGTACCGCACCGCGATCAGCCCGCCGTAGGACACGCCCATGAGCGTGACCCGCGGCGCGCCGGCGCGATCGACCAGTCCGTCGACGACCCGAAGCCACGCCTCGAAGGGATCGCCGCCGTTGATGTCGTTGAGCGAAAACCCCAGCACACGATGCCGCTGCGACAACGCGTCGATCGTGGGCTCCAACCACTCCAGCCGGCCCTGCAATCCCGGGATGAGGACAATCGGAGTGCCGTCGCCTCTATCGATCACGACGGCACCTTGAGAAGGGCAGAGGGCAAAGGGCAGAGGGCAAAGGAAAGGGAAGAGGGCAAAAGGAAAAGGATGGCGAGCGTCAGCTCGTTCCAGCCCTTTGCCCTTTGCCCTCTGCCCTTTGCCCTTGATACCGCGCCCATCGTTAGTTCCTCAGCGTCTTCCCCGTCTTCAGTGTGTACCCGATTCGCTCCAAAGTCTTCTGCTCGCCGCACAGGCTCAGAAATGCCTCGCGTTCCAGATCGAGCAAATGCTGTTCCGTTACGGCCGTGCGATGCGGCAAGCTTCCGCCTGAAAGGATCCAGGCGAGCTTGCGGCCGATGAGCGCATCGTGGTCGCTGATGCGTCCGGCCCGGTGGGCCAGGTGCACGCCGAGCGAGAGCACCGCCATGAGATCGGGGCCCAGGACGGGCACCGCCGAACGCGGCTGCGGCGCCTGGTAGCCTTCCTCCACGCGACGCAGCGCGGTCGTCCTGGCGTCGGCCAGGACGCGCTCACGATTCATCGTCACGCCATCGACGTCGCGCAGGAATCCCAGACGCCGGGCATCGGCGCCGCCCGACGAGACACGCGCGAACGCCATCGTCGTGAACGCAGACTGCACGTGAGGACTGATCTCGCCGGATCCGGCGTGGTCGATGGCCCTGAGCAGCATCTCTTTCGAACCGCCGCCGGCCGGGATGAGACCGACGCCGACCTCGACGAGACCGATGTACGACTCGGCCGCAGCCTGCACGCGATCCGTATGAAGACAAACCTCGCAGCCGCCGCCAAGCGCGAGGCCGGCGGGCGCGGCGACGACGGGCACAGGCGACGTCTTGAGCGCCATCGTGGCCGACTGAAACGATCGCACCATCAAGTCGATCTCGTCCCAGTTGCCTTCCTGCGCTTCGAGGAGCAGCAGCATCAGGTTGGCGCCAGCGGAAAAATGCGCGGCGTCGTTGCCGACGACGAGCGCGGCGAAGTTGGCGGCCGCCTCGCGTACCCCGGCCTGCAACATCTCGACGGCATCACCGCCGAGCGCATTCATCTTCGAGTGGAACTCGACGCAGAGCACCCCTTCGCCGAGATCCACCAGGCTGGCGCCGGCATTTTTTCTGACGACATTGGATCGCTCGCGGGCGGCTTGGAGAATGAGCAGGCCCGCACCGGCCGGCGGCAGCGCATGGTCTCTGAATCGTTTGCGTCCTTGCGCGACCGCGTCGCGAGCGATGGCCGGCGGATCGGAGACCGCGCACGCGCCGAGGATCGTGTCGATCCCGATCGCGTCCCAGATTTCGAAGGGCCCCAGCTCCCAGCCGAAACCCCAGCGCATCGCGCGATCCACGTCGTCGATGGAAGGCGCGACCTCCGTCGCCACACGTGCCGCGTAGAGCAGCGTCGATCCCAACGTGCGACGCAGCAGGTCGCCGACGCGATCCTTCGAGAGGAACAGCGTCCGCAGCCGGGAGCGGAGATCGTCGCTGGCCGCGACCGCCTCGACACTCGGAAGTTTCGGGGGACGCGACGGAATGTATGGGTCCGCGGACAAGCCGTTGGCGAGATCGAGCGAGAGGATCTTCGACGTGCCATCCTCGACGACCTTCTTATAGAAACCGGCACCCGTCTTGTCGCCGAGCAGTCCGGCCGCGACCATCTGCCGAATGGTTGTCGGAAGCTCGAACGCGCGCCGTTCATCAGCAGGCAGGCGCCGGACGAGGTCGTCGGCGACGCGAGCCAGGATGTCGAGACCGGCGAGGTCGAGCGTGCGGAAGGTGGCGCTCTTCGGCCGCCCGATGACGGGTCCGGTGATCGCATCAATTTCCTCGATCGTGAACTCGCCGGCGGCGGCCGAGTCAATGAGCCGCAGCGCGCCGAAAATCCCGATCCGGTTGGCGATGAATCCCGGCTGGTCGCGAGCGATGACGGGACCTTTTCCCAGCCGATGATCGAGGAAGTCAGTCACCTGCCCGACGACCTCCGGATCCGTGTCAGCCGTCGGGATGACCTCGACGAGATGCAAGTACCGCGGCGGATTGAAAAAATGGGTCCCGATCCACCGTCGTCGGAACCGCTCGCCGCGGCTCGCGCCGATCGACGCGATCGGGATTCCCGACGTATTCGACGACACGATCGCCTGCGTCGCGAGGTGCGGCTCCAGCCGTCCGAGCAATTCCTGTTTGATGGCGAGGTCTTCGACGACGGCCTCGATGATCCAGTCCGCAGCCGCGGCCGCGGGAAGATCGTCGAAACTGGCCGTGCGAATCAGTTCGAGCGCCTCGGGCTGAAAGAGCGGGTCAGGTTTGAGGACCCGCAGACGATTGCGCCCGTCCGCAGCGGCTTTCGCCGTGACGTCGAGCAGCAGCACCGGAAGCCCGGCGTTGGCGAGATGCCCGGCGATCTGTGCGCCCATCGCCCCAGCGCCAAGGACCGCCGCCGACCGAAAGGGGCGAGTCATGAGGTCGTTGATTCTGTCACGTCATTTTGGAACTTTTTCGGCGCTGATCTGGGCCTCGGCATGTGCTCTTCAGTTCGAAGTTCTGAGTTCGAAGTTCGAAGTTCAGGCCGCGACGCGGCCTGTTTTATACTTCGGCGAGACAACCCCTATGACACTACACATCCGCCGCGGTTTCGTTCGATTGCTGCCCCTCGTCTTCGTGGTCTTCGGTTGGGCCCTCGTCTCGACCGTCGGAGCCTGGACGCAGGCGGCGGACAAAACTATTTTTGTCACGGTTCTCGATTCCGACAACAAGCCGGTGAAAGACATCGGCGCGGCCGAGTTCGGTGTCCGCGAAGACACCGTCGTCCGCGAGGTCACCAGCGCCAAGGTGGCGACGAAGCCGTTGTTCCTCACCGTGCTCGCCGACACCTCGAAGGTGACCGGTGGAGGAGGTTTCAGCGCCGGTTCGACCGAGTTGATCCGCGACATTCGTGTCTCGCTCATCGCGTTTGTCCGTCAGGTTGCCGCCGGTGCCCCGGACGCCCAGATCTCGCTGATGGAGTTCGGACAGGCGGCGGTCCCGGTAACCAACTTCACCTCGAAAACCGCCGATCTCGAGAAGGGCATCAACCGGCTGTTCCCGAAAGACAATGCCGCGTCCGTACTGCTCGAGGCGATCGTCGAATCGTGCAAGAACCTGGCTAAGAAGGAGAGCCCTCGTCGCGCGATCGTCGTGCTCAACGTCGAGCCGAGTGAAGAGCAAAGCCGCGAGCAGCCGCAGACGATCATCGATGCGCTGAAAAAGTCGGGCGCGCAGCTCTGGGCCGTCTCGCTGCAGAAAGGCGCCCTGCGCAATGCTCAGCGCGACGTCGTCCTGGAAGTGCTCACCAAGAATACCGGCGGCCGGCGTGAGTTCATCGTGGGCCAGTCGGCGATCGAGACCATCCTCAAGGGATACGCCGATGCGCTGACGTCGCAGTACGAGGTCACGTACAAGCGCCCGGCGGGCGCGCCGCCGCAGAACGTGCAGGTCGGCGTCGCGCGGCCCGGCCTCAAGCTCTTCGCGACCGTCTATCCACCGCAGTAGGAAAGACCTGGGGTTCCGTTTTACGATTTGAAAAACGCAACCCGAGGTCTTTTGGTCTTCGTTCGTGGCAACACCCCGCAAACGCCCGAAAAGCACACCTGAGGGCCGCCGCGCTCTCCCCTGGCTCGCCGCGGGCGCGGCGGCGATCGGCATCGCCGCCGCAGCGCTGATCTGGTGGCCGCGATCGCCGCCGTTCGCGATCGAGCCTCGCGCCGATCAGAACGTGCTCCTGATCACCATCGACACGCTGCGCGCCGATGCGCTGTCGTCGTACGGCGGCCCGGCCAGGACCCCGCACCTCGATGCGCTCGCCGGACAGGGGGCGCGCTTCACGTTCGCGCACGCACATGCCGTGGTCACGTTGCCCTCGCACACGTCGATCCTGACCGGCCACTATCCGTACGAGCACGGAATGCGCGACAACACCGGCTTTCGGGTGAAGGACGGCACCGCGACGCTGGCGACACGGCTCAAGGCGCGGGGCTTTGCGACGGGCGCGTTCGTCGGCGGCTTTCCGCTCACGAAGCGCTTCGGGCTGACGCCGGGCTTCGACGCCTACGACGATCAGATGCCGGAAATGGAAGGCACCGTGACCGTGTCGATGCCGGAGCGCCGCGGCGACTTCGTCGTCTCACGGGCCGTCGACTGGATCGGCCGGCAGACCGGCCGGTTTTTTGGCTGGGTGCATCTGTTCGACCCGCATTCGCCGTACGCGCCGCCGGAGGAGTACCGGGCGCAGTACACCGCGCAGCCGTACTACGGTGAAGTCGCGTGGGTCGACCATGCGCTCGCGCCGCTCGTCGAACGGCTGTCGGCGCTGCCGCGGCCGACCCTGGTGATTGTCACCGCCGATCATGGCGAGAGCCTGGGCGAGCACGGCGAGCTCACGCACGGCATGTTTGCGTACGAACCGACACTGCGGGTGCCTTTGATCATCGCTGAAGTCGCGGGATCCAAGCCTCAGGCCTCGAGCCCCAGGGCCCCGCGCGGCGTCGTCATCGACGCCGCCGTCCGGCACATCGACATCGCGCCGACGATACTCGACGCCGTCGGCGCGCCGGCGGATTCGTCGCTGCCGGGATCGTCGCTTCGTGACGTCATTCGCGGGAGGCAGGCCGCCGATCGGCCGTCGTACTTCGAGTCGATGACCTACAACCTCGTTCGCGGATGGGCGCCGCTGCGCGGCGTGCTCTCCGGCAGGACCAAGTTCGTCGATCTGCCGATCCGCGAGCTCTACGACCTCGCCGCCGATCCAGGTGAAACGAAGAACGAGGCGCCCGCGCAGGCCGATCGCGTGCAGATCATGACGAACCTGCTGCGCGGCTACAACGTCGCGCCGCCGACCCGGCCGGAGCCCGAATCACCCGAGGTGGCCGCCACGCTGCGATCGCTCGGCTATGTCACCGGCAGCGCGCCCGCGCGGCAGACGTACACCGAAGCGGACGATCCGAAGCGCCTGGTCAAAGTCGATCAGGATCTGCACACAGCCGGCGAGCTGTACCGGAAACGCAAGGTTCAGGATTCGATTGCGCTGCTCCACAGCGTCATCGCGCGCAGGCCGGACACGGCGGACGCCTATCTTCAGCTGGCGTATGCGTACTGGCAGTCGGGTCAGCTGCGAGAGGCGATCACGACGCTCGAAAAAGGGCTGGCCAACGGCGCGCCCGACCGCGATGTGCGAATCCAGCTCGGCGTCTACCTGGCCGAGAGCGGCATGGACAGCGCCCGCGCGATCAAACTGCTCGAGACGCTTCCGTCGAGCGATGTCGACGCGCTGAACGGTCTGGGTGTGGCCTACGTGGACGCCGGCAGACATGAGGACGCCGTGCGGACCTTCAAGCGCGTGCTGGCGCTCGATCCGACCAACGGCCTCGCCTATCAGAACCTGGCCTCGGTTGCGCTCCGCCGCGCCCAGGCCGCGAGAAACGCCGCCGACCGGGATCGCGGTTTCAAAGACGCCGAGGCGCTCGCGCGACAGGCGCTCGATGCCGATCCGGATCTCGCGAAGGCGTATACGACCCTTGGCGTCATCCTCGCCGGAACCGGCCGGAAGCCCGACGCCATCGAGAGTTGGAAGCGCGCCGTCGCGCGCGATGAGACCGAATTCGACGCGCTCTACAACCTGACCATTCTCCTCGTCGAGGCAGGCCGGCTCGCCGAAGCGCGCGACTATGCGAAGCTCTTCGTGGCCAACGCGCCGCCCGCGCTCTACCGGGCGGACATCGAGAAGATGCGGAGATTCCTGAGCGGTGGCTAATGGCTCGCCATAGGAAAAATGATCACGGCCCTCGCAGGCCCGCGCCCCTGTTTGTCGTCGGGCTGGTCGCCGTCGCGATCGCCGTCATGAGCTGGTGGTGGTGGCGTGGCGCCGCCGCATTCGCGCTCGACGTGAATCCGGATCGCAACGTCCTGCTCGTCACGATCGACACGCTGCGGGCAGATGCGCTCGCGTCGTACGGCGGCCGGGCGCTCACGCCAAACCTCGACGGGCTTGCCGCTCACGGCGCGCGCTTCACGTTCGCGCACTCGCATGCGGTCGTCACGCTGCCGTCGCACGCGAGCATCCTGTCGGGCCGGTATCCGTACGAACATGGCATCCGCGACAACACCGGCTACCGTCTCCGGCCGACCGAAGCGACGGCCGCGACGCTCCTCAAGGCGCAGGGGTTCGTCACCGGCGCATTCATCGGCGGATTCCCGCTCGATCACCGCTTCGGCCTGGCAATCGGGTTCGACGTTTACGACGACAAGCTCAGCCGGGCGTCCACGAGCGGCGACGACAGCGACCGCGAACGCCGCGCCAATGCCGTGGTCGCATCGGCGCTCGACTGGATCGGGCGGCAGTCAGGCAAATGGTTCGCGTGGACGCACGTCTACGATCCGCACGTGACGTATCAGCCTCCGCAGGAATGGGCGGCGCGCTTCCCGTCGGATCCCTATCTGGGCGAGGTGTCCTGGACCGACTTTGCGCTCGGTCCGCTGTTCGATCGGCTCGCCGCGCAGCCTCGCCCGACGCTGGTCATCGTCACCGGCGATCACGGTGAAGGGCTGGGCGATCACGGCGAGCTGACGCACAGTCTGTTCGCGTACGAATCGACGCTCCATGTCCCGCTCATCGTCGCCGAGATCCCGGGATCCAAGCCCCAAGGCCCAAGCCTCAAGCCTTCCGGCGTCGTCATCGACACGGCTGTCCGGCATGTCGACGTGCTTCCCACGATCCTCGATCTGATCGGCGCTGACGTCACGCCCACCGCCACGCCGGCGAAAACGGCGCCGCGGCCCGGCTCGTCGTTGCGGACGATCATCGCGGCGGGGCACGGTGACGATCGCCCCTCGTACTTCGAAGCCATGACCGCGACGGTCACGCGCGGCTGGGCCCCGCTCCGCGGCGTCATCGTCGGCCGCGACAAGTTCCTCGATCTCCCGATTGCCGAGTTGTACGACCTGGCCGCCGATCCGCAGGAAACGCGCAATCTCGTCGCGTCCCGGCCCGACCGCGGTCAGGTGATGGTGAACGCGTTGAAGGGATTCGACGTCGCGCCGCCGGGCCGCCCGCAGGCGGAGACGCCAGACACGATTGAACGGCTGCGATCGCTCGGCTACATCGGCGGCGCGGTCGCGCCGGCGCGCGAGAAGTACACCGAAGCCGACGACCCCAAACGGCTCATCGAGATTGAGCAGTCAATGACCAAAGCGGCAGAGGCGTTCCAGCAAGAGCGGCTGCAAGAGGCCATCGACTTGTATCAGAAGGTCATCGCCAGGCGTCCCGATACCGAAGACGCCTACCGCAAACTCGCGCTCGTGTACTGGCGCGCGGGGCGGCCTCGCGACACGATCGCCACGCTCGAGCTCGCGCTCAAGAACAACGTCACCCAGAGCGAAGTGCGAATCAAGCTCGGGCAGTATCTGGTGGAAAGCGGGCAGGCGGCCAAGGCGATTGCGCTCCTGGAACATACCGCCGGCGACGATCCGGACGCGCTGATTGCCCTCGGCAACGCGTATCAAATGGCCGGGCGGCCGGCCGACGCGATTCAAACCTTCAAGCACCTGCTCGTTGTCGATCCGAAGAACGGTCTCGCGTACGAAAACATCGGCGTCACGCAGCTTCAAGGCCGGGACTACGCGGCCGCCGAAGCATCCCTTCGTCGCGCGCTCGACCTCGATCCGAATCTGCCGGGTGCGTATACGGCGCTTGGCGTGGTGATGGCGTCGACGGGCCGCAAGAGCGAGGCGATCGAGGCGTGGACGCGCGCGGTCGAAATCGACGTCACGTCGCTCGACGCATTGTTCAA
>JBLNGH010000018.1:0-4478 GCA_050264575.1 Acidobacteriota bacterium | reverse complement strand
CATCGACAAAGAGTTTCACGATGTGCCCGTAGCTGGCCACGTCGTGGTCGATCATCCAGGCGGCAAGGGCGACGGGTGAGTCCGCCAACCCGTACAGGGTTTGCGGGTGTGCGGCCATCATGATTTGCGTAGGGACGTGCTGGTAAAGAAACGCCATCTGGTCGTATGCCCGCTGCTCCTCAGCGGAGAGACCGGCCGGGGGCGGTCCGCCGGCCTGAAGCGCCTTGGCAACGTCAGGGGGCGCGGCACCGGAGAAGTTCAGATGGATGCCGATCAGCTCGGGGGGTGCCTGTTGAGCCATCAAGTTCGTGACGAACCCACCCCAATCACCACCTTGCGCCGCGAATCGGCTGTACCCGAGGCGCTTCATCAGCTCCACCCACGCCCGCGCCATGCGAGCGGGGTCCCAACCGGGCGTCGTGGGCTTGCCTGAAAACCCGTAGCCGGCCATCGACGGGATCACCACGTGGAAGGCGTCCGACGCGCTGGCGCCGTGAGCCGTGGGGTTGGTCAGCGGATCGATGATCTTCAGCTGCTCGATGGGCGAGCCGGGCCAGCCGTGGGTGACGATGAGCGGCATGGCCTCTTCATGTCTCGACCGGACGTGAATGAAGTGGATATCCAACCCGTCGATCTCGGTGATGAATTGGGGATGCGAGTTCAGTTGCGCCTCGCACCGCCGCCAGTTGTAGTCGGTCGCCCAATACCGCGCGAGCGCTTGAATGAAGGCGAGTTGCACGCCCTGCGAAAAGTCGGTGACGGTTTCCTTCTCCGGGAATCGTGTCGCCGTGATGCGCCGGCGCATGTCGTCGAGTTCCGGTTCCGGCACATTCACCTGAAACGGACGAATAGCCGCCTGGTCAGTACCCCTGTGTTGTGCAACTGCAGTAGTCATGGCGTCGACAGTCTATGCGCCGAGGTCTTTTCACACTGTCCTGAACAGCACAGTCTCCTCGACGAAGGACGGGCGAGCGCCTGCGTCCGTGCCGCGCCTCGACTCGGCAGGCTTCTTCCTTCGCCCCCGATCGGCGCCGGAATGCGACTTGCCCTTCCACATGAGTGCTCAGCAGGCGGCATCGTGCGCACGTCAGCCCTAAACAGGTGAATCGCAACCGCTTGGCAATCTACTGGCGATTCGCAGACGTCGGAGCACCCACGGTATGCCGCGGATCGTGCCGCAACTCGTGGAGATGCGTCGTTACCACCTCGCTGGTCGTTCTGAGGCCCGATAGGAAACGAGTTATCACACGCGAAGCAACCCTTCAGTCATCACCGGTCGGCGGCGAACGCGACATCACCAGCGTGAAGTTCTGGTACGAGAAAGCGTCGTGGGGCAAGAAGCCCGAAGTACGGCTGTACGAACCACGGTAGGGAGCTGAAGCGAACGGCGCAAGGCAGAGGCAGACGGCAAAGGCAAGATCAAAGGAGACGTCATGGAACTCATCGTCAGCTTGATCATTGGCGGCATCGTCGGCTGGCTGGCCAGCATCGTGATGAAGACGAACGCGCAGATGGGAATGATCGCCAACGTCATCGTCGGCATCGTGGGGTCCACGCTGGGATTCTGGCTGGCCGGGGCTCTGGGGCTCGCGACGGGTGGCGGAGTTGCCCGGTGGCTCGTGGCGATCGCTGGTGCGGCGATCCTCATCGCCATTCTGAAGGTCCTGAACGTGTTCAAGTGATCCCCGGACGCATCGAGAGGCTTTGCCCAAGAATGCGCGGCGACCGACATGACGGGGAAAGAAGGACGACGCGAACCCCTCACGCGGAGACTCGGGCAGCGAAGGCAAGATCTCCCGAGCGGGCATCAGTCGGTACGACGGGTACGGCGGGTCCGAGGAACCGGATGCTTGTCAGCCTTTCTTAGTTCTGAACGGGCCCGGCGTTTACGCTCCAGTTCCGCGTAGCGCGCCTGGCTGTGCTTCAGGCGATGGGCTGAAGGTGGTCGGCTTCCTCGTCAAGCCGCGCAGTCCGGAAGGGAAGCGCTATCCCGTCATCATCTACAACCGTGGCGGTCTGGAGGACATCGGGAAGATCGATGTCCCGAACATTCTCGATTTCCATGAGCTCGCTGCCAACGGCTTCGTGGTGCTGGCGTCGCAGTATCGCGGCAATGATGGCGGGGAAGGCGTCGAGGAGCTCGGCGGCGCCGACGTCGACGATGTCGTGACGCTCGTCTCACTCGCGTCCTCGCTCCCTTATGCCGATCCGAAGAACATCTTTTTCTACGGCCTCTCACGTGGCGGGATGATGACGTTCCTGGCCCTCGCGCGCGGCGTGGCGGTCAATGCCGCGGCCGTGGTCGGCGGCATCTACGACATGCAAGGTCTGATGGAAGCGACGGGGCAGCGCATGCCCGGGATTGCCAACCGGGTGATGAAGCTGATTCCCGACTATTCGAGTCGGGGCACCGCCGCGCTCGCCGAACGATCCGTCATCGAGTGGCCGGAGAAAATCACCGTTCCGCTGCTGATGATTCATGGTGCCGACGACGAAGAAGTGCCGGTGTCGCAGGCGCTGGCGTTTGCGGCGAAGTTGAGCAGCCTGCGGAAGGAGTACGAGTTGATCGTGTTCGCAAAAGAGATCCACGAGGCGCTCAACAATCGCCGCGATCGGGATGCGCGGATCGTCGCGTGGTTCAGGCGGTACCTGCGGTAAAGAAAGATAGAAGAGCTGCCGTCGGGCTACGAGGAGAGCGGCAGCCGAGCTGGCGGCAGACTCCATCCGCGTCGAATCGCGATGAGCCGTAGGACGAAACACAGGACCGCGCCAGCGATCGTGCTTCCGATCGGAGGCCAGTTGGTGATGTGCCCTGCGACCACGACCGCAGCACCTGCGAGCGCGGCCAGGGCGTAGAGATCCGCGCGCAGCACCACGGGGATCTCGTTGACGAGCAGGTCGCGCAGCACGCCGCCCCCGATGCCAGTCAGCATGCCGAGCAGCGCCGACACGAACGGGTTGATGCCGAAAGCCAGCGCCTTCTCCGTGCCCGCCACCGCGAAGAGCCCGAGACCCGCGGCATCGAACAGCAGCACGATCGGTTGCAGCCGTTTGACGTTGGGATACCACACGAACGTCACGGCGCCGGCCACCAGCGAGACGGCGACGTAGCGCCAGTCGTTGATTGCTGCTGGCGGCACCGCTCCAATCAGCAGATCGCGGGTGACCCCGCCCGCGTTGCCGGCGACGAAGGCCAGGACGCCGATCCCGAACGCGTCCAGCTTGTTCTTGACTCCCGTGACCGCGCCGCTGAGGGCAAACACGAACGTTCCGATCAGATCGAGGGTGAAAAGCAGCGTGGCCGTCGACACGAGAAGCTGCGCCGCCATCAGGACGCCATGGATCGTACAGTGCCGCGAGTCAGCGACCAGGCTCGGGAGATAGGTACCTGATTTGCCCTTCCCCAAGTCGGCACATAC
The DNA here is from genome assembly GCA_050264575.1 of Acidobacteriota bacterium. GTDB lineage: Bacteria > Acidobacteriota > Vicinamibacteria > Vicinamibacterales > SCN-69-37 > DASQFI01. Next base: position 1,059 of record JBLNGH010000018.1, on the reverse strand, counting down.
AGATCAGCCACGGTCGCGACTCCGCGTAAGTTGCTGCTCGTCCGGCAGTTGCGTCGCGTGATGCGACCTGGTGGTCGTATGCCTCGTCACGGCATCTCGTGGCCGGGAGCAACGAATGCGCCATTTACGTGCAGGGCTCGCCGGCATCGTCCCGCCTGTCGTCATCGTGATGGCGATGCTGTGGCCGGCCGCGAGTTGGGCGCAGCAACCGTCCGCCCAGCCACCTCCCGGGGAGCAGGACCTGGCCAAGCAGTTGTCCAATCCGGTCTCGTCGCTGGTCAGCATGCCGTTCCAGTTCAACTGGGAGCAGAACGTCGGACCGGACAAGCAAACACGGTTCATCCTCAACGTCCAGCCGGTCATGCCGTTCGCGCTCAACAGCGACTGGAACCTGATCGCCCGGGTGATCGTGCCGTTCGTCAGCCAGCCTCCGCTCTTCGATGGCGGCTCACCGGCATTCGGCGTGAGCGACATTCTCGCGTCGTTCTTCGTGTCGCCGTCTCACAGCCGGATCATCTGGGGTGTCGGCCCTGAAATCAGTCTGCCGTCGACGACGATCACCACACTGGGAACGGAGAAATGGAGCGCGGGTCCAACGGTTGTCGTGGTCAAACAGACGGGACTGTGGACTCTCGGCGCCCTCTGGAACCAGATCTGGTCCTTCTCCGGCAATCCCGATCGCGCGGATGTCAACCAGATGTTCCTGCAGCCGTTCCTGTCGTATCAGGCAACCAAGACGCTGACGTTGACGCTGCAGTCGGAAACCAGCGCGAATTGGGAGATCGACGACGGACGCTGGACCATTCCGATCAACGTCGTCGTGTCGAAGCTTTCGACGTTCGGCAGTTTCCCCGCAAGCTATCAGTTTGGCTTCGGCGGGTTCGCAGTACATCCGGACACCGGCCCGTCATGGAAGGTGCGCAGTGCCATCGTGATTCTTCTTCCGCGACGTCAGTAGTGTCATCGTCCGTCAGTTCGCGCGCGCGTAGCGGACCATCAGGTCGCCTGACTCATATTTTGCGGCGTCAATCAAGTCGGGCCGCACGGGCGCGCGTTCAC
>JBLNGH010000017.1:0-17564 GCA_050264575.1 Acidobacteriota bacterium | reverse complement strand
CGAAATGCACCGGCAGAAACCGGCCGCCGAACTGAATCATCTCCGGCCGCGCGATCGTCGTCTGGAGCCATTGCCCGTGATGAAACGCCGTGTTCCAGAAGTTGATCGGGGTGTGATAACGGCCGAACGACACCTTCAGGCGATCGCTTTGATCGAACCGTAGAATCAGCCGCTCGACTTCGGTGTTGAACCCGGGCGCGATCGGATCGCCCGTCCCGGCGTCCGTGCGCGCGGTAAAGCTGATCTCGCCGAAGAACGTCACGCGAGGCGACAGCTCCGATGTGAGGTGAAGCGCCAGCTGACCGAGGCTGAATCCGCGCGGACCTTCGCGGCGGGACGTCCCTGAAAAATCGACGTCCGCAAAGCCCACGAGCCGGAGGCTCGGATACTCGCGCTGCTCGCCCGCCGGCTGCGGCGGATCGTGGGCCGGCGTCCCCTGACCCGCCGCCCGGAGCGGCAGGGTCAGAAGCAGGAGCACGGCCCCGCACGCGCCCCCCAACGTCGATCCGCGGTGGCGTGAAAGGCCTGGACCGGCTCGTCGATGCGCAGTCATCGGGCTAGATACTATCTCCCGATTGCCGCCGAATCACCACACTCTCGGGGCGACCGCCCCGGATGCGGTACGCGCGGATTGAGATCCCTCGTTTCAAGCCCACGATGACGTGCGTCCAGTCCGGATAGAACGCCTCGGCGATGTCGGTGGGCGACGGCCGCGCGTCCCCTGACGGGTGCGAATGGTAGACGCCGACAATCTCGAGAGGCGGCGAAAACCGGCGCAGCGTCCTTCGCAGCTCGACATGCCACGCGTCGTCGATCCGATACTTCGTCGTGCCGGCGGCCACGTTTGTCGCCGCGACGGCGAACCGCACGCGCCCGCGCGTGCCCACGAGAAACCCGCAGCATTCCTTCGGCCGCTCGGCGCGTGCATGACGCACGATCGCCTGCGCCGCGGCATGCGCCAGCACCAGACACGGCCGCCGCGTCACGACTGCAGCTCGGCAAGCCCGCGATACAAGTCGAGCGCCTCGGGATTGGCCAGGGCCTCGCGGTTCTTCACCGGACGGTCGTGAATGACGTCCCGCACGGCAAGCTCCACGATCTTGCCGCTCTTCGTCCGCGGGATTTCGGCGACCTGGATGATTTTCGCCGGCACGTGCCGGACCGTGGCGTTGGCGCGAATTCGATCGCGGATGCGGCGCTCGAGTGCGGCGTCGAGCGTGATGCCGGCCGCGAGCCGGACGAACAGCACGATGCGCTCGTCGTTCTGCCACCGCTGCCCCACCGCGATACTCTCGAGAACCTCGGGCAGCTGTTCGACCTCGCGATAGATTTCCGCCGTCCCGATCCGGACGCCGCCGGGATTCAGGGTCGCATCCGATCGGCCGTAGATGATGAAGCCCTCGTGCTCGGTCGTCTGCATCCAGTCGCCGTGGCACCAGACGCCGGGAAACCGCTCGAAGTACGCGGCGCGGTACTTCGCGCCGTCCTCGTCATGCCAGAATCCGACGGGCATCGACGGAAACGCGGACTTGCAGACGAGCTCGCCCGGCTCGCCGCGCAGCGATCGGCCTTCGGGATCGAAGACGTCCACGTTCATCGCCAGCCCGGGCGCCTGGATCTCGCCGCGCCACACGGGGCCGGTGGGATTGCCGCCGACGAAACAGCTCAGGATGTCCGTGCCGCCGGAAATCGACGCGAGATGCACGTCCTCCTTGATCGATCGATAGACGAAGTCGAAGCTCTCCGGTGAGAGCGGCGAGCCCGTGGACGTGATCGTCCGGACCGTTCCCAGATCGTGAGAGGCGCGCGGCGCAAGACCGGCCTTGGCCACCGCGTCGATGTACTTCGCGGAGACGCCGAAGAGCGAGATGCCGGCGCGATCGATGAGGTCGAACAGCCGGTTCCCGTCCGGATGGAACGGCGATCCGTCGTACAGAACGATCGTCGCCTCCGAGGCGAGCACGGTCACCAGCCAGTTCCACATCATCCAGCCGCACGTCGTGAAGTAGAAGACACGATCGTCGCGCTTGATGTCGCAGTGCAGCTGATGCTCTTTCAGGTGCTGCACCAGCGTGCCACCGGCGCCATGGACGATGCATTTGGGGACGCCGGTGGTGCCGGAGGAATACACGACGTACAGTGGGTGATCGAAGGCGAATCGCTCGAACGGGATCTCGTCCGGCGTCGCGGCCTGCAACCAGCCGTCCCACCACACGGCATCCGCAATGTGATCGAGCCGGCCGCGGCCCCCGGCAAACGGCACGACGACGATCTGCTTGAGGCTCGGCAGCTCGCGCGCCACCTCCGCGAGTTTCTCGAGGCAGTCGAAGTGCTTGCCGGCGTAGTCGTAGCCATCGACCGCGATGAGCACCGATGGGGCGATCTGACCGAACCGGTCGAGCACGCCACGGACGCCGAAGTCCGGGGAGCAGGACGACCAGATCGCGCCGAGTGACGCGGCGGCCAGCGTCGCGACGATCGCTTCCGGTACGTTCGCAACCATGCCGCAGACGCGGTCTCCGGGGCCGACGCCGCACGCTCGCAGCGCCTGCGCCGCGCGCGTCACTTCGCGCGCGAGCTCGCGATACGTCAAGCGCCGTTCGACGCCCGCCTCGCTCATCGCGAAAATCGCCAGTGTGTCGTCGCGGCGCCGCAGGACGTTTTCGGCGAAGTTGAGGCGGGCATCGGGAAAAAACCGCGCGCCCGGCATCCGATCGAGATCAATCGCGATGCGTTCGCCGCGATCGCCGATCACGCCGCAGAAATCCCACAACTCCGCCCAGAACGTCCGCGGATCGAGGACCGACGACTGATGCAGCGCGCGAAAATCCGCAAACTGCGTCTGGGTCCGCTTTCCGAGCTGCTGAGAGAAGCGCGTCACCCGCGACGTGGCGATGCGGGTCTGAGAAGGAGCCCAGAGCGACTGCCCGGTCACGAGTCGGAAGTGGCGCGCGATGCGACGTCGAGGCGTTCCCGCCCCTGTTTCGCCTGCGCAAAAAGGCGGCTGATCCCGCCCGCATCCGTGAGTTGATCGCCTGACGCCGGCAGTCGGGCAACGAGCGCGCGGGCGGCCTCGGCGATGAAATCCGCGTTCGTCGCGAGGATACCATTCCACAAATCGGCCGGGCTCGAGGCCAGGCGTGTCATTTCCCGGAACGCCCGGCCGGACGCCGCGAGCGCGTTCCCCTCGCAGGCCTCCGCCGCGGTGTTCATCAACGTGACCGCCAGCAGCTGCGGCAGGTGACTCAGATAGGCCATGGCCCGATCGTGCGCGGCGGCGTCGAGATGGGCAGGCACACCGCCGAGCGCGGTCACGAACCGCTCGAGACGCCGACCGTCTGCCGATTCCGGTGACGCGTCGACGAACAGCCACGGCCTGCCGACGAAGAGATCCGGTTTCGCCGCGCCGAGGCCGGCGTGCTCCGAGCCGGCAATCGGATGCCCGCCGACGAACCTCGTCAAGCCCGCACGGCGCGCCGCCGCGATGATCTGGCGCTTGGTCGAGCCGACGTCGGTGACGACGGCGGGCAGGCGTGCGTTGGCGATCGCGCCAATCAGATCGATTACGGCCGGCACCGGCGCCGCCAGGATGATGAGATCGGCGTCGCCCAGTGCCGAGACCGACGATCGAGTGTCGTCGATGACCTGCTTCGCCTGGGCGTCGCGCAGCACCACGTCGTGATCGACGCCAATCAACCGGACGTCCGGCCACGTGGATCGTGCACGCAGGGCAATCGACCCGCCGATGAGGCCGAGACCGGCAATACCGATGGTGCGAAACGGGGGATCGGAGGCCATATGGAAAACTTCGAAGTTTGAAGTTCGAAGTTTCCTATCGGCTCCACCCGCGCCGCGCGACCGGCTCGACACAGATGCTGCGTCCAATCGCGGGAGCGATGATGCGCAGCTCGGCCATCAACCGTTCGAACTGCTCCGGGAAGAGGGACTGCGCTCCATCCGATCGCGCGTGGTCGGGATCGCAATGGACCTCGATCAGCAGACCGTCCGCGCCGCCGGCGACCGCCGCTCGCGCCATCGGCGCCACCTTGTCACGACGGCCCGTGCCGTGGCTGGGGTCGACGATGATCGGCAGGTGGCTGAGTTTCTGGACGACCGGAATCGCCGAGATGTCGAGCGTGTTGCGCGTGTAGCTTTCGAATGTCCGGATGCCGCGCTCGCAGAGCATCACGTCCATGTTGCCGCCGGCGAGGACGTATTCGGCCGACAGCAGCCACTCCTCGATCGTCGCGGAAATTCCCCGCTTCAGCAGCACCGGCTTGCGCGACTTCCCCAGTTCGCGGAGCAGCGAGTAGTTCTGCATGTTGCGGGCGCCGACCTGCAGGATGTCGCCGTAGCGCTCGATCATCTCGATTTGCCCGATCTCCATGACCTCGGTCACGAGCTTCAGCCCGTGGCGATCCGCGGCCGATCGCAGCATCCGTAGTCCCGCCTCGCCGAGACCCTGAAAGCTGTACGGGGAGCTGCGCGGTTTGAATCCGCCGCCGCGCAGAATTTTCGCCCCGGCGCGTTTCACCGCGGCCGTCGTGGCTTCGACCTGCTCTTCCGACTCCGCCGAGCAGGGTCCCGCCATGACAATGACTTCGTCGCCCCCGATGCGGACGTCTCCCACGGCGACGACGGTGTTCTCGTGTTTGAACGTGCGACTCGCCAGCTTGTACGGCTCCGTGATTCGCAAGACCTCGTGCACGCCAGGCTGCACCTCCAGCAGCTGCGGATCGCCGTTCCCGTTGCCGACCGCGCCGATCACGGTTCGTGACGACCCGGTGGAGCGGTGCACGTCGAAACCCATCTCGATGAGCTGCGCGATGACCGACTGAATCTCGGCCTCGGTGGCTCGCTCCTGCATGACGACGACCATGACGGTTCTCCTATCAAAGTCTAATCCCTAGCTGCGGCGGTTCGCCGTCGCCAATCGCTCCAGCCGGCGCGCTTCGTCGATGATGCGCTCGAAAAGCCGCGTCATGGCGTCATTGTCGAGCGGTCCGCCATTCGCCGCGCGGACATTCGCGAGCACCTCCGCTTCGCGTGCCGGCTGATAGATCGGCTGTCCCGCCTGTTCCTTGAGGCGCCCGACCGCGAGCGCGCACTCGGCGCGCTCGCTGAGCAGCGTGACGAGCTGGCGATCGAGCGCGTCGATGCGCTCGCGAAGCTCCTCGATCGTGTTCACGCCGCCCCCTTGAGCCATCGGACGAATGCTTCCACGGCGGCGCCGGCGTCTTCGCGGCGAGCGGCCGTCTCCGCAATGACCTGGACGATTGCGCTCCCGACGACCGCTGCATCCGCAAACGTCGTGATCTCCGCCACGTGCTCAGGTCGCGACACGCCAAACCCCAGGGCGATCGGCAGATCGCTCACCGCGCGGATGCGCTGCACGAGCGGTTCCGCGCTGGCGGCGACCGATGGCCGCGTGCCGGTGACGCCGAGTCGCGAGATCGCGTACAAAAAACCTCGCCCCAGCCGCGCCGCCTCTCTCAGCCGCGCATCCGTCGTCGTCGGACTCACGAGGAAGATCTGATCGACGCCGTGCCCGCCGAGCGCGCGCTGGACGGCCACGGACTCTTCGATCGGCAAGTCCAGCAGGAGCACGCCGTCCACGCCCGCTTTCGCCGAGCGCGAGACGAATTCGTCAACACCCATCCGGAGAACCGGGTTGACGTACGTGAAGAGGACCAGCGGCACAGTCACATCGGCGCGGACCTGCTCGATCAGCTGAAGAGACGCGGCGAGATCGGCACCGGCGGCGAGCGCCCGTTCGGACGCGCGCTGGATTGCGGGACCATCGGCGATCGGATCCGAGAACGGCACGCCCACCTCGATGACGTCGGCGCCCCCACGCGCCAGGGCGCGGATGACGTCACGCGATTGCGACAAATCGGGATCGCCTGCCGTCACGTACGTCACCAGCCCGCGTGAACCGTTCTGCCGAAGACGCGCGAACGCGGTCTGGAGACGGCTCACGACTGCCCCCGGATTTGTCGCACGGTCTCGACATCCTTGTCGCCGCGGCCTGACAGGTTCACCAGGATCACCGTGCCGTTTGCCACGCTCTCGAGATGCCGGCGGAGCCACGCAATCGCGTGCGCCGACTCGAGCGCGGGCAGAATGCCCTCCTTTTGCGCCAGCCACTCGAATCCATCCAGCGCATCGTCGTCGTCCACGAATGCGTAGGTGGTACGTCCGCGTGCTGCGAGCCACGCGTGCTCGGGACCGACGGACGGATAGTCGAGACCCGCGGAAACGGAATGCGTGTTGAGGATGTTGCCGTGACTGTCCTGAAGAATGACGCTTCGCGTGCCGTGCAGGACTCCGGCCGCTCCGCCCGCAAAGCGCGCCGCATGATGCCCGGGCTCGATCCGGCGGCCGCCCGCTTCGACGCCGACGAGCCGGACATCCGGGTCGTCGATGAACGCGTCGAAGAGACCGATGGCGTTGCTGCCGCCGCCGACGCACGCGACCACGAGATCCGGCTGTCGGCCTGCTGCCTCCTGGATCTGCTGCCGCGCTTCCTGACCGATGACGGATTGGAACTCGCGAACCATCAGCGGATACGGATGCGGGCCGAGCACAGAGCCGAGCAGGTAGTAGGTCGACTCGACGTTCGACACCCAGTCGCGCATCGCTTCGTTGATGGCGTCCTTGAGCGTCCGGCTGCCCGCGTCGACCTTCTCCACGGACGCGCCCAGCACGCGCATTCGAAACACGTTGAGCGCCTGGCGCGCCATGTCGTCGGCGCCCATGTACACCACGCACTCCAGTCCAAGCAGCGCGCAGACGGTCGCGGTCGCGACGCCGTGCTGCCCGGCGCCGGTCTCGGCGACGATGCGGCGTTTACCCATGCGCTGGGCGAGCAGCGCCTGTCCGAGGGCGTTGTTGATCTTGTGGGCGCCGGTGTGCGCCAGATCCTCGCGTTTCAGAAACACGCGCGCGCCGGACGAGCCGGCCGCGCGCCGGGCTTCATAAAGCGGCGTCGGGCGGCCCACGTAGGTGCCGAGCATTCTCTGCAGCGAGTCGACGAACGCCGGGTCCCGTCGCGCGGCAAAGTACGCGCCGGTAAGCTCCTCGACCGGCGCCATCAACGTCTCGGGCACGAAGCGGCCGCCGAACTCGCCGAAATAGCCGCGCGCGTCCGGATCGCGCCGGCCGAAGACAGGCCCGGGGGTCTGAAGGACTTTCATCGCGCCTCCACAGCCGCGACTGCATTCACCGCGGCAAAGAAGGCTTCCAGCCGCTCACGGCTCTTGACGCCCGGCGCCGATTCGACGCCGGACGAGACGTCGACGGCCCACGGCCGCACCTGCCTGATTGCCTCGCCGACGTTCGCCGCCGTGAGGCCGCCGGCGAGAATGATGGGACGCTGCGCCGCGAGCGCCGCCGCGTTCGTCCAGTCCGCAACCCTGCCGGTGCCGCCGCGACGGACGCGGTCGGTCGCGTCGACGAGGACCGTCACATGGGCGGGAAGCGTCGCCGCGGCCTTGACATCGGTGGCCGAGTCCAGCGTGACCGCCTTGATGAGCCGCGCCTTGAGTTGACGGTACTGATCGGTCTTCTCGTCGCCATGCAATTGCACGCCGTCCAGCCGCGCGTCGTCGACGATGCGGGCCACGTCATCGGCGGGCATGTCCACGAAGACCCCGATGCGCGCGACAAACGGCGGCAGGATGCCTCCAATCTCACGGGCGGTCTCGACGGCGATCCGGCGCGGGCTTCGCGGCCAGAAGACGAACCCGACCGCGGCCGCGCCGAGCTCGGCCGCGGTGGCCGCGTCTTCGACGCGCGTGATGCCGCAGACCTTGATTCGCGGCGTCATCGGTCCTCCGCTTCGGCGCTCGCGATGATCGCGGCAAGCGCGGATCCGGGATCGGCGTCGCGCATGAAGCGCTCGCCGATCAGGAACGCGTCGTAGCGAATCGACCGGAGCCGCCGGACATCGCCGGCCGACTTCAATCCGCTCTCCGCGACCGCGACGACATCCGCAGGGATCGACGGCGCGAGCGCCGTCAGGACGTCCGTCGAGACAGCGAGCGTGCGCAGATTGCGGCTGTTCACGCCAATAATCCTCGCGTCTGCCCGGATCGCGCGATCGAGCTCGTCCTGATCGTGGACCTCGACGAGCGCCGCGAGACCGAGCGCGCCGGCCCGCGCGATCAGCTGCCGCAACATCGCCGAGCCGAGCGCCGCCACGATCAGCAACACGGCGTCGGCGCCGGCCGCACGCGCCTCGAGCAACTGAAACTCGGTCGTCAGAAAGTCCTTGCACAGGACCGGACACCGGACCGCCGATCGAACGGCGGCCAGATGCTCGAGTGCGCCGTCGAAGAACGTCGGCTCGGTGAGCACGGAAATGGCCGCGGCGCCGGCCGACTCGTAAGCTCCTGCGATGGCCACCGGATCATAGGTCTGCCGCAGCACGCCCTTCGCTGGCGATCGCCGTTTACATTCCGCGATGATCCGCACGCCGGGCTGTCGAAGCGAGGACTCGAACTCGGTGCCGCGCGGCCGCCGCTCACGCCACGCGCGCTCGAACGCGTCGCGCACGATCGCGCGTTCGCGCAACTCCGCCGATCGGCGCGCTCCAGCCACGACGGCATCGAGGACGCTCGGACTCATGACCCGCACACCTGGCGCAACCGATCGAGCATCGCACGCGCCTTTCCAGACTCGATCGCGGCGGTGGCAGATTCGACGCCGCGCGCCAGCGATTCGGCCGCGCCGGCCACGAGCAACGCGGCGCCGGCGTTGAGCAGGACGATGTCCCTGCGCGGTCCCGGCTCACCGCCGAGAACCCGCTCGATCATGGCGGCGTTTTCCGCCGCCGACCCGCCCGCGAGATCTTCCTTGGTCGCGGTCGGCATGTTCACGTCGGCAGGATGCACGTAGAACGTGTTTACGGTCCCGTTTCGCAGCTCCGAGACTTTCGTGTGTCCGAGCGTCGACAATTCGTCGAGCCCGCCGGCGCCGTGGACGACCCAGGCGCGCTCCGAGCCCAGCTCGCCAAGCGTGCGCGCGACCAACTCCGTGTGTTCCGGACGCGAGACGCCGATCAGCTGTCTGCGCGGACCGGCAGGGTTCGTGAGCGGTCCCAGCAGGTTGAAGGCGGTGCGGACGCCGAGCTCGCGACGGGTCGGCCCGGCGTGCCGCATCGACGGGTGCCACGCCGGCGCGAAAAAGAATGCAAGGTTGGCCTCGCCGAGGGCCTGCACCACGCGATCGGCCGGCGCGTTCAGGTTCACGCCGAGCGCCTCGAAGACATCCGCGCTGCCGCACTGACTCGATACGGCGCGGTTGCCATGTTTCGCGACCGCGACGCCCGCGCCGGCGACAACCACCGCCGCGGCGGTGGAGACATTGAACGTGTGCGCCCCGTCGCCGCCGGTCCCGCAGGTGTCCAATGTGGCGACGACGGCGCGCGGCAGTGGCACCGCACGCGCGCGCATCGCACGCGCGAACCCCACCATCTCCTGCGGCCGCTCGCCTTTGAGCGCGAGCGCCATCAGCAGGCCCGCGATGTGCGAGGACTGCGCCTGCCCGTCCATGATGGCGCCCATGGCTTCCGCGGCCTCGTCGATCGAGAGGTCCTCGTGACGCCTGAGTTTTTCCAGCAGGGGCGCGAACATGATTTGCTCTATCTTCCCGGCTTTCCGGCGTTCAGGCTTTCGCGCTTTCCAGCGTTGGGGCGTTCTGGCTTTCCAGCTCGACGCGGCTTCATGCACGTATCTCCAGAAAGTTCTGCAACAGCCGCTGCCCCACCGGCGTCAGCACCGACTCCGGATGAAACTGGACGCCAAACACGGGCAGCGTCTCGTGCCGTATTCCCATCACCGTGCCGTCGTTCGCCACCCAGGCTGACCGGACGAACGACTTCGGCAACCCGTCTTGCGGAATCACCAGCGAGTGATACCGGCCCGCCTCGACCTGGGCGCCGAGGCCGGCAAACAGATGCGTGCCTTCGTGCGCGATGAACGAGGTCTTGCCGTGCATCGGCACCGGCGCCCGTTCGACGCGGCCGCCGAACGCGATCGCCAGCGCCTGATGGCCGAGACAGACGCCGAGGATCGGCATCCGCCCGGCGAAGCGGCGCAACGCGTCGACCGACACGCCCGCGGTCTCCGGCCGGCCGGGTCCGGGCGAAATGACGAGACGCTCGGGGGCGAGCCGATCGATGTCGTCGAGCGACACCGCGTCGTTGCGCACGACCTTCACCGTGGCGCCCAGCTCACCCAGCCGATGCGCCAGGTTCCACGTGAACGAGTCGTAGTTGTCGATCAGCAACAGCACGCCTAAGTCTCTTTCGCTCAGAATTGTGCTCTGGTGACGTGGAGATCTGGTGAGTTAACCAGCGCTGCACATCACCACATCACCACATCACAGATGTTTCACATCCCTCGCTCCGCCATCTCCAATGCCTGGATGAGCGCCTGCGCCTTGTCGCGCGTCTCTTCGTATTCGGCCGCCGGCAATGAGTCGGCCACGATCCCGGCGCCCGCCTGAATCTCCGCGCGCTGTCCGCGCATCGCAATCGTCCGGATCGCGATGCAGAAATCGAGATTGCCGGCGAAGTCCAGATAGCCGACCGCGCCGCCGTACAGCCCGCGCCGCGAGGGTTCGAGCCCGCCGACGATTTGCATCGCGCGAATCTTCGGCGCGCCGGTCAGCGTGCCGGCGGGAAACGTGGCCACCAGCGCGTCGAGGCGGTCGCGATCGTCGGCCAGCCGCCCTTCGACGCGTGAGACGAGATGCATGACATGGGAATAGCGCTCGAGCGCCATGAACTGCGGCACGCGCACGCTGCCGACTTCAGCGACCCGTCCGACGTCGTTCCGGCCCAGATCGACGAGCATCACGTGCTCGGCGCGCTCCTTCTCGTTGCGGCGCAGCTCCTCGGCGAGCCGCTGATCCTCGTCGGGCGTCGCCCCGCGCCGGCGCGTCCCGGCGATCGGATGCGTCTCGACGTGCCGACCCTCGACGCGCACGAGCATTTCGGGCGACGCACCGACGATCGCGTCCTGACCCATGCGAATGAAGAACATGTACGGCGACGGATTGATGTGGCGCAGCGCGCGATAGACATCGAACGGCGGCGCGGTCGTCGTCGTGTCGAACCGCTGCGACAGGACCGCCTGATAGATTTCGCCCGCGCCGATGTCGTCCTGGATGCGGCGGACGGCGGCTTCGAATTCTCCCTGGCTGAGGTTGGCCTTGACGTCGAGCCCGCGCGACGTCCGGCGCTCCCCGCGAGACAGATTCCGCTCGAGCTCACGTTCGAGGAAATCGATCTTCGCGCCGGCGAAGTCATAGAGTGCCCGGAGATCTTCGCCGGCGCGGAGGCGCGCGTTGGCGATCGCCAGAATCCGGTGCTTGACGTGGTCGAACGCCAGCACGGTGTCGAACACCATGAAGCCGGCCTGATCGCGATCCGGCAGCGCCTTGTCGAGGCGCACGGCTGGCTCGAACCACTCCGCCGTGTCGTAATCGAGATAGCCCACCGCGCCGCCAGTGAAGCGCGGCAGACCGGGGACGTAGGGCGAGGAGAATTCGGTCATCAAGCCGCGAAGAACGTCCATGAACGGCTGCTGCCGTTCCGTGCGGACGCCGGCCTGTTCGATCGTGGTTTCGCCGGGCCGACCCCGCAGTACCAGAAACGGATCCTTCCCGAGGAACGAGTACCGGCCGACCTGCTCGCCGCCTTCCACGCTCTCGAGCAGAAACGCGTAGTCCGAATGCTCGGCGATCTTGAGAAACGCCGACACCGGCGTCAGCAGGTCCGCCATGATCTCGCGGCACACGGGCACGAACGTCCCTCGCCTCGCGAGGTCCACGAATTCGTCGAATGACGTTTGTTTCATACGTTTCGTAAAGGGGTCTGACCCCGGTCTGACCCAGGTTTGACCCCGGTCTGACCCCGGTCTGACCCCAAAAACTCGAGCGCCCCACGCTCGATCGCTGCCGTCGGCGGCGGCTGGCTCGTCCACCATTCGATCTGCCGGCACGCCTGCGCCACCAGCATCTCGAGACCCCCGATCGTGTCGAGACCCGATCGGCGCGCCTGTTTCATCAGCGCCGTCTCGAGCGGGTTGTACACGAGGTCGTACACCAGCCGTCCGCCGAGCGGCGCGCCATCCAGCGGCGAGGCGTCGACGTCCGGCCAGGTCCCGACCGGCGTCGCGTTGATCAGCACGTCCCACGGCCCCTGTGGAGGCCAGTCCGCGGCGTCCACACGGAAGTCGCGCGCGAGTTTCGCCGCCTGCTCAGGCCGTCGCGCGACGACTTCGACACGAGCGCCGTGAGCTTTCAGCGCCCACACGGCCGCGCGCGCCGCGCCGCCGGCGCCCAGCACGACCGCACGCGCGCCACGCAGCGTGAACGACCGCCGATCGAGCGGCGCCAGAAACCCGGCGACGTCGAAGTTTCGGCCCGCCCATTCGCGCCCGGTCCATCGCAGCGTGTTCAGCGCGCCGATTCGGCTCGCGAGCTCGTCGGCAGACGCGCGGCCGAGCAGCGCTTCCTTCAGCGGCGCGGTGACGCTCGCGCCCGACACGCCGATCGCGGCGGCGACCCCGCAGAACTCGTCCGCATCAGCCGTCTCGAGCGGCACGTAGACCGCGTCCAGCCCGAGCGCCGGGATCGCCGAGTTGTGCATCGCCGGAGACGCCGAATGGCCCAACGGCGATCCGCCAAGTGCATAGATCGTCGTCTTCGACGTGGTCTCGCGAACGTGATATCGGTCGATGAGGTCCCGGGCGGAAATCTGACCCGGAGCGACCGTGCCGCCGTACGTCCAGCAGGACCCGAACAGCCACGGGCACGTGCGCGTCAACTGACCGGCTGGACCCATGGCGATCGCCACATGCGAGTCGGATCCCTGCACGGAGTCGCGCAGCAACAGGCAGTCCGACAAACGGGTTGCCGTCACCGCGATCTTGAGCACCGCCGGCTGCTCCGCACGCATCGCCCGGATGCGATCCGCGAGATCCGCAGGCAGACCGGCGAAATCGTGATGCGACAGCACGATTCGGGTCCGCTCGCCGCGCGGAAGCTGGCGCCGATCGGCTTTCCATTCGACATCGACGTACTCGGCGCCGAGACGGATGGCGTCGGCGAGGACGCGCAGACGTTCGGACTCGCTCCTCTGAAACCGCCCGCCTTCCCACGCCGGGCGGCACGTCACGATCACCGGACGTTTGCGCCCCTCGAGTGCGCCCGCCACGTCGAGATCGGCGACCTCGTCGAGACGCAGCTCCACCACGTCGCCGAGCGCGCAATCGCGCGCCCGGCGCAGGTCGGCCATCCTCGGCCCGGTCACGGTTTCGACGACAAGCGTTCCATCCATCGCAAAAGCAAAAGGCCTCTTCAGCTGCTGCCGAAGAGGCCTTTGAAAACTCACGCGTCGGTCGTGATTACAGCGCGCGGACCTCCTCAGCTGTCAAAGCAGACCACCACCAATACGACCAGGCGGCCGGTCCCTGCGCGCGAAATCCAATCTCCGGGGTCATGACGCGTTCCAAGACCCCAGGAGCGTAACAGAGCGCCGGATCGGGGTCAAACCCTTATGATTGGACATGCGCCGAGTCACTCTGTGCGCGACGCTGGCCTTCTGCGCAGCCGCCGGCCTCCTTGCCGCGCAGGCGCAGCGCCAGCCGTTCTTTCCTATCGACGACATCCGGCCGGGGATGGTGGGGATCGGCCGGACAGTCTTTGCCGGCGAAGCGATCGAGGAGTTTCACGCCAACGTCATCGGCGTGCTGCGAAATGTCCTCGGCCCGCGCCGCGATCTGATTCTGGCGAAGCTCGAGGGCGGCCCGCTCGCCACAACCGGCGTCATCGCGGGGATGAGCGGCAGCCCCGTTTACATCGACGGACGTCTCGTTGGCGCGATTTCGTACGCGATCGGCTCGTTCCCGCGCGAGCCCTTCGCGGGAATCACGCCGATTGCGGACATGACCTCGGCAATCGACGGGCAGTCAGGACGAACCTCCGCTGACCTGGCCTTGAAATGGCCTGCCGAGCCGGCGGAGGTGTTCGCCACCCTCGGCCGGTTGACGCAGCGAGCGCTCGCGCCGCTGGGGCCCTCTCTCCCCGGACTCCGGATCGAAGGGCCGTCGTCGCTGGCGGACCTCGCGCCGCGCCTGCGTCCGATCGGCGCCGCGATGGTGCTGAGCGGATTCGATCCGTCGGTCGATCGCGAGCTGCGCCAGGCACTTTCCGTGACCTCCGGCGACGCGCAAGGCCCACGACCGCCCCGCTCGGAGCCGGTAACGGCGTTGAGGCCCGGCGACCCGGTCGGCATGAGCCTGATCCACGGCGATCTCGAAATGGGCCCGACCGGAACGGTGACCTACGTCGACGCGACGAGGATCTACGCGTTCGGGCATCCCTTTCTGAACCTCGGCCCGACGGCGTATCCGATGACTCGCGCGAAAGTCTACGCCGTGCTCCCGAGCCTCGATTCGTCGATGAAGATCGCGACGCTCGGCCCGGTCATCGGCACGATGAGCCAGGATCGGAGCACGGCGGTCGGCGGCACGCTGGGCGCCATGCCGCGTGAGCTCGAAGTGAATGTCACGCTGGCATCGGATCGCGTCAGCGAGCGCCGGTTCCAGTTCTACGTCCTTCACGACCAGGTGTTGACGCCGCTGTTCAGCTACGTGTCGATTCTCAACTCGCTCATCGCGTACGAACGGCAGGCCGGCGCGATGTCGATTGCGGCGACCGGCTCCGTCTCGTTCGGGAGCAACGGCAGCGTGCAGATTGATGACGTGTTTACCGGCGATACGGCGCCCTCCGCCGCCGCGGCCGCGATCGTCGCCCCGGTCGGCGCCGCGTTCACGAACGAGTTTCGCGAGGCCTTGCCGGAGAAACTCGATATCCGGCTGCGCGTCTCGGAGCGCCAGGAGAGCTCGACCATTGAGCGCGCCTGGCTCGACACCACCAAGCCGAAGTTCGGCGCCACGTACACCTTGCAGGTGCTGCTGCGCGATTTCCGCGGCGCGACGGAGACCGTGTCGCTTCCGGTGACGATGCCGTCGCATGCCACGGGGCCAGTGAGCCTGCTCGTCGCCGACGCGTCGACGCTCGCGACGCTCGAGCAACGTGAACTCAAGCCGGGCAAGCCGTCGACGTGGCAGGCGCTGCTCGCGCAGCTCAACGGCACGAGGCGCAACAATCGTCTGTACGTGCGACTGATCAGCTCCAGTGCGGGGACGGTTGTCGGCGGCGAGACTCTGCCGGCCTTGCCGCCTTCCGTTCGATCGATCCTCGACGAAGACAAGACCGTCACATCGGCGTCGGTCTCCCGCACGGTCGTCGGCGCGTGGGAGCGCCGGCTCGAGCGTGCGGTGCGCGGATCCCGCGAGCTGACGTTCACGCTCACGTCCGGCCAGCAGTAAAGCGACGCATGGTTCGTTCGTCCATCGCTCCGCGGAGATTCCGCTTGCGTTCATCACTCCTGTTTCTGGTTGTGGCCGGCGGGTTGTCTGCTGCGCTTCACGCGTCCGGACCGACGTTCTGGACCATTGCCACGTCGGCCGAATTTCTTCGCGGGACGTCCGAGGGCGTGTACGTCAGCCTCGACGGCGTCGTCACGCCTGGTCCGCAGCTCGAGAATCGACTCACCTCGGCCCCGGCACAGGTCTGGGGGCTCGCGCAAGCCGCAGACGGGACGCTGTGGGCCGGCACCGGTGGAGACGGCCGCGTCATCCGGGTGCGCCCCGGACAAAAGGAAGAGACGGTCTTCGATGCGGAGGAGACCAACGTCTTCGCGCTTGTCGTTTCCGGATCACGCATCTACGTCGCGACGTCGCCGGACGGGCGTGTGTACGTGATCGACGGCAACAGTCCCGCCAAACCGTTTTTCGATCCCGAGGAGAAATACATCTGGGCGCTGGCCGTTGATCCGGCCGGGCGGCTCTGGGTCGGCGCCGGCAATCCTGCGGTCATCTATCGCGTCGACGCCGGCGGCGCCAGTCGCACGATCTACAAGCCGCCCGCTGCGCACGTCGTGTCCCTCGTCGCCGACGCGAAGGGGCGCATGCTTGCCGGCACGGAGTCGCCGGGACGGTTGTACCGGTTCGAGGCGGATGATCGGCCGTTCGTGCTTCTCGATTCCGGTGTGACGGAACTTCGCGCGGCAGCCGTCGCGCAGGACGGCACCATCTTCGCGGCCGCGGTCGCGCGCGGCGACGAGTCTGCCGCCGCCAGCGGCGAGACGACGTCCGTCGCCGTGACCACGCCGCCGCCACCCGCGACGGGCGGCGGCACCCCGACGCCGACGACCACGAACAGACGCTCGGTGCTCTACCGGATCGACACGAACGGCACCTGGGAACCCTTCTGGGAGACGAACGACATTGCCTACGACGTCGCCGCCACTGACGACGGCGGGGCTCTGGTCGCAACCGGACCGGAAGGTCGCCTGTACAAAGTCTCGCGAACGCGCGACGTCATGCTGCTCACCGGTGTCGACGCGAAGCAAATCACGCGATTTGCGGGACCCGTCCGGCCGGGCGGACGACCGTCTGCGTTCGCGACCGCGAATCCGGGCCGCGTCATCGCCGTCGGCGCCAACGACCAGTCGCCTGCCACGTACATCTCCAATGTCCGCGACACGAAGAGCGTCGCCACCTGGGGACTGATTCGGTGGGAGGGATCGGGCGGCATCGCGCTCTTCTCGCGTTCGGGAAACACCGAGAAGCCGGATGACTCGTGGAGCGACTGGGCCGGCCCGTACTCACGGGGTGAAGGCGAAGCGATCAAGAGTCCCACCGCCCGCTTTCTGCAGTGGAAGGCGGTGCTGACACGAGCGGCGGCGTCGGCGCCTTCGCCGCGCCTGACCTCCGTGACCGTCGCGTACCTTCCGCGAAACAGCCGCCCGGCGGTCTCGTCGCTCACCGTCCACCCGCCGGGCGTCGTCTTTCAGCGGCCGTTCTCGAGCGACGACGGCGCGATTGCCGGACTGGACGAACTGACCGCTGAAGCGAGACGTCCGCCGGGCGATTCCGGCCCTCCGCCGCCGCCACCCGGCCGCCGCATGTACCAGAAAGGTCTTCAGACCCTGGTCTGGAAAGCCGAGGACGCCGACGGCGATCGGCTCGTCTACTCGCTGCAATACCGTCGCGAGGGCGAGCAGACCTGGCAGGATTTACGGAGCGGACTGACAGACTCGATTTTCGTCTGGGACACGACCACGGTGGCCGACGGCCGCTACATCATCCGCCTCTCGGCGTCGGACTCTCCCTCGAATGCGGAGGACCGCAAACTCAGCGGCGAGCGCGACAGCGATCCGATCACCATCGACAACACGCCGCCGGTCATCACGACCGAAATCGCGCGCGGGCCGGCCGGCCTCCGGCTGATCGTCCGCGTGAAGGACGCGCAGAGTCCGATTCTGAAAGTGGAATACTCACGCGGCGGCGGATCGTGGCAGCTCGTCTTCCCCGCCGACGGCCTGGCCGACTCTCCGGAAGAACGCTACGAGATTCCTCTCGCCAACGAGGCGGAAGCCAGCCGCATCGTCATCCGCGCCACCGATCTGCTGCAGAACGTGACAT
>JBLNGH010000016.1:0-5331 GCA_050264575.1 Acidobacteriota bacterium | reverse complement strand
AACGCTCGATCCGTGCTGGCATCGGGATTGCCCTGTTAGCCGGCATGGCACTCATCCTTCGTCGTTCAAGACTCCATGTCGTGGTCGCCTTGGCCGCCAGCCTGACCTTCTCGGTGTCGGCAGCCGCGCAGACACGCATCGATCCCGATAAGAATCGATTCTCCCCGGCGCAGGATGTCGAACTGGGCAGACGCGCGGCAGCGGAACTTCGGCGGGAATTGCCGATTGTCCGCGATCGCCAGACCGAGAACTACGTCGGACGGATCGGCGAGCGTCTGGTCGCGGCGATTCCGGGCAGACTTCAGCAGCCGCTGTTCCGGTACACGTTCCAGGTCGTCGATCGCAGGGACATCAATGCGTTTTCGCTCCCCGGCGGCCCGATTTTCGTGAATCGCGGCATGCTCGACGCGGCGAGAAACGACGGCGAGGTCGCGGGCGTGATCGCGCACGAGCTCAGTCATGTCGTGCTCCGGCACGGCACCGCGCAGGCCACGAAGGGGCAGCCGTTCCAGTTCGGTGCGCTCGCCGGACAGATCCTCGGGTCGGTGATTGGCGGTCGGACTGGAGCCGTCATCGCGAATGGATCACAGATCGGGATCGGGACCTATTTCCTGAAGTACAGCCGCGAGTACGAACGAGAGGCCGACCTGCTTGGCGTGCAAATCATGGCGCGCGCCGGCTACGAGCCACGCGACATGGCGAACATGTTCCAGACCATCGCGCGACACAGCGGCAACGGTGGGCCGGAGTGGTTGAGCGATCATCCGAGTCCTGCCAATCGCTACGAGGCGATCAACCGCGAGGCGGCGCTCCTGCGCGGCCGTGATTCGTCGACGCGCTCATATCGATGACGGCCATGCCGTGCGCTGGCTCCCGTGGTTGTCACCCTTCGTCGGTCGATGGAACTGTTTTCCGGAGCGATCGCGATTTCGGAATCCAGGTTCGCCACCGTCTCCGCTAAGGCTCGATCACGCTCACCGAGACTGGTCCGACGCCCTGCCCGAACGGGTGGTCCGCGGCACGGTCTCGAATCATTAAGATGGCCCCGCGGAGGAGGTGGCTATGCGCATCGGCATCGTCGGAGCGGGAATGATTGGATCGACGCTGGCGAAGTTGTGGGTCGAGGCGGGCCACGACGTTCGCGTGGCGTCCCGGCATCCCGAGAATCTGCAGCCATTGGTTCAGCGGCTCGGTCCACGCATGTCGGCTGGAACACCACGCGACGCCGCATCGTTCGGCGAAGTCGTGATGCTGACCGTGCCGCTGAAAGCCGTTCCAGATCTGGCGCGCGACCTTGCGCCACTGCTGGCCGGCAAAGTCGTGTTGGACACGGGGAACGCGTATGAGCGACGGGACGGTGCGGCGGCGCTTCAGGCTTCCCAGCATCCGAAGGGCTCCGCTGGTTGGGCGGCGACGATGTTTCCTGACGGCCGGTGGGTAAAGGCCTTCAACACCGTGTACTACAAGACATTGGAGAGTGAGGCCCATCGAAAAAGCGACCGCGTGGGCATCCCGCTTGCGAGCGATGATCCCAAGGCTCTGGAAACGGCGGCCGGGCTGGTGCGAGACGCCGGATTCGATCCGGTCATCGTGGGTCCGCTGGAGCGAGGGAAGGAGTTCGAGCCGGACACGAAGCCCTACAACACGGGGATGAGCGGGGAGCAGCTCCGGACCTTCTTCGGTCATGGCTAGACAGTTTCGGTGTCAATGTAGCGGACAGGTTTTCTTCTTCGTGTGCTTCGTGACCTTCGTTGTGCATGCTCTGAAGCTGGCGTAAGTACAATTCCTCATGTCCGACTACGTGATTCGGCCGGCGACGCCGAACGACCTTCCGGCGCTCACGGACATCTACAACTACTACATCGTGCACACGCCGATCACATTCGACCTGCGCACGTTCACGTCAGCCGAGCGGCAACCGTGGTTCGACGATCACCGGGCGTCCGGGCGGCACCGTTTGCTCGTCGCCAGCGATGCGCAAGGCCGCTGCCTGGGATACGCGAGCACGAGTCCCTGGCGTCCGAAGCCCGCGTACAGCACGACGGTCGAGTCAAGCGTCTACTGCCATCCGGAAGCCGTCGGTCAGGGATGCGGGACTGCGTTGTACGCGGCGCTGTTCAAGGCCATCGAGCGCGAGGACATCCAGACCATCGTTGCCGGAGTCTGCCTGCCCAATCCCGCCTCGGTTTCACTGCATCAGCGATTTGGGTTCCGGTCCGTCGGAGTGTTTCACTCGGTGGGGCGGAAGTTCGATCACTACTGGGACGTCGCCTGGTTCGAACGTCCACTCAGAATCGATTAGACCGTATTACCATCACCGGACCGGTGCGTGAGGTCCCCCCGCCTGGCTGGAGAGACTGATGCCGCCACCTTCCGACCGGTACGTTGAAGTCGCTCGACTCTTCCGTGACACCGCCGGGCCCGACGCCGCGACATTTGCGCCGGCCACCGTCGACGATCTTACGGCAGCGCAAGACGCGCTAGGCGTCCGGTTTCCGGACAGCTATGGCTGGTTCCAACTGGAATTCGGCGACGTCCGGCGCGGCCCGCTCGAAATCTATACCGTGCGGCCGTCCGAGCCGCCGCACCTCAATATCGTCGGCATCAACGTCGACGAGCGGCGCGACGCACGTCCACGGCTTCCGGCGCATCTCATCGCCTTCAGCGACAGCGGCGGCGGCGACTTGTGTTGCTTCGACACATCCGCCTTTCGCGACGGCGAGTGTCCCGTCGTCTGGTGGGATCACGAATTGGATGAGGATCAATCGCCGGAGCCGGCGGCGCCCACGTTCCTCGACTGGATCGAATCCGAGCTGCGCGAACGCGCCGCCGAAGAGCCGGGCTCGCTGCTCGACAGCCTCGGGCACGTCCATCGCGCGTGGCTGAGCGAGTGGTTCAAGAAAAAAAGCTAGCGCAGGCTGCGAGGGGCGATACCTCCCTTCGGCATCAGAGCCAAGCACACATGAAGGACATGCAGAAGACCTTTTCTAAGTAAGTTCTTTGTTGGTCAATCAGTTCTTCATGTCCTTCATGTCCTTCATGAACTTCATGTGAGCTTTTGGCAAGCTGGACCGATGGCAATTACGATGAATTGATTCGCGGGTTACAAACTCCTACCACAGCGTGAACAGCAACACTTCCATGACGAATGTCTGGAACCACCCCGCCGTCAGCAGGAGCCTGACGGTCGCATCCGGGAGGTGACTCGCGGCAACCGCCGTCAACGTCAGCCAGGGCATCACGAACATCAGAATCCGTTCGGTCTCCATGACGTACAGCCCCCCCGCACATACGACCGTGACGACAACGGCCGTTGCAATGAGGAGCGGGTTCGCGGGAGCTGTCTTCAATGCGTCGCCCGCCCTTCGGAGGAAGAGCGGGACGACCGCGAGACCACTGCCGATCAGTAGTGCACTGATATTGCCGAAAGTCGTCGGAAGGTACGCCGACGCGACGCTCTGCCCGATCACGCGGGACATGATCTGGTAGTGCTGCTCACGAGCCGCGAGAAGGCCGCTCCACAGGTCGAATCCGGTTGCGGTACGGAAGACGAGATACGCGACCCCGAAGCCGGCAAGGATCAGGATGAGCTGTGCCGGGATTCGGGCGTCACGTTGACGCCACCACGAGCCCAGCGCGTACAGTGACACGAACAAGCCGAGCGGCACCGCCGAGAAGCTGAGCAGCGCGGCCAGGTAAAGAAGAACCCCCGCGACCGTTGCGTGCCACCAGCGGCCTTCGCCTCCGAGCGCGGCGAAGCTGGCCCACAACACCAGGCAGGACGCGCTGAAGAACACCGCGTCCATCGACGTGCAGGCGAAGTCCAGCAGCGACGGGATCGCGAGCCCGAGCAGCGCGGCAATGCGAGCCTGGCGGCGATCGAGCACGCGAGCAAACGCCCTCCACATCGCCAAGACACCGGCGCTGAACAACAGGAGAACGACAACACCTGCGGCGTACGGAGACGGTCCAGCGGCTTGCCGGACGAGGTACAGGATGGCGGCAAAGCCCGGCGGATGGACTCGTCCGTGCAGGCTGAGTTGGGGGACCAGCTCGGTGTAGTGCCGCAGGAACATGGACAGGTCGCTGATTTTCAGCGCATCGTCGAAATACTCCTCGCCGCGATAGATCAGGAATTGCATGCCGATGCGGTCCACGCTTTCGCGGGTCGCAAACAACGCAAGCGGAAGCGCCAACGCCGCCGCCAGGAGCGCGACGGCGAACCACCGGTCCGATGTGCGGCTTTCGAGGAGCTTCGGCGCCAACCAGACGAGCGCGATGGCGCTGAGGACGAACGACGCGGCCGCCATCCGCACCTGCGGCATCCAGAACGCATACAGCGGCGACAGCGGCTGCTGCCCGTTGAAGGTCGTCAGGACGTTGTTGTGGAGAACGAGCCGGTCGAGAGCAACACAGGCACAGAATGCGACTCCGGTCCCAAGGAGCCAGGGAAGAGGACGCGCAAACGAGGCAACGGCGCGCGTCTCAGGTACGCGAAGACGCTGTTTGGCTGCGCCGCTACGCCGGCGTTTGGTCACGGAATCGGATGGCGGAAGTCGTTCGGCAGGATGCGGTCCGCCGCGCGCACGCGCAGATAGTAGCCGGCTTTCGTCTGCGCAACAGGTCCGATCGAGTCGCCGCTCCAGCGTGAGACCAGTTCGACCCGAACGCGCAGAGGACGGGCCTGGCGATCGGGAGCTACTCGGGACCGGCCTCGCTCACGTATCCTCCGAGCGGCGCTTTATGGGGCACGGACCAGCCAAAGTACACCTCGACCGCCACGATGTGCCGGTCCCGGATCGTGAGAATCTCGGTATTCCGAAAGCGATGGCCGTTCGTATTGCGTCCTTCATACGTGACGAACACGCGATCCGCGTCCGTGACGAGATGGATGAAATCGAACCCCGCAATCACGTTGCTGTTCGGCCAGCAACGGCGGAAGTACGTGTCGCGATCGAGCTGATTGTCGAGCGGGCTCGTAAAACGAAAGTCGCTGGCAAGGAGCGCTTCCAGGGCCGACCGATCCTTGGTCACCTACGCGTCATCGGCGGCTCGTGCAATCGCCAGGTTTGCGGGAGCCGCTGTCGCGACACTCTGACCAGTCATGGACTCCTCCTCCGAGTAGCGAGAGTTCGATGGTCTGATCCGGCGCCTTTATCGCGCGGGCTCGAATAGCTCAACCGGATTCCCGTCCGGATCCTCGAGTTGGATTTGCTTCCCGCCTGGACCGATTTCCATCGAGTTACGCAGACGAAGTCCGGCTCGTCTGAGCGACTCGATGCATGCGGGCAGATCAGCGACGCGAAGGACCACCCGGTTCCATCCGCCCGG
>JBLNGH010000015.1:0-8935 GCA_050264575.1 Acidobacteriota bacterium | reverse complement strand
CGCCGGGCGGAATCGTCCGGATTGTTTTCAGAGAGGGCTTGTCGGTCGTGGCACTCGGCCTGGCGCTCGGAGTGGTCGCCGCGCTCGGACTCGGGCGCGTGTTGGAAGGTCAGGTCTTCGGCGTCAGGCCTTCCGATCCTGTCTTACTTGGCATCGTCGCCGTGCTGACCGGCGTCGTTGCCCTGCTCGCGTGTCTCTCGCCCGCGTATCGTGCGGCAAAAGTAGATCCGTTGAATGTGTTGACCGAGCAGTAACCCGACGATCAGTAGCCCCGCTGCTGACCAGCAGCCATCCCGTCGGAATCTGTAACTGAATTCACCGTGCCGGAGGTACTCGCGCGTTCAGTTCGTCGAACCAGTTCAACACGACGCGAATCACGGGCCGGTCTGCAGCGGCGGCCGATGTCTGACCGCTGGCGATTACGCTGACAATCTTGCCGGTCGGCGTGATGTCGAACGTTCTCGGCGTCGTTGGCGCTGCCGTTGGAAACACCCTCGGCACCTGCGCAGGATTGCCGAACACCAAGGTTGGCTGGGTGATCACGCTCACCGCTTCGAACCCGCCGACGCGCGGGACATAGAAGAGTTCCTTGCCGTCGGGCGACCAAAGCGGATGGTGCGGGTTGTCGGCAGGCTTGGCGAATACCTGATATCGGGCGCCTGTTGCCGGAAACGGCTGCACATACACCTGCGTGCTCGCCGATCCACCATCCGACGATGAGTAGGCGACCCATCGGCCGTCTCGCGAAAACACGGCCGTCGGCAGGGCAGTCGACTTCACGCTATCGAACTCCGTGGTCCTTCCGTCTCGCACCGAGTGCATCGCAATCGAAAAGGTCGAGCCTTTGACAACCGTGACGGCCAGGTGAGCACCGTCTGGTGACCACGAATCGGGAACATGGGCGGTCCCTTGTTCGGGTTTTGTCAGCCGCTCCGGCACGCCGCTTCCGTCGGCACGCTGCCAGAACACAGCCAGATCGCCCTCTCGATCTCACTGAAAGGTGATCCGCTGCCCGTCGGACGACCACACCGGAAACCGGTTCCTTCCACCAAACGTCAAACGACGCACCGCGTTCGTCCCGGCCAGATCGTAGACCCACACGACGGCCTCTTTGCCGTCTTCCGTACCGAAGGCGATCTGTCTTCCGTCAGGGGAAACCCGTGGGTACTCGTAAGAAGCCGACGGAAGTCGCAGCGGTTCAATGTTCCCTTTCCGATCCGTCAAGGCGACATCGAACTGTGTCGCCGCCGACCCGGGCGGGCCAGGAATGTAGACAAGCGACCCCGTGGTCGAAACGCTGACCTGCGATGCCCCGCTGGCGCCACCGGTCACGCGTCTGACGCCTTCGACGACTGGGATCGGCTGTCCGATTGGTTGCAAGTGGCGAAGATCGAACGGCATGGCGAGCAGCGTCCCGCCCAAGGCGTACATGAGATGGCCCGTCGGGAGATACTGGCCGTCGGCCCCGCCCGACACCAACGTTTTTCGTTCACCCGTTTTCAACGACTGCACGACCACCGCAGCCCGGTCCCATGAGTCGGGACTGGGGGCGGCTGCATTCACGGTGAACAGGATCTGGCCATCCGGGAGCATTTGTGGACCGTCGACCAACTCGTCGGCCTTTGCAGAAACGAGCTGTTCGGGATTCCCGCCGGCCGCTGAGACCCGTAAGATCTGTGGTCCCTGTGTGAAAACGATCCCGTCAGGGGCCCAAGTCAACCCCATTGGATTCGCCGTGAGCGGACAGATCGTGACCGCTGCGCCACCTGCGACGGCGAATCGCTTGAGCGTTCGATCGGAGGCCCAGTAAGCGATCGACTGGCTGTCCGGTGAAAAGGCGGGACTGGTCGACTGCTGCGCCGTCTCCACTCCTGGAACCGGGGTCGATTCCGGATCCGAAAGCGATCGGAGAAACAGCCGACCCCCTAAGAAATAGGCAATGCGGGTGCCATCCGGAGAAATCGCGAGAAACCGCCGACCCATCCCTCCTGCGAGCGGGTTTCCTTCCGGCATCGTCATCGAAAATCTGACCACGGTCGCCGGCCGTGGCGCCGACGGCCGGAAGCCCCGGACCGCCACGTACGTGAGACCTGATGACAACGCAGCTACTGCGATGAACGGGACGACGCGCTTCCACAGCGGCCGCCTCGCGGCCATGGGTTGAACAAGTGGCGCTGGCGCTTGGGGCGTCGCGGCAATCGTTTCAATCTCCGCTCGCACGTCTCCGATGGCCTGCCAGCGTCGTTTCGGCTGTTTCTCCAGGCACCGACGAAGTAGATCGCGGAGGCGGGGGTTCAGGGCGGGCGACAACGACTCCAGATCCGCATCGCGAACGAGCACGGATGCGAGCAATTCGGCTGCTGTGTCGCCCTGAAACGGCCGCCGTCCGGCCAGCATTTCGAAGAGGACGACACCGAACGAGAAAATGTCGCTCCGGTGATCGACCGGGGCGCCCTTCGCCTGCTCCGGCGACATGTAGGCGGCTGTGCCGAGGATGACGCCTATTTGCGTTGCCCGCATGCTGAGCGTCGGGGAGTTCGTGTCGACCGACGCCTGCTCACTCTCGATCGCTTTCGCCAGACCGAAGTCGAGGACTTTCACCCGCTCGTCGGGGGTGACCTTCACGTTCGCCGGCTTCAGATCGCGATGAATCACGCCACGTTCGTGCGCAGCTTCGAGCGCCTCCGCGATCTGCTGCGCCACGCCGAGCGCGTCCGCCACCGACATCGCGCCGCGCCGCAGCCGGTCGGCCAGCGTCTCACCTTCGACCAGCTCCATCACGAGGAAATGACGGCCGGCCGATTGCTCCATGCCGTACAGCGTCGCGATGCGCGGATGGTTGAGCGAGGCGAGGACCTTGGCTTCGCGATCGAATCGCGCGACGTGATCCGAGTCAAACAGGCATGCTTCGGAAATGACTTTGATGGCGACGCTGCGGCCGAGCTTGGTATCCCGGGCACGGTAGACCTCGCCCATCCCACCGGCGCCGAGGGCGTCGATCACTTCATATGCACCGAGTCGCGTTCCGGCGGGCAGCGGCATGGTTTGAGCTCTGGAGCCGGCGCATTGTACTGCGACCGCGAGCAGGTCCCCTGGCGTGCTCGCCGTTACCTCGACGCGCAAAATCTACAACCCGGACTGACCCTCCGTCCCGGCCTGTCACTCGCTAAGTGACCGGCTGGTCGTGACTTGGCCGAACGACCGTCCTGACATGATTCTTGCCGGACTTGGAGCCGGGCCCCGCTGAGAGGTGTGCGATGTCGATCGGTAAAGCCACAGTTCTTTCCTTAACGGCCGGCGTCTGGAGCGGCGACAGTAGCCCGGCGTCCCTGCCTCCGAGCCCGCGCTGCACATGCGCCTGAAAGACGTCCTGAATCAAGGCACGAACGTGCAGATGGCCGCCGAAGGATTTCGCAACGGCGAGCAGGTCGCGGCTGTGGCCCACGCCGCGCGGAACACGGGAGTGCCCTTCATGGTGCTCAAGAACACGGGGCAGCCAGGCATGAAGACGACGATCGCCATCGAACAGAGAAATCTGGCCAGCACGATCTTTCCGCCACATTCCAGCGATGGTTCTATCATCGTCCCGAAGAGCGGACCGCCCAAAGTCAGCGCGGGACCGCAGATTGACCCTTGGATGATCACAGAGAATGACGTCCCGACGGACACGAGGAGGCTGAAATGGCGATCGCCGTTCAACGAAATGTTGGCATGCTGCTGCTGGCCATCTGGTTGATCCTCTATGGCATTGCTGGGCTCACGGCCGTGGTCCTCCCGGCCGCGGTGATGGCCCTCGTGGCATTAGTTGCCGGCGTTCTGATTCTCGTCGGACGATAGGAGCCGCGCGGCGGACGGGATCGAATCCGGCGTCACCGTTCCGCCGTGGTCTTCGCTTTCAATTCATCCAGCCAGTTGACGATGATGTCGAGTCGCATGGCGCGCGATGATGGATCCGTGCGGCGAGTTCGCTGGGTTCAAAATCCCAAGATCGGATGCAAACCTCTGTCAGGCGGAGGTTCACTTCTTCATGCCCGCCCGCCAGTTGTAGACGACGCTGATCGGGGCGTCGTCAGCTTCCAGGAGCATGTTCACGAGGAAGCGCTGGCCGTCGCGACTGGGAACGTAGCTGTTCCGCGCGTTGAACACATTGGCGCGCATGTCGAAGAGAAAGTGCGGGACGCCATAGTCGAAGGATCCAGACTTGTCCAGGATGTCCACGGCGTAAAACTTCCTGTCATCGCTGACGAAGAACAACTCTTTTCCATCGGCCCGCCAGAGGGGCTGACGGCCGCCGCTGTTTGAGATCGGCCACCTCGTCCCGGTCGGTGGGAAGGGCTGGACGTAGATTTCGTTTCTTCCAGTTTCGGTCGAGGCATAGGCGAGCCAGCGCCCGCGCTCGTCGGGAGAGAATTGCGGCTCCACATCGGGAAACGGTGTCTGCACGATCGGCTTTGGCTTTCGGTCCCCCGTCGTCGGCAACACGAAAATGTCCTGAGTCTTTCCCGGCGTGACGGCAAAATACAGCAGCCACTTGCCGTCCGCGGAAATTTGGGAGGGACCATTCACGAACTCGTCGAGCAGGAGCCGCTCAGTCCCAGTGCCGGTCGTCTCCTTTTCGAAAAGGCCGCCCTGATCGGACCGGTACGCGATCTTCGTCCCGTCAGGTGACCAGACTGGGGCGGTCTCTGTGCCAGGATTGGCGGTGAACCTCGACGGTGTTTGTCGCGTCAGGTCGAAGATCCAGATATCTCCTTGGTTGACATCGGCGAACGCCAGTCGCTTCCCGTCCGGTGAAAGAGCCGGCGCTCGGTAATTGCCTGGTGGGCCGATGGTCTCCAGCAAGTGCCCGGCGCGATCGAACCACGCGAATTGGCTCGAGCGATTGGAGGCTGAGCGGTATGCCAGCACGCCGGTCGCCGAGACAGAGAAGTCGGCCAGCCACGCTCCAGGGTTAAAAAACACCTGTTCCACGATCGGCGTCGCCTCTCCGGTCACTTCCATCCGATCGAGGTCGAATTGTTGCTGCAGGAGCGTGATCCCTCTCATGAACACCAGGAGTCCGGGCGATGCGAACACGCCATTGCTATCGCTGGCAACGATTCGTTTCGGCTCGAACCCGGGCTCGATGGAGGCAACGTGGAGGCCAGCAGGACGACCCTCCAATCGACCCGTGTCCGTGTATAGAAAATGGCGACCGTCGGGCAGGAACGATGGAAAACGGGGAAAGTTTCCTCCGCCCGATATCGGAACCGGAGTGACCGCTCCCCCTCGCGAAGAGACTCCAGCGAGTCGTGCGGGAGTGCCGCTGCTGAACACGATGACGTCACGACTTCCCCATGTCCCCCCTCGCGGCGGCACGGGCACATCAGCGAGAGTTTGGGTCGATCCGTCTGCGAGGTCGATCCTCTTCAATTTCCCGCCGGCAAAGAATCCGACAGACCGGCCATCGGCCGACCAAAAGGGCATCAAGGCGTCGTTGGTCCCAGCCAGCGCACGGGAGGTGAACGAATCGAGCGGACGCAGCCAGAGCAGCGTTTGCCCTGCCTGGTCCGTCGCGACGAAGACGAGTTGGGTGCCATCCGGCGAGAGCATTCCACCGCTTGTGCCAACCGCTCTTCCCACTCCGCTGCTGGAACCGAAGAACCCTTTCTCGGGAGGGTTGATCTGAAAACGCACGACCGGTGTCGCCGGCTGTTCCTTCAGCAGGCTGTACGCGAGAACGCTCGAGAGGGCTGCTGTGAGGAGCGCCCAAGCCACTCGCTCGCGATTCAGAAGACGTGACGCCGACGGCAGAGACACGGCTGCGACGGAGACTTCCTTCTCGTCGAGGTCAAGCCGTGCATCGGCGATGTCCTGGATCCGACGCCTGGGATCCTTCTCCAGACATCGTCGCAACACGCGTCGAACGGCTGACGGGGTCTCCGCAGGAAGGGCGCCCCAGTCGGGCTCACGCTTCAGGACATTCGCCAGCGTGTCGGACACATCGTCGCCGTCGAATGCCAGCTTGCCAGTGAGCATCTCGTAGAGCACGCTCCCGAAGGCCCAGATATCGCTGCGCGTGTCGGCCGGCTTGCCGCGCGCTTGCTCGGGACTCATGTATGCGGCGGTGCCGAGGATGACCCCTATCTCTGTGGCCGCCGGACTGGTAATCGTTGGAGACTGAGCCGTAACTGGCGCTTCGACATCACCTGCCAGCGCCTTCGCCAATCCGAAGTCCAGCACCTTCACCGTGCCATCCGTCCGAATCTTGATATTGGAGGGTTTCAGATCCCGATGAACGACCCCTTGCGTATGGGCAGCTTCGAGGGCCTCAGCGATCTGTCGGGCACTGGGCAACGCTTCGTCCAGCGAAAGGGCACCTTGGGCAATGCGGTAGGCGAGCGTGGGTCCCTCAACCAATTCAAGGACGAGCGCGTGGACGCCATGCGATTCCTCGAAGCCGAAAATTGAGGCGATGTTCGAATGGTTGAGCGACGCAAGGACCTGCGCTTCGCGCTTGAATCGAGCGAGGCGGTCTGGATCGAGCGCGACAAGGTCGGGGAGAATCTTGAGAGCGACGTCCCGGTGCAGTCTGGTATCGTGGCCCCGATAGACCTCTCCCATCCCGCCGGCGCCAATGAGCTCGCGGACTTCATAGACGCCGAGGCGGACGCCGGGCGCGAGCGCCATAACAGGAAACCTCGATTATATGGGTGCTGAGAGCATCAACCTGCCGTCGCCAGTCGTGCCTCGCGAATTGACGACGCTTGCGCACCGCGCTCTTTCCAATGGATTTTGCCGGACCCACTGCCACCCGACGAGCGAGCCTCCGCCCCATTTGACAGTCTAATGGGCGTGATGGTATTCCATTGGCGTGTCTAATGAAGCCACCGCCAAGGCGGCCGTGCGGCATGGCACGACGTGAGGTGTCTACTTCGCATGCGCATCGAGGGCGATGTCACCGTCATCGGGCGTGACGTCCGCCTGAGTGGGCAGCCGCACACGGTTATTGGCGTGGTCCCTGACCACGTGCGGTTGTCGCGGCCCGCCAGCGTGTGGACGCTCCTCCGGTCCACCGCAGTCAATCAACGAGGTCTCCGGTTTTCGCAGGGTGTCGGCCGCCTGAAGCGCGGCGTCTCGCTCGAAAGTGCCCAGGCCGAGCTCTCGAGCGTTGCCGCGCAGCTCGCGCGAGAGCACCCGGACACGAACCGCAACCGGGACATCACGATCGAGCCGCTGCGCGCCGGCATCATGGGTCCGGACCTGCAAGTGACGTCTCTTCTCCTGCTCGGCGTCGTCGGTTTTGTGCTGGTGATGTGTTGCGCCAACGTGGCCAATCTGCTGCTCGCCCGCGCCACCGTGCGCGCTCGGGAGTTTGCCGTGCGTTCGGCGCTGGGTGCGGGTCGTGGCCGGCTGATTCGGCAGCTGTTGACCGAGAGCCTGACGCTTGCCGCGTTCGGCGGCCTGCTCGGGATCGGTCTGAGTGCGATCGTCTTAAGGGTGGCGCCCGCGGTAATTCCGCCCGGGCTGCTGCCCGCCACGATCACGCTCGCGCTCGACGGACGCGTGGTGACGTTCTGCGTGGTCACCGCGCTGGCGGTTGGGCTGTTCTTCGGCACCATGCCGGCGTGGCAGGCTACGCGGACGACATTGGTGCAGGCCCTCGCCTCGGAGGGTCGCAGCTCAACACGCGCCGGCGGGCGAGTTCGTAGTCTCCTCGCCGCTGGACAAATCGCGTCTGCGGTCCTGCTGCTCTGTGGTGCAGGGTTGCTGCTGCGCACATTGTGGGTCCTCGGCAGCTTCGAGGCCGGCTACGGCGTCTATGACAAGAGCGTCGTCACGCTCGATTTCAGCGTCCCGCGCGCCCCATATCCGACTCGGGAACGGCTGGTCCAGTTCTATGAAGAGATGACGCGTGAAGTCACGGCGATCCCCAACGTCGGGAGCGCCGGGTGGTCGACCAGTTTGCCGTTTGGAAACGTCGAGCTCGGGCGGTGGCCGTTTGAAATCGTCGGCGGACCGCCGACAGATGCCGACAATCGTCCGGCCGCGGAGTATACGGTTGCAAGTCCCGGGTATTTTCAGACGCTGGACATTCCGATCGTGGCGGGCCGTGGTTTCACTGAGCACGATTCGGGGAGTACCGGCGCGGTGTGCCTCGTCAACGAGGCATTCGTGCGTCGCCATCTTGCCGGCCGCAATCCGCTGGGCGTGCGGGTGAGCATACGGTCGGTGCTCGTGTCGACACCGGACGTTAGAGAAATTGTCGGCGTCGTGCGTCAGGTGAAGGGGCGACCCGACGCCCAACAGGAACTGCTGCAAATCTATGTTCCATTGACCCAGGTTCCTTACGACGATATCTATCTCGTCGTGCGCGCTGGTCACGGCCCGCCGGAAACGCTTGTCCCGGCCATCCGCAGCGTCGTTGCCCGGCAGGACCCAAATGTCTCGGTCAGGCGCATTCGAACCCTCGAAGATCTCGCGTCTGAAGCCACGATTCGGTATCGCTTCCGTGCGGTGACCGTTGGCACGTTTGCTGGAGTCGCGCTGGTGCTGGCCATGTCGGGGGTGTTCAGCGTTCTCTCGTACTCTGTGGAGCAGCGCCGGCGGGAATTCGGGGTCAGAGTAGCACTGGGCGCGAGTCAGACCCGGTTGTTGCGGTTGGTGCTCGACAGCGCCACGCGTGTCGTCGCCGCGGGCATGTTGATCGGGCTGGCCCTTTCGGCGGCTCTCAGCCGATGGATCGCGACCTTTCTATTCGGCATCGCCCCGCTCGATCCGATCACATTCGGCGCGGTTGTGGCCGTGCTGGCGTTGACGGGACTCCTCGCAACACTAACTCCGGCCTTGCGAGCGGCACGCGTCGATCCGGTCATCGCATTTCGCGTTGATCAGTAAGCCGCCGTCACCAATCATCAGAGGCAATCTCAGGGAAACGTACGACGCCATGGCGGTC
>JBLNGH010000014.1:0-4460 GCA_050264575.1 Acidobacteriota bacterium | reverse complement strand
GGGTCAGACCCCTTGGGTTCGGGGTCTGACCCCGGTCTGACCCCAACGACGAACTCGAAACCGCTCTGAGTCTGTATCATCCCGGCGACACCGCCAGTACCGTCAATGACACACGCATTTGACAGCCTTAATATGCCCCCTTAAGCTCGATAGGACCCGGCGGATTCTCGACCATAAGTGGTGCACCGCGGGTTTCCACCACCAGGGATGTCAACCCGCACAGCTCAGATGGAGAGCGTTCCGTCCCCAGCCACGCCCCTCCGACCGAGCCCGGACGTCATCGCGCGACATCTTGGTGACGGCGCCGTCCTCGTGCATCTTCCAACCAACCGCGTCTTCGAACTCAACCACACCGGATCCCGCGTCTGGGAGCTCATCGGCGAAGGCATGCCGATTCCCCAGATGGTGCAGACGCTCGTCGCTGAATTCGATATGGATCCCGAGGGCGTGGAGGCGGACGTGAACGACCTGATCGCGTGGCTTCGGGACGAGAACCTGCTCCAGCGATGACGACCCAGTCGCGCGCGGCGCTCGCGGATGCGCCTCTCCAGCCGGCCGCGTCTGAGGATTGGGTGCTGACCATTTCGACGTCGGGCCGGCCGCGTTTGACCTGCGTCGATTTGCCGGTCGCCGAGCGCGGGTCGGTCCAGGCCGTTTTTCATGGCGTGTTGTTCGATCGACCGGCGCTGGCGTCGGCAGTCGGCTGTCACCGCGATGCGCCGGAAGCCGACCTCGTGGCCGCCGCCTACGACTGCTGGCACGACGATGCGCTCTTGAAGCTCCGCGGCAGCTTCATCGTCGCCATCGTCGATCACCTTGCCGGGCGGGCGATCGTCGCCCGCGATGCGGTCGGGCTGCATCCGTTGTTCTACGCGTCCCACCGGGGCGAGGTCACGTTCGCGAGCTCACCGGAGGCGTTGTTTTCGAAGACTGAGACCCCAAGGAAATTCAATCGCACTGCGCTCGCCGATCACCTCTGCTATCGCTGGCCCGATCCGCAGGAGACGTTTTACGAGTCGGTCCGCCGCGTGCCGGCCGGATCGTGCGTCAGCATCGCGTGCGGCCGCGTGTCGGTCGCGCGGTACTGGAATCCGATCCCGGACGACCAGCCGATGGACTGGCTGGACGCGTCCGAGGTCCATCAGTTCGGGGACCTGTTCACCCAGGCCGTTGACCGGTGCCTCTCGACCGGACCGAGCGGAATCTTTCTCAGCGGCGGACTCGATTCGATCAGCATCGCGGCGGTCGCGTCAGACCGGGCGCGCCACCTTTCACACCCGGCGCCGGTCGCGTTGTCGCTCGGGTTCCCGCATCCCGAGTGCGACGAACGGCTCGTGCAGACCGCGGTCGCGCGCGAGCTCGGTCTGACACACCACCTGATCGAATTCCCTGACGCGGTGGCGCCGCACGGCATGTTCGCGCTCGCCCTGGAGATGAACGAGGGCGCCAGTTCGCCGGTAAACAGTTCCTGGAGCCCGGCGTACCAGACGCTCGCACGCCGGGGCCGGCTCGACGGCGTCGAGACGATCCTGACGGGGAGCGGCGGCGACGAGTGGCTGACGGTGTCGGTCTACTACGCCGCGGATCTGCTCCGCGGCGGCCGGATTGGCGAATACAGCCGCTTCGTCTCGACGTGGCTGCGATCGTACCGGTCCTCACGGTTCGCGCTGCTTCGCTCGGCAGTGTGGAAGTTCGGGTTGCGGCCGCTTGCGGGCCAGGCGCTTGCGCGACTGGCGCCAGAGGCCTGGGAACGCCGGCGTCAGACGCGCGCGGTACGGCGGGATCCGGAGTGGATCGCACCGGATCCCGGGTTGCGGACCGAACTGAAGCGACGAAGCATCGGCAGTCTCGTCCAGGCCGATCCGCCGCACGGCTTCTACCTGCGGGACATCCGCGCCGGACTCGACCATCCGCTCCTCGCCATGGAGTTGGAGGAGCGGTACGAATTCGGTGCGAGGACGGGCGTGCGATTGCTGCACCCGTACTGGGATACCGATCTGGTCGAGATGCTCATTCGAACGCCGCCGGCGCTGCTCGATCGGGGAGGCCGATCGAAGGGGCTGGTGCGCCGGACGCTCGCGCAGCGTTTTCCCGATCTCGGGTTCGATCGCCAGCGCAAGCTTGCGGCGACGCCGTTCTATGTGTCGATGCTGACGGCGGAGGGCCGGCCGCTGCTCGAGAGACTCGGATCGTTTTCCGCGCTCGGCGAGCTCGGCATCATCAATCCGGCATCCGCGAAGGCGTTTGCGGAGGACGCGTTCGCGCGAAATCCGAATCAGCTGCATCACGTGTGGGACCTGCTGAACATGGAAACGTGGGTGAGGTGTTCGTAAACGACGACTCGAGAAAGGACGCACATCATGTCCGTGTCTGAGAAGAAGCCGGTCGCGACCGGCGCGCGGCGCCCGTGGCAGCCGCCGGCCGGGAAAGCGATTGGCACGATCGGCGAGCTGCTGCAGGGCGGCATGGGCAAGCTCAGCCCGTCGCCGAAGGATTCAGGCGAGCCGCGGAAAGTTCCCGGCAACGACGGCCCCTAGCGCGCGCGAATGCTGAGCCTGACGTTCGTCGAGGGCGAAGCGCCGCCCGACGCGTCGACAGGACGGGAAGTCAACACCTGGTGCGACGAGCACGGCGAGGTGTGCGCGCGCGGCTTCGCCGGTTCGTCGTCGCGCTGGCTCGACTGCCCCGATCTCGCGGTGTTCGCGTTCGAGGCACGGTCATCGGTTGTGCGTGCGTGGCCGGCGGCCGGAACCTCGCGGGACGAGGTCGCTGCGCGCTTTACGCGCATCCTGCAGCCGGCGATCCTGCAGGCCATGGGTTGGCAGGCGCTGCACGCGTCGGCCATCGCCGGAGATGCCGGCGCCATCGCGCTCTGCGGCGTCTCCGGATCGGGAAAGTCCACCGTCGCGTATGCGCTCGGCCGCGAGGGCTTTACTCAGATGGCCGACGACGGGGTGGTCATTCGGGTGACGGGATCAGAAGTCTTTGGGCACCCGCTCCCCTTCGTGCCAAGGCTTCGCGCCGACGCGCTTCGCCGCCTTGGCGCTCCTTCCGCAGACGTCAGGTCCGCCGGAGGGTTCGGCACGGCACGCCCCCTCCGAGCCATCGTTCTTCTCGAACGGGATGCGCGGCACCCGGCGGCCGCCGAGATCACGCGCGTCAAGCCCGCAGCAGCGTTTTCTGCGCTCGTCAGCCACGCGCACTGTTTTGATCCCGCGTCCTCGGCGGAGGCGCGCCGGTTCGCCGAGGAGTACCTTTCGATCGTCGCGGGTGTTCCGGTGTACGCGCTGAACTATCGCGGCGGCATGGATGGACTCGCCGCTGTGGTCGATGTCGTCCGCGCGCTGGCGCTGGAGCATGGCGTGAATCCCGCGCAACGGCCCGTACTCGTGCCCGTACTTCCGTGACCCGGCATCCACTCGGACGCTGGTGCGGCAACGCGCTGGCCGTCGGGCGCCTCCTCCCGGCGTACCTGGCGCTCGGCGCGCTGAAGCACGTCGTCCCTGTTCAGACGCTGGCCCGATGGGTCTGGCGTCATCCGACGCGCGTCGCGGATCATCGAGCCATCGACACGGCGGTGGCGCGCGTGTGGCGGACGCGCAGCCTGCTCGGCCTCGGCGATCGCGACTGTTTGCAGCGGAGCCTTCTGCTCTATCGCGAGCTCTCCGGGCTCGGTGCCGACCCCACTCTGATGATCGGATTTCGTCAGAGCGCGAACAAGGTGCAGGGACACGCCTGGGTCGTTGCCCGCGAGGATGTCGTGGCGGAGCCGACGGAAGTCGCAGAGTTCGTTCCGACGTTCTCGTTCGGCCGGCGCGGTGAGCTCGTGCGCGCGCAGAGCGAGTCAGCGGGCAGCTGAGGATCGGACGTGAGCGAGCCGTCCCGGATCGTCCGATTGCTGGCCCGGTCGCTCTGGGCCACGAGGCTGGTCGACCGCGTGTACGGCAAGTTCAACACCGTGCGCAGCCGTCTCGTTCTCGCCTGGGGCACGGACAGCTTTCACGACGCCTTCAACGACCTCACGTATTCAGGCCAGCCGGCGTACAAGCCGGGCGCGGCGACATTCAACTCCGACCTCTTTCCGTGGGAGAGCCGCCTGATCGACGCGCACTTTCCGAAGCCGCCCGCCACTGTGCTGATCGGCGGCGCTGGAGGCGGGCGAGAAGCGCTCGCGCTCGAACGCCGAGGCTACCGCATCGTCGCATTCGAACCGGCAGAACTGCTTGCTACAGCCCTCTATCGCCGCCGCTCCGGCGAGAACCCCTCGCTGGAGGTCCTCGTCGGCCGGTACCAGGACCTGCCACTCTTGACCTCGCCGAACGGCTCACGGACCTCCATCGATCTTCGACAGCGGCCGAGGTTCGACGCGGCGATGATGGGCTGGGCGAGCTTCTCGCACATTCGATCGGACACCGAGCGCGTCGAAGCGCTGCGGCAGATGGGCGCGCTCACCAACGGCC
>JBLNGH010000013.1:0-12722 GCA_050264575.1 Acidobacteriota bacterium | reverse complement strand
TTCGAAGCGATTCAGATGAAGGGGCAGAGCGAGTCGCATCCGTCGCTGTCGACGACCGACGACTTCGCCGCGTACGAGCTGTGGGACCGCGGCAACCTGACTCAGACGCCGAAGAAACCCGGCATGATCGCCGGCGAATACGCGCGCGAAGCTCTCAAGAACGGCCTGAAGGTGGAACAGGATCTGGGAACCAACCCGTTCAAGTTCGGGATGGCGGGCGGAACCGATACCCATAACGGCCTCGTGGCCGCCGAAGAGGACAACTTCTTCGCCAAATTCCCGAGTGCCGAGCCCCGGCCGGATCGGTGGGACGAGGACGCGATGAACTTCGGCCCCAACCGCATCGTGAAGGGCTGGGAGATGACGGCGGCCGGATACACCGCCGTATGGTCGACCGGTAACACGCGTGCGGAGTTGTGGGACGCGATGATGCGCCGTGAGACCTACGCGACGAGCGGTCCCCGCATGATCGTCCGGTTTTTTGGCGGCTACGACTTCACGCCGGCCGACGCCACCCGCACGCCCGCGGTGGCCGGCTACGCGAAAGGTGTGCCGATGGGCGGCGATCTTCCCGCTGCGCCGCCCGGCAAAGCGCCGACGTTCCTCGTCGCCGCGCTCAAAGACCGGTTCAGCGGCAACCTCGATCGCATCCAGATCATCAAGGGATGGCTGGGCAAGGACGGCAAGCCGCAGGAGAAGATCTACGACGTGGTCTGGGGCGACAAGGACCGGCGCAAGATCGTCAATGGCAAGCTCACCGCCGTGGGAAACACCGTGGACGTCGCCACCGCAACGTGGACCAACACCATCGGTGATCCGGAACTGGTCACGGTGTGGAAGGACCCGGACTTCGATCCGGCGGTCCGCGCGGTCTACTACGCGCGCGTCCTCGAGATTCCGACGCCGCGCTGGACCGCGTACGACGCGGCGTACTTCAAGATCAAGATCACGGACGCCAGGGTGCCGATGACGACGCAGGAGCGGGCGTTCACGTCGCCAATCTGGTATTCGCCAAAGTAAAGCTGCCACGCTCGCGTTATCCGGAGTGCGGGCGCTCAGGTAATCCTCATGCACCTTCGAAAACTTCTCGGCGAGCCGATGCTGCACTTCCTGCTGATCGGCATCGCGCTCTTCAGCGCCTATCGATGGATGGCGCCCGGCGATTCCGGTGGGCGCCGCATCGTCATCACTCAGGGAGTGGTAGACGACCTCGTCACACAGCACGTGGCGGCGAGAGGGCGCGAACCATCCTCGACCGAACTGAACCACTTGATCGAGTCGTACGTACGCGATGAGATCCTGTATCGCGAAGGTGTGAAGCTTGGGCTCGAGCGTGACGACATCGTCGTGAAACGTCGAGTCCGGCAGAAGATCGAGATGATCGCGGAGGAGGACGCCGCGACACGGACACCGACCGACGCGGATCTGTCCGCGTACTTGGCGGCGAACCAGGCGCGCTTCGTGCAGCCGGCCATCCTCACCTTCGAGCAGGTCTTTCTCGGACAATCCACGTCCGGTCCTGAAGTGGTGCGGGCAGTGGCCGTCACGCGCGCGGCCCTGCGCAACGGTACCGACGCCGAGGAACTCGGCATGCGGACACTGCTTCCGCATCGAATCACCCAAACCCCTGCCGATCTGGTGGCGCGCGATTTCGGCGCCTCCTTTGCCGCAGCGCTCGAGAAGGTGCCGATTGGCGAATGGGCGGGGCCGATCGAGTCGAGCTTCGGCTCGCATTACGTGCGCGTCTCGGCTCGGACGCCGGCCGCCGCACCCGAGCTCGCCGGCGTGCGTGACCAGGTTGTGCGCGAATGGGAGAACGACCGCCGGCAGCGCGCGCGCAACGATGCGTACACGAAGATGCGCCGCGGATATGAGGTCAGCATCGAGACGAAACCGTCCACGGACCGGCGATGAGCAAGCGCTTTCTCCTGCCGGTGGCGGTGGCGCTGCTGTTCTACGGCGTGGTTCCCACTCGCGCCGACGAGTTCAAGCCGGCCTACCTACAGCTGACGCAGCTGGACCGGGACACGTACGACGTTCTCTGGAAGATCCCCGCGATCGACGAGTCCACCACGCTCAAGGTGAAGCCACAGTTCCCGAACGGAACCGAGGCGCTGACGCCGGTGCGGAGCACCTTCTCGCGTGGTGTCACGGTGCAGCGCTGGCGAATCCGTGTGCCGGAAGGGCTCGATGGGAAGGCGATCGTCTTCTCGCAGCTTTCGGAAACTCGGATCGATGTGCTCGCGCGGCTCGTGCGACTGGACGGCACTGTGCAACTCGAGCGCATCCTGCCGGTGCACCCCAGCTTCGTCGGCAGGCGCAGCCCTGGCCGGCTGGAAGTGGTCAGGACCTATACGGTCCTCGGGATTGAACACATCCTGACCGGGTTCGATCATCTGTTGTTCGTGCTCGCTCTGGTGCTCCTCGTGCACGGGACCCGACGACTGCTCGTGACCATCACGGCGTTCACGGCGGCGCACAGTCTGACGCTTGCCGGGGCAACCCTCGGCTGGGTGCATGTCCCCGGGCCCCCCGTCGAAGCTTCGATTGCGCTGAGCATTGTCTTCGTCGCGTCGGAGATCGTCCGCATGCGGCAAGGGCGGCACAGCGTGACGCAACACTCTCCGTGGGCTGTGGCGTTCACCTTGGGCCTGCTGCACGGATTCGGCTTTGCCGGCGCGCTCGCGCAGGTCGGCTTACCGCAGTCGTCCATCCCGATCGCCTTGCTGCTTTTCAATGTGGGCGTGGAGATTGGGCAGTTGCTGTTTGTCGGAGCCGTGTTGGCGGTGATCGCAATTGGCTGGCGCGCGGGACAACGGCTTCGATTGTCGCAACCCGCGTGGCTCTGGCGCATCGCGCCGTATGCCATTGGCGGCCTCGCGAGCTTCTGGTTCGTGGAACGAGTGGCTGCGTTCTGACAAGAAATCGTGGCTCGCCGAAGCACCACGCGTAGTGGCGGCAGCGTTCGGCCGCTACCGGGCCTACACGCCAGGCCGCAGCAGCCGGAGCGCGTTCGCAATCACGACCAGCGAGACTCCCATATCTGCCGCGATCGCGCCCCACAAGCTCGCGTAGCCGAAGACAGTAAGTACCACGAACAGTGCCTTGACTCCCAGCGAGAGGGCGATGTTCTGCTTGATGATCCGAAGAGTCCGCCTGGAGTGGTGAATCAGCCAGGGTAGTCGTGACAGATCATCAGACATGAGCGCGATATCAGCGGCCTCGATTGCGGCGTCGCTGCCGGCCGCGCCCATCGCGATACCGATGGTGGCACGGCCCATCGCCGGCGCATCATTCACGCCGTCCCCAATCATCGCGACGGTTCGATACTGACGGACCAGGTCTTCCACCGCGGCGACCTTATCGGTGGGAAGCAGTTCCGCTCGAATCTCCGAGATCCCGGTCGCGCTTCCGATCCGATCGGCCGTGGCGCGGTTGTCGCCGGTCAACATGACGACATGCTCAACGCCGGCCTCTCGCAGGGCACCAATGGCCGTCGCAGATTCCGGACGGACAGCGTCGGCCAGCGTCACGAACCCGCAGACGTGGTCCTCCTTTCCCATCACGACCACGGTTCGGCCCGCGGAGGATTTCGATTCAAGATGTTCATGCACCTCGGGCGTCTCCTGCCGGAGCTCGTCAAGATAGCGGTGCGATCCAAGCCAGTACCGCTTGCCCTGGATGAGCGCCGTGACCCCACGGCCCTGTATCGCTTGAACGTCCTCTGCGGGATCGAAGGCGATGCCCCTCGAACGAACGTGTGACGTGATCGCGCGCGCCAGGGGATGGTCACTGTGAGCTTCCATCGCGCCCATTGCCCGAAGCAGCTCTTCCTCGGTATGCCCGGGCAGGGGCACAACATCAACGACTTCCGGTGCGCCGGCAGTGAGAGTGCCCGTCTTGTCCAGGGCGACGGCCTTCAACCGTGCGGGCGCTTCAATGAAGACACCGCCCTTGACCAGGACACCATGCCGCGCCGCCGCCGCCAGGCTGGCGACGACGCTCACCGGCGTCGAAATCACGAGGGCACAGGGGCAGCCGATCACGAGGAGTACGAGTGCCCGATAAAACCATGTTGCCAAATCGCCGCCCACGACCAGCGGCGGAACGACCGCAACGGCAATAGCGATCGCCAGCACTGCCGGCGTGTAGACCTGTGCGAACCGATCGACCCACTGCTCAGATGGCGCCCGTCGGCTCTGCGCCTCGCCGACCATCCGGATGATTTGCGCGAGCGTCGTTTCGCCGGCGAGCCGTGTGACTTCGATCTCGAGCGCTCCGTCACCGTTGACCGTGCCGGCAAACACTTCGGCTCCGGGCGCCTTCTCAACGGGCAGGCTCTCTCCTGTGATGGGCGACTGGTTGACCTGACTCTGGCCGCGTCGAACGATGCCATCGAGTGGGATGCGATCGCCCGGTTTGACGAGCACACGCGCCCCAACCGTGACCTCCTCCGGAGGCACCTCCGTCTCGGTCCCGTCTGGCCCGAGGAGCCGGGCCGTCGGAGGCGCGATGGCGAGGAGCGCCTCGACGGCGCGGCGTGCGCGATTGACACTCCACGATTCCAGCGCCAGCGAAAGAGAGAACAAGAACGTGACGACCGCCGCTTCGAACCACTCGCCGATGCCCACGGCTCCGACGACCGCCATGGTCATCAAGAGGTTCATGTCGGGCCGCAGACGACGGGCAGCGTTCCAAGCCCGGGGTGCGATGAACCAGCCGCCGGTGAGGATGCCAGCGGTGTACAACACGAGGGCGATGAACGGCGGCGTGTCAGATGACGTTGCGACCGGTGTGCCTTCAGATCCGAGGGCTCGCAGAATGCCGACCTGCGCAGCGTGGGCAAGAAACCCAGCGGTTGAGAACAGGCCGCTGAGTATCGTCAGGACAGTGCGGCCGCGTCGCTGCCAAAACCCCGCCTCCGCCGATCCGGGTCGAATGTCCTGCCACAGTTCGGCCCGCATGCCGGTGCGGGC
Organism: Acidobacteriota bacterium; assembly: GCA_050264575.1. Taxonomy (GTDB): domain Bacteria; phylum Acidobacteriota; class Vicinamibacteria; order Vicinamibacterales; family SCN-69-37; genus DASQFI01. The sequence goes on along the minus strand of JBLNGH010000013.1, from coordinate 7,746 downwards.
AACAGCCTTCGCGATGTCATCGGCCGTAACCGCCGGAGTCCCTGGCGCGACGCGCATCTTGCCCCGAAGAATGTCGAACGCCAGTCGTGCGGGTGATCGGACAAGGGGCTCGATCTCGCGCCTGAGAATTGCCACCTCGTCGGCGCAATCCATGCCATGGATCCGGAACTCGAGTGGGTCGGCCGTTGAAGCGTCTTCACGAACGGCCGGCATAAGCCTCCCTGAGTGACAGGTAGAGGGCCACTCCAAACGAGAGTGCTTGCGCGCTGACAAGCAGGCCCGCACGACGACAGCGTGGCCGCGAATGAAATGAGTTCAGTGACACTCAAACAGCGCCATGAAGCCGTAGTCCATGTGTAACTGCATGTGGCAATGAAAGAGGGAGAGCCCTGGACTGTCCGCTGTGAAATCCACCTCCATTTCCTGATAGCCGCCCAGCATCACGACATCCTTGATCACCCCGCCGGTCTGACGGCCGGCAACTCTCGTCAGCTCGAAGCTGTGACGATGCAGATGCATGGGATGGATGTCGTCGCTCGCGTTCCGCATTCGCAGTCGGTATCGCTTGCCGTGCTGCAGCTGAAACTTGGGCGTCATGCTCTTCATTGAAAACGCGACGTCGTTGATGAGCCAGCGGTTGAAGCCATTCAGGGCCGCGTTGTCCTTCCGGAAGACCATCTCGATGGTGTCGGCGGGCGCCCGAGCCGGCGTGTTTGGTTGGCCGAATTGCACGTAATCCCATGTCGACGGCGGCGGAGCCGTCCAGTGCGGCTTGCCCTTCGCGCCCCTGTACTCGACGACGATACCCATGCCGTGATCGCGATCCTCGCCGACATCGCCGAGAATCCAGACGCCAGGATGCGTCATCGTCACGACCGCTGACACGCGTTCCCCGGTCCCGATCCAGAGGACTGGAACTTGTGCGCGCCTGGAAACCGGATTGCCATCGAGCGCGACGACCTCGAACAGATGCCCCGGCAGCGCAAGGCTCCGGATCTCGGTCGCGCTGCCGTTGATGACGTGCAGCAGCAGCCGCTCGCCCGCCTTCACGCGAATCGGCTCGCCATGTCCCAACATCCGTCCGTTGATGCAGAAGGCGTCATAGCCGACTTCGAAGCCGTGCGGCAGGCCCTTCGCGAGCGAAGCTTGCATCGCGGATTCGCCGCTGGACTCGAGTTCTTTGTTGCGGTCGGCCGGAGCCAGGAAGTGCTGCGGCATGTCGCCGCCGCGGCTGAACGAGGGTTCGAACTCCTTCAAGAGGAGAAAGATCTCTTGATCGTATGCGCCGGGGTTGTCTTTCGGCTCCACATAGACGGGACCGACCTGACCGCCGTACTGCGCAGCGCGAAGGTCGGGGCCGGCGAACACGTGCGTGTGATAGAAGCGCACGCCCGGCGGTCCGGCTGTGAACGCGATCCGCCGATGCCCGTGCGCGGCGATGAATGGGGTGCCTTCCTCGGCAGAGCCGTCGACATCAATGCCAACAGTCTGTCCGTGCCAATGCAACTGCTCCGGGGTGTCCGTGTCGTTGTAGATGTCCACGGTTGCCGCCCGGCCTTCGCGGAGCCGGATCAAAGGACCGGGAAACTGGTTGTTGTAGAGCGTGGTGGCGATGATGCGATCGGGGGCCAACTCGACCAGCCCAGGCGCGATGCGAAGCGTGTAGTCGGCCGGTCCGATCGGTTCCGCCGCGCGCGACTCGGGCGCTCGCCCACAGGCAGGCGCGCCGACGGCGACTGCAGCGGCGCCGCTGAGTTTGAGAAATGTCCGTCGATCGATCGTCATGTGGAACCTCTCCATGCCCGATGCCGTTGATCAACATGAGCGAGCCCAGGATGCCCTGGCCGGTGCGGGCGAGGCTGAACGCCGCCGGAGGAGTGGTGGGCGGCTTTCAATTTCAGCGATTCACGAATCCGAATATTGACGGTAAGAGTACCATTGGATCGTGAACCGGCATGACCATTGGGAGCGGGTCTACAAGACGAAACCATCTGATGGGGTGAGTTGGTTTCAACCGGAACCCACCACATCCCTCCGGCTGATTGAGGCGTCGGGCCTCACGCACGACAGCTGAATCGTCGATGTCGGGGGCGGGGATTCCCGCCTCGTGGATCACCTGATCGAACGCGGCGTCTCGTGTTTGGCCGTACTGGACGTGTCCAGCACCGCGCTCACGCGAGCTCGGCAACGGCTCGGACCTGACGCTAACCGTGTGCAATGGCTGGAATACGACGTCACTGATGCCTGGTCCGTCTCGCCACGCGACATTTGGCACGACCGTGCCGTGTTTCATTTCCTGACCGATGCGGACGACCGACAGCGCTACGTCCAGCACTTGCGCGACACGCTGAAGATTAACGGTTCGGCAATCATCGCCACGTTCGCTTTAGACGGGCCAGAGAAGTGCAGCGGGTTGCCGGTGATGCGCTACTCGCCCGAGACGCTGGCGAAGGAACTGGGCGAAGGCTTCGCGCTTCTCGAGTCCGTGCCCGATCAGCATCAGACCCCATCGGGCTCGATCCAATCGTTTCAGTATTCCCGCTTCGTCCGCGTCCACTGACGAAGCTCGACAACGAGTTAGGATGCGACGCCGCGGCGAAGTCCGCGAGAGATCAGCCAGACCGACCCCACATCGATGGCGGCCACCACCACGTCATTGGCGGCGTGCAGCAGGCTCTTGGAGATCGGACAGAAACCGAAGGTATTTCCTTCGATGGGATGCGCAAATGTCACCAATGCGAAGACCGTGACTCCGATGAGAACCTGTGCGGCTCTCCACATGTGCGGATTCTAGCCTCGGAGTCACCGGCTAGGCGGCTTTCTTCGCTTCCGATTCGACCTGCTCGGTGTTGGACATCGGGTCGGGACTCGCGAGCTGCTCAAGCGCGGAGCGCTTCGGCAATGCGGGCTGCGCCGCATCAGCCGCGCGAGGACGTATTTCTGGCACATCGATGTCTATCAGAGGGAGACGTAAACCCTGTATGCTGGCGGGACTGCCTCGCTGGCCGCCATGCGTTTAGCCTCGGCGTTTCTGGCCTTGTGTTTCGCCTGCCTCGTCCTGGCGGATGGCTTCGTGTGTCCTGATGGATGCCGCCGGGCCCCTTCCACCAATGCCGCCCATCAGTGCAATGACAGCGGTGCCTGCATCGTCTGCATTGGAGCCTGCGCTCAGCCGTTGCCAGCGGTTCAGCTGGTTCATCTGGGCACCCTTCGTGTTTGCCCGCCGTTCGCGACAAACCCCACTGTCACTGGTGGTCTGCCGTCCGTATACCATCCGCCCCGAATCGGCTGAAACCGTAATCCTTTTTTGAATGGCACTCGTGATCGCCTCGAGGGATCACGAATGTCTCCGCGTCTCTTTTCATTGGAAGGAACCGGGTCGATGAGGATTTTTCTACTTCGGGCATGGCTCTCCGGGGTGGCCGTGCTGGTCGCAGCATCTTCGATTGCCGCCGCTCAGACCCCCAGTTCGCCGCCGACGGGTCGCTCCGCATGGACGCTGGAGGAGGTTCTCACGACGGCCCTGAAGGAGCATCCGCTCATCCAGTCAGCGCGCGCCCGTGTCGACGCCGCACGTGGAAGTCGGCAAGCCGCCGGCTCGCTCGCGAATCCCATCGCCACGTATTCCGTCGAGGACACCGCGTTTCCGGGCCAAGGCCCAGTACGCCTCGATGCCGAACGGTCGGCCTACATCACGTACCCGCTGGAGTCGCTCTTTCAGCGATCTCCTCGCATCGAGAGGGCCGACCAGGCCATCCATGAAGCCGAGGCGCAGCTGGTCGGGGCCGAGCGCCGCGTTGCCCGTGAGGTCACTCGCGCGTTTTACAAGGTGGCCCTCGCGCAAGTGGCGCTCGTTGCCGTGCAGGAGAGCAAGTCGGGCGTCGACAGGCTGGTCGACTACCTGCGAGCACGTGTCTCTCAAGGGGCCAGTCCAGAGGCGGAGTTAATTCGCGCGGAGGTCGAGCGCGACCAGACGGCGACTGAGGTGACGCTTGCAGACGCTGAGCTCGTGCGCGCGCGGGCTGAACTTCAGCCGTTTCTCGGGACGTCGTTCCGAGCGCTCGACGCGCTCCAGGTCGATGTCGCCGACCCTCCTGCCGGGCCCGAGCTGCTGCCGCTCGACGAATTCACCCGACATGCGTCCCAACGCCCGGAGCTGGTCACCGCCCGGGCACGCCTGGCCATGGCACAGGCAACTGTGGCGCATGAACGGCGGCTGGTCATCCGTGAAGTGGGCGCGAGCTTCGGCCTCAAGCGGACCAGCGGCATCAACTCGATGATTGCAGGTGTGAGCCTGTCGGTGCCGTTGTTCGACAGGAACGGCGGAGAGATCGCCCGCGCGACCGCCGAACAAATCGCCCTCGAGCAAGAGTTGGCCTGGATCGAGCGCAGCGTCACGGCTGAGGTGAATGGCGCGTACGAAGTCTCCCAACGATTGTCCGCGCAACTCGCGGCGCTACAACGCACGTTCCTCAATCGCGCCGATGAGTCGTCACGCATCACGTTCGCCGCGTATCAAGAAGGCGCCGCGACCCTCCTGCAAGCGCTCGATGCAAGCCGGATGCTGGCCGCCGCCCGATTGGTCTACGCGCGCGCGCACTTTGCGCAACGCGAGAGCTTGTTCGATCTCAGACTCGCGGCTGGATACGATCCCCGCGACGGAGGCCTGCGATGACCCCGGCGCGCCTTCTTCCCATCCTGCTGACGGCCGTTGCGTTGACGGCGTGCGGTCGGCGCGAACCGACCGCCGAACCAGAGACCCCTCCATCCGCGCCGGTGACCGAAGTAACGATGTCCGCCGAACAGGTCGGCCACGGAGGCGTCAAGTGGTCGCCGGCCACGGTGTCGAGTGTTACCGAAACGATGGAACTGCCGGGCGAGTTGAACGTCGATGAGGATCGCACCGTGCGCGTGAGCGCGCCGACTCGCGGACGCCTGCTGACGATTCGGGCGAATGTCGGCGACCGCGTCTCGCAAGGCCAGGTCATCGCGACCCTGCAGAGCGAGGAAGCGACCGCTGCCCGCGCCGACTTCGCCAAAGCCAGCGCCGAGCTGACCACCCGGCAAGCGGCGCTGGAGTTCACGCAAGCCGCGAAGGAGCGGGCCGAGCGGCTCCTCGCGCTCAAGGCGATCGCACAGCAGGATGTCGAACGCGCCCGCACCGATGAGAAGGCGGCCGTTGCGGCCGTAGCGCAGGCCCAAGCTGAAATGGATCGCGCACGGACGGCGCTCGCCGTGCTCGACGTCGACCCGGCGACGGGTCACATTCGGCTCAAGTCGACGCGCGCTGGTCTCGTGCTCAACAGGGACGCAATGGCCGGCGCGGTCGTCGACGCCGGCGCGACGATCGTGGTCGTCACCGATCCCGATGCGCTCTGGCTGCAGGTCGCGGTCCCCGATCGGCTGTCCACGTCCATCAAGCCTGGAGCGCTGCTTCGATTCGGCGTGTCGGCCATTCCCGGCGAGATATTCGACGCGCACGTGCACAGTTTGGCGACATCGCTCGACCCCGCCACAAGAACCGTCCTCGTCCGGGCCGGCGTCGCGAATCGTCAGCGTCGGCTCAGGCCGGCGATGCTGGCAACGGTCCGGCTGGAGAGCGGCCCGCAGCAAACCGGGGTTGCCCTTCCTGACGAGGCGATTCAGATGCTCGACCAACGCGCGGTCGTGTTCATTGCCGAGCCGGACGGGCGCGGCGGTGCGCGCTTCAAACGGCGCAACGTCGAAGTCGTTGCAAAAGGCGACGACGGGCGCCGGATCGTCCGCGGCGTCAAGGAGGGCGAGCTCCTTGTGATCGAAGGGGCGTTCGCCGTCAAGGCGCAATTTGGCCGCGCCAAGATTCAGATCGGGTAGCCGCCATGATTGAACGAATCATCAGCGTCGCGCTCCACTACCGCGCCGCCGTGATTGGCGGCACGTTGCTGTTGATTGGCGCTGGCGCGTGGGCGCTCTCGACCGTCCACCTGGATGCGTTTCCAGAACTGACGCCGAATCAGGTCGAGGTGCTCACGGCCGCCCCAGGACTTTCACCCGTCGAAGTCGAGAATCTCGTCAGCTATCCGATCGAAAGCTCGATGATGGGCCTGCCGCGGACGCAAGGGGTCCGCTCACTCTCCAAGGCAGGGATTTCCATCGTGACGATCGCGTTTGAAGACGACGTCGAGATGTTCTTCGCGCGTGCGCAGGTCCAGCAGCGGATGCAGGACGCGGCCGAGCACCTTCCCGAGGGCCTGCACCCGACGCTGGGGCCTGCGGCGACGCCGATGGGCGAGATCTTTCAGTACCTCGTCGAGTCCGACTCGGCGTCGCTCCTCGAGTTGAACAACATCCAGGAGTACACGATCGAGCCGATGCTCCGGACCATCCCGGGCGTCGCCGATGTCAATTCGTGGGGCGGCATGGTGCAGCAGTTCCACGTCGACATCGATCCGAATCGGCTGACCGGATACGGGCTGACCGTCGACGACGTCGTACGCGCCGTCTCCGAGAACAACAGCAACTTCGGCGCGGGGTACATCGAGAATCGCGGTGAGCGGTTCACCATCCGCGGGATTGGACGGGTCACGAATGAAGCAGACATCGCTGGCATCCTCCTCGACACTCGAGGCGGCGGAACGCCGATTGCGGTGCGCGATGTCGCTGCGGTCTCCGTGGGCCCCATGCCGCGCGAAGGGGCTGTCTCGCGCGATGGCCGGGGCGAAGCGCTGGCCGGCAAGATCATCATGCTGAAGGGCTCGAACGGCCGCGAGGTCGTTCGGCGGGTCGAGGAGCGCCTCGGGATCATCCGGCCGCTGCTCCCGGCAGGCGTGACCGTCCGTCCGTACTACAGCCAAGGGGACGTCGTCGACCACACAACACGAACGGTCTTCACCAACCTGGCGGAGGGCGGTCTGCTCGTCACGCTGATTCTGCTGGTCTTTCTGCGCAACGTTCGAGCGGCACTGATCACGGCTTCGGTCATCCCGCTGTCCTTGCTCGCGGCCGCGCTCCTGATGAGAGAAGCGGGCGTGTCGGCAAATCTCATGAGCCTGGGCGCGCTCGATTTTGGCCTGCTGGTCGACGCCTCGGTCGTCATGGTCGAGAACTTCGTCCGGCGCCTCGAGCACGCGGGCACGGTTGACAGCGACGAGCGTCGCGCTCTGCTCCGTGCGGCCGCGTTCGAGGTCGGACGGCCGATCGTCTTTGGCGTCGCGATCATCATTGCCGTCTACCTGCCGATATTCTCCCTGCAGGGACTCGAGGGCCGGATGTTCTGGCCGATGGCGTTCACGGTGTGCGTCGCGGTCCTCGGCTCACTCGTGCTCGCCCTGACCTACGTGCCGGCAATGTCGTCGCTGCTGTTGCGACGGGCCAGACAAGCGCCGTCTCGCTGGTTTGAACGCTTGACGGTTTCGTATCGCCGGATCCTCGGTTGGGCACTCGGCCATCGACTCGCTGTGGTCGGCAGCGCCGTGGTCGTCCTCGCAGCGGCGCTGGTCTCCGTGCCATTTCTGGGCACGGAGTTCATGCCTGAGCTCGACGAAGGCTCGTTGCTCATCGAGACGCGCCGCCTCCCAAGCACGTCGCTGCCGCAGGGCATGGCCATCGCCGCGGACGTCGAACGGACGCTCATGAAGTTCCCGGAGGTGCGCAGCATCGTGACGAATCTTGGCCGCCCGGAGCTCGCGACCGAAGTCATGGGTCTGTACGACGGCGACGTGTATGTCAACTTCCGTCCGGATCGTCAGCCCAAGGGAGAGGAAATCG
>JBLNGH010000012.1:0-2889 GCA_050264575.1 Acidobacteriota bacterium | reverse complement strand
TCGACTATGGCGCCCGGCACATCCGTCTTCACCCGCGAGAGTCCTTCACGTACACGGGCACGGGCCAGAGCATCCCGATCGAATTCACCAACGTGAGCCATCCCACGCTCAGGGCGACCGTGACGCCGGTCGGCTCTGCGCCGATCGAGCGGCAGTTCATGTTCGACATCGGAGCCGGCACGGCGCTCGCGCTTCACAGTCCGTTCGTCAGCGAGCAGCACCTGCCGGGCTCATCCGTCCGGACGATCCGATCGCTCGGGAGCGCGGGTGCTGGCGGTCAGGTCTCTGGCCAACTCGGCCGCGTCGAGTCGCTGCAAATCGGCTCGTTCACGATCGACAATCCGATCACGCTCTTCTCCGAGGACAAGGCCGGCGCGTTGGCCAACCCTGCCCTCGCCGGCAACATCGGCGCGCAGATCGCGATGCGGTTTCACATCTATCTGGACTACGGACGCCGGCGCATCATCTTCGAGCCGTCGCCGGCCTTCGGCGAGCCGTTCGATCGGGCGTTCAGCGGCCTGGCGATCCGCGCGCGCGGCGCCGACTTCCGGACGTTTCAGATCACCGACGTGCTGGAGGACTCACCGGCCACGGACGCCGGCGTCGAAAAGGGTGACGTGATCACGGCCATTGACGGCGTGCCGGCCGATCGCCTGACGTTGATCACGATCAACGAGATGTTCGAAAAACCCGTCGGCTACACGGTAACGATTCGCCGCGGCGACCGGGCGATCACGGTAAAGCTCACGCCCGCGCGGCTGATTTAGAGCCGTTTTCGATTGCGCGCAGCATGCGAAAACGGCTCTGCGCGGTTTTTCGCAAGCGGGGTCGCGGGCTCTATGCAAACCGAAACCGCGCTAGCCCGGGCGATATAATCCGCGGCTGGTTCCCCCATGGAAATGACGCCGGGCCTCCGCCTGGGCCCCTACAAGATCCTGAGGCTTCTCGGATCTGGTGGCATGGGAGCCGTCTACCTCGCCTACGACGAACGCCTTGATCGCCGTGTTGCCCTGAAAGTGGTCACCCGCGAACCGCGCGAGGCCGCGACGCGGCGGGTCGTGCGCGAGGCGCGGACGATCGCCCGCTTGAACCACCCCAATATTGCCGGGCTCTACGACGTCTTCGAACACGAGCACGAGGCGTTCCTCGTCATGGAATACATCGAGGGGGAACCTCTAACGGCACTGGTCAAACAGCAGCCGGTGCCGATCGAGCGCACGCTCGACATCGGATTGCAGCTCGTCGATGCGCTGCGCTACGCGCACCGGTCCCGCATCATTCACCGGGACATCAAGCCCGCCAACGTCATGCTCACGCCTGAGGGCAAGGTGAAGCTGCTCGACCTGGGGCTCGCGCGCGTGACGCCGGATCCCACGGCTGCCACACAATCCCAGAGCGAGTCCGCCCCGAGCGACGTTCAGTCCCGTGCCGGCACGCCGGCATACATGGCGCCAGAGCGGCTCGGCCGGCACGTCGCCGATGCGCGGACGGATGTCTACAGCGTCGGTGTACTGCTGTTCGAGCTGCTCACCGGCCGGCGGCCGTACCTGGCGCCGGACTTGATGACGCTCGCGGTCAACGTGGCGACGCATCCGACCCCGCGGGTCGCCGACACGCGTCCAGACATCCCGCCGGTCCTCGACGACCTCGTCGCACGCGCGATGGCCAAGGATCCCGCGACGCGGTATGCGTCCGCGGCGGAGCTGCACGACGCGCTCGTGCGCGTGCGCGAGACGATGACGGGCAGGTATCCAGAGCCACTGGACGACTCGCCGAAGATCTCGCGTCGATCGGTCCTGATCGGCGCTGCAGCCATCGCGGTGCTGGCGATCGTCGCGTGGCTCATGTTCCGCGGTGGCACTGTATCCTCGCCTGCAATCGGCCCTGTGACCGTAGCGATTCCACCGGTCATCAACACGAGCACCGATCAAGCCGATCTGGACGAGCTTGGTGCGCTTCTGCAGTCCGTCCTCTCTCGCAACCTGGGGCGCGTATCAGGCATCACGATCGTGCCTACGCCGTTGGCGTCACCAAGCGGACAACCACCTGCAGCGGGACAATCGGCACAACCGGCCGGTTACACGATGTCGCTGACAATTCGGCGGGCCGTGCCTGGGCTCGCTGCCGAAGCCGAGATCCGGCGAGGTGGCGACACGCGTCCTGAGCAGCAGTCGTTTACAGGGGATGAGCTCGGTCTGATCACTTCTGTCCTGGGTGGAGTGACGACAGCGCTCCAGCGAGATCTCAATTTGGATCGCCGGACCGCAGAAGCTCTCCAGAATCAATTGCTAGAGTTGCCAACGCAGAATCGTGACGCCCTGCTCTCGTATTTGCGTGGCCGCAGCTTGCTCGACCAATCAGACGATCCGCTGACGGACGCGCGGGCTGTTGCCGCATTTGAGGACGCCGTTAAGCGTGACAGTTCGTTTGCTTACGCGTACGCTGGCCTCAGTCAAGCCTACTCGTCGACCTTGAAGCACACCGGGAAGCCTTCCTGGCTCGAGCTGGCGCGGGAGGCTGCGACGCATGCCGCAGCCATCGATTCCAGGTGCGATCAGGCGCACGTGGCGCTTGCGCTTGTCTTTCGCGCATTTACACCCAAAGGCGATGTCGTGTCCGCGGCAAAGCGCGCCGTCGCCCTGACTCCCGACAATGACGATGCGCGTCGCGTTCTGGGCCTGGCGCTGATCGACGACGGTCAGAACAATGCCGCCCTGCTCGAACTCCGGGCGGCCGTTGCGCGTCGGCCACGTCGTGCCGTCAATCAGTACTACCAAGGATGGGGACTGCTGAACGCTGCTCGCTACCAGGAGGCGATCGCCCCCCTCAAAGCGGCGACGGAGCTGCAGCCGAACTTTGGAAGTGCCTGGGTGAATCTCGGGAGGGCCT
>JBLNGH010000011.1:0-10514 GCA_050264575.1 Acidobacteriota bacterium | reverse complement strand
CCCCGCCCAACAGGTGATAAAAAAAAGGGCGGCGGGGAAATCCCAGCCGCCCTTTTGCCTGTATCCCCGAACGCGTTAGAACGAGAATCTCAGGTACAAACGCGCGGTGCGCGCCCCGCGGAAGGCGCTGGGCAGCCGGTAGCGGGCATCTGTACGGCTCTGGTTCGGATTCGCCGCATTTCGCGCCGCCTGCGCGGCGCGCGTGTCGAATCCGGCGAAGAACGACGCCGCGCACGTCGTGCAGTTGTCGTTCGGCAGCACCAGCGCATCGCGCCAAGGCGACGTCGCGAGTGTCGCGGTGAAGTCCTGGTCGAACAGGTTCGTCACGTTGAACTGCATCGTGATGCGCTTGTTTCGAGCCACGGTGACCGTGTGTGCCAGGTTGATGTCGGTGTTGCTGTAGGTCGTCGTGCGGGCGAGGTCGCCCGTCGCGTACAGCTGCACCGGAACGCCCTTGTAGGTCACCGACGACGTCTGCAGGTTGCCGCTCTGCCCGACGAACGTCACGCCCAGCGACGTGCCCCACTTGAAGATGTAGGTCCCCTGCAGCTTGAGCTGGAACGGCCGATCGGTGCTGATGCGTCCGTAGTTCTCGAACCCGTCGCAGTCGGTGATCGGCGGGCACCCCTTCTCGGTGAAGTTCATGAACAGGCCGTCCCATAGCCTCGTCACGTTCGGGCTGTTGCGGTTCGACTCCGAGCCGTTGTTGCTGAGTCCGGAGTAGTTGCCGCTGAGCCGGCTGATCAAGAAATTCCCCGTGAACGACCAGTTGTTCTGCAGCCGCCGGCGGAAATTGAATTCGAGGCCGTCATAGTCGCGCACCGGGAACGGCGAGCGCGGCCAGTCGGTGCCCAGCGGATACGCGCCGAGACCGTAGCCCGGATTGGCGATGTAGAAGACCTCGCCCACGCCTGGCACCTGCACGCCGACGTCCTCGATGGCGTTGTAGACCCATTTGTGCGTGTAGCGCGTGCCGACCGACATCAGCCGGGTGAGCTCGTGATCCAGGCCGAAAACCAGCTCGCCGGACTTGTACGGCTTCAGGTTCGGATCGACGAGGTTGTTGTTCGGGTCGTTCGACACGTGCCGCAGATCGTTCTGCTCGATCCACGTTCCCGGGCATGGACTCCCCTGGAAACCGTCGCAGTTGATCGAGGGCCAGTTGTAGGTATCGAGGGTCCAGTACTGGACGTTCGAGTGGTCGGCGCCCCACGCGCCGCGGGGCATCTCGAGCTTCTCGATGTCGTAGAAGATCCCCCACGACCCGAACGCCTTCCACTTGCTGTCGCCCTTGATGTCGTACGCGAAACCGAGCCGCGGCGCGACCTTGTCGCCCCACCCGAACGTGATGCCCGGATTCTCCGGGCGGTACGACGGCAGGTTCGTCTGATCCATCCGCAAGCCGTAGTTGACCGTCAGCTTCTGGTTCATCGTCCACTGATCCTGGATGAAGAAGCCGAGGTTGTTCGACTTGATGTTGCCGACCGTGTACACCTGATTGACGGAGTAGTACCCGTAGGTGCCGCGCACCGAGCGTTGATCGAGCGTCGTCCGCGTCTGGTTCCAGAACAGCGACACGACCGGGAACTGTTGCCCGAAGTTCACGTCGTTGCCGAGCCGCTCGTACTGCAGGCCGACCTTGAGGGCGTGCTGGCCCTTGAACTCGACAAAACGCGTGAGGTCGCCCTGGATGTTGTAGCGGTAATAGTTGTCCTTGACGCGGAAACTGTTCGACGGGTTGTCCGAATAATTCTGAGCGAATTGAAGTTCCGGCGGAACGTCCAGCAGGCCGATGTTCGAGCTGTTAAAGCTCCGCACGATCCCGTGGTAGTAGTCGCCGCCCGTGTCCCTGCTCAACGCCCCGAGGTAGCCGCCCGTGAAGTTGGCGTACGTCTTGTTGTCGATGACCCAGTCGAGCGTCGCGCTGTAGGAGTCATTGATTTCGTAGCGGTGCACCGGGTTTTGCGGGTTGAAGTTCGCCGGGTTCTGGTTGCTGACAGCGAGCGTATCGCCGTTGTCGGACACTACGAAGGTCGTGTTGTCGATTGTGGGCAGCGTGAGACCGGTCGACAGACGCTGGTTGTTGCCGTTCACGCGCGCGCGCAGGTTCTGCGAGAGCTGAAGCGTGAGGTTGTAGAGGTACCGCGTGTCGGTATCCTTCTTGTTGTACGTCTGAATCTCCGGATACGTCACGCCGGCTGAAACCGGATTCGACCATTTCACCGTCCGGTCCTGGTTCGTGATGAGCGGGTTGTAGCCGAAGAAGAACCACATCCGGTTCTTCAGGACCGGCCCGCCGATGTCGTACACGGGCTCGAGCGTATACCGCTCGTATTCGACCGCGCGCGGCGTCGTGATGTACTCGGCCGGCGCGTTGTTGGCACTGGTGGTCGTGTTCAATTGCAGCGTGGGACGAACATCTCCCAGGATCCCGTTCAGCAGCTTGCCGCGATAATCCGCCGCTATGTCGCCGTGATAGGAGTTCGTGCCGCTCTTGGTGATCGCGCTGACGACGCCACCGGTTGTCGCGCGATACTCGGCGGCGTACCCGGACTGCTTGACCTGAATCTGATCGATGAAATCGACAATGACGTCCTTGCCCGACGTGCCGGTGCGGAGGTTCGTGGTGTCCTGGCCGTCGATCAGGAACCGGTTTTCGGACTGCGACGCGCCGTCGACGAGTAGGCCGGTCGCGCGCGAGCCGCTGATGTCCGTCTCGTAGTTCGTGCCGGGAATCATCGTCAGCGCCGACAGATAGTCGCGGCCCTTCGGCAGGAGATCGATGAGGTCGCCGCTGACCGTCGTGGTCACGGCGTTTTGTTTGACGTCGACGAGCGGAAGCTCGCCGCGCACGGTTTCGGAAATCGTGACGCCCGCCACGGTCATGGTGAGGTCAATCTTGAGCAGATCGCCGATTTTCACGTCGACCTTTTCGACTGTCGTCGGGTTGAAACCCGAGAGGTTCGCGGCCACCGCGTACAAGCCCGGCGCCAGCGCCGGGAACCGGTACACGCCATTGGCGTCACTCACCGTCGACTGCACCGCCGACGTCGCATAGTGCTTGGCTGTCACGGTGACGCCGGGAAGCGCGCCGCCGGTGGCGTCCTTCACGACGCCTTCGATCGATCCGCGTGTTTCCTGTGCGGCTGCGGGCACGGCCGCGGCGAGCGCGTACAGCGCTGCCACGAGGGTGATGAACCTCCAGCTACGCATCACGTTGTTCTCCTCCCAACCCCCAAGCTGCGGGACAGCTCGTGCTCGTCCGGCTGAGAGCAGGGCAGGGACCGGACGGGCTGGGGTGTTGCCCGGAGTATACAACCGTCCGTCCCAGTCGAATCACGTCAGGTCGAGGGACGAACAGCCAGTGGCGTGGATGAAGTGCGAGAGAAACAGGACGGCATACTGCCGCGGTGCATTTTGTAACGGGTCAGACCGGGGTCAGACCGGGGTCAGACAAGGGTCAAACCGGGGTCAGACCAGGGTCAGACGCGTGTCGGTCTGCTCACCGAGTCCATCCTCCATCTGCGCCTATGATCGAGCGCATGGTTCCGTCAGTCGTGATCATCGGTGCCGCAAGAACCCCGATCGGCCGGTACGGGGGCACGCTCCGGGCCACGCATCCCGCCGAGCTCGGCGCACGGGCAGCGGCGGCGGCCATGACGCGTGCCGGCGTCGCGCCGGACGAGATCGACGAGGTCATGGTCGGTCATGCCAGGCAGGCGGGATCCGGCCCGAACCCGGCCCGGCAAGTCGGGCGCCGCGCGGGGCTTCCGGATCGCGTGCCCGCGCAGACGATCAATCAGGCGTGCGCCTCCGGTCTTCAGTCAGTAGCGCTCGGCGCACAGGCGATCCTGCTGGGTCAATCGCGAATCGTCCTCGCCGGGGGCATCGAGTCGATGAGCCGCATGCCGCACCTGGTCGAAAGCGAGGACGGGCGCTGGGGCCACAAGATGGGCAACATGACGCTCGTCGATGCGATGTACCGCGACGGGTTCTTCGATCCGCTCTCGCAGCTGATCATGGGCCAGACTGCCGAAGTGCTCGCGCGTCAGTACGGCATCACGCGCGCAGAGTCCGATCAGTATTCGCTGGAGAGCCAGCGGCGCGCCGAGGCGGCGATGACGGGGGGACGATTCAAAGACGAAATCACCGCGGCGCCCGGACGGGACGCGAAGGGGAAGCCGGTCGATCTCGAAGCCGACGAACACCCGCGGCCGGGGACGACGATCGAGGGATTGCGGAAGCTGCCGCTGGTGTTCGATCCGGTCGACGGGCACGCGGGCATCATCACGGCCGGGTCCTCCTCCGGAATCACCGACGGCGGCGCGGCCGTCGTCCTCACGAGCGAGGACGAAGCCCAGCGTCGGGGCGCGCGGCCCCTCGCGCGCATCCTGGGCTGGGTGACGACGGGCGTTGATCCGCGAATCATGGGCATCGGTCCGGTGCCGGCGATTCAGCAACTGCTCGCACGATTGAAGCTCTCGATCGGCGACTTCGATCTCGTCGAACTGAACGAGGCCTTCGCGCCGCAGGTGCTCGCCGTCCTGCGCGACGTGCCGATCGACCGCGATCGTCTCAACGTCAACGGCGGCGCGATCGCGCTCGGCCATCCGATTGGTTGTACCGGCACGCGCATCCTGGTCACGCTCCTCTACGAGATGGCGCGTCGCAATGCAAAACGCGGTCTCGCGACGCTGTGCGTGAGCGGTGGTCTCGGCATGGCGTTGGCCGTCGAGCGCGTCTAAGCGCGCCACCCACTGCCGATCGTGGCGCGGGCGTCAAGGGCAAAGGGCAAAGGGCAGAGGGCAGAGGCAAAACCGCCCCTGCCTTCATCGCGCGTGTGGCTCGCCATCGCCGGGATTGCTGCTGCCGGGATCTGGGCGTACTCGAACAGCTTCTCAGGGGCGTTCGTCTTCGACGACACACCCGCCATCGTCGAGAACCCCCACATTCGAAGTCTCTGGCCGCTGACGCGCGCGATGTCCGCACCCGCACAGGTCACGGTGTCGGGCCGGCCGATCGCCGCGCTCTCGTTTGCGGTGAACTACGCACTGGCGCCGCCCGAGGTGCGCGATGTGATGACGCCCACCGCCGCCGGCGCGACGTTTGGCGTCGACGCACGGTTCAAGCGAAACCTATGGGGCTATCACGCCCTCAATCTCGCAATTCATCTCGCCGCAGGTCTGGTGTTGTTCGGCGTGGTGAGACGGACGCTGTTGTCGCCGCGCATGCGCGGTCGATTCGCCGCTGTCTCGACACCGCTTGCCTTTGCCGTGGCGCTGCTCTGGATCGTGCATCCGCTCCACACCGAATCGGTGACATACCTCGTGCAGCGGGTCGAGTCGCTGATGGGGTTGTTCTATCTGTTTACGCTTTACTGCGCAATCCGTGCGTGGGAGGAGGCTGGGTCGTCGGCCAGCCGCCGGTGGACGATCGCCTCCATCGCGACCTGTGCGCTCGGGATGGGCACGAAAGAGGTGATGGTTTCGGCACCGATAGTGGTCGCGCTCTGGGACTTCGTCTTCCTGTCTGGCCAAAGGGCAAAGGCCGAAGGCCCGAGCATGCAGGCCCAAGGCCCAAGGCCCCAGGCCCAAGGAGATACCAGACGCTGGCCTCTGTATCTCGCTCTCACGTCGACGTGGGTGATCGTCGCGGTTCTCGTCGCGATCGAACCTCGCGGCCGTTCGGTGGGATTCGGTCTCGACGGCTGGACAGCCTCGTCCTATCTGCTCACCCAAAGTGAGGTGATCGTTTATTACCTCAGACTGGCCGTGGCGCCCGTCAGCATGGTCATTGATTATGGCTGGCCGAGAGTGACGACACTGGCTCAAGTCTGGCCGGAGGTGCTCGGCCTCTCCATGGCGGTTGCGCTCACGGTCGTCGCGGTCCTGCGCCGACATCCGCTCGGCTTCGCAGGCGCCGCATTCTTTCTGATTCTTGCGCCTTCCTCGAGCGTGCTCCCGATCGTGACGGAGATTGCCGCCGAACACCGCATGTACCTGCCGCTCGCGCCCGTCATCGCGACCATCGTCATTGGCATCTATGGAATCGCCCAACGCCTGCTCGCGCCGCTTCCCGCGCGTCATTGGGCGAAGCGCACGGCTCCCATCGTCGGGCTTCTTGCGATCGCCGGTATTGCCGTCGCGTTCGGAGCGATGACCCGTCAAAGGAATCTCGACTACGTGAGCCAGGAGGCCGTCTGGCGCGATGCCATCCAGAAACGGCCGGCGAATCCGCGCGCGCGAATCACCTACGGGTTGGAGTTACTGAAGCAGGGACGTCATGCGGAGGCCGAGGCGCAGCTTCGAACCGCCGTCAGTCTCGACGAACGCAATGCTTCGGCGCAGCTCAATCTGGGCGTGGTGTTGTGCTCGGCCGGGAAATTCGACGAAGGCATCGAACGGCTCGAGCGCGCGCTTTTGCTCAATCCCGAATACACCCAGGTGTACGGGAATCTCGGCGAGGCCTACGCCTCGCAGGGACGCATGCCGCCTGCCCTGAAGTATTTCTTGCTCGCGCTGCAGAAGGAGCCGGACGATGTGTTTTTGCTCAATCGCGCCGGCTGGCTGATGGCGACGTCGACCGACGACGCGGTTCGAGATGGCGGGCGCGCGGTGGAGATCGCGTCACGGGCCCTCAAACTGACGAACGCTCAGGATGTCGAATCGCTGGACACACTCGCCGCGGCCTATGCGGAAATGAATCGCTTTCCTGATGCGTCCGCCACGGAGATGGAAGCGATCCGGCTCGCCCGGCTCAAAGGGCGCGCCGACATCCTCCCTGAGCTCGAATCGCGCCTGCGTCTCTATCAATCGGGACAGAAGTTCCGCCAGTGACCTCTGGTTTCGGTTTTTGTGCGTCAAGAAAAACGAAACCCGCCTTTTTCGTTATGATTGAAGGTTGGGGTGTTGTCGTGAGAGGACGTCCGTGCGCATAGCGGTGATTCCGGGGGACGGCATCGGCAAGGAAGTCACGGCTGAAGCGGTCAAGGCGATCGAGGCGGCTGCGGGGGTCACCGACGAGAAGCTCGAGCTGCAGACGCTGCCGTGGAGCGCCGACCACTACTTGTCGACGGGCGTGTCGATGCCGCCGAACGGCTACGCGATGCTGCGCGACGACTTCGACGCCGTCCTGCTCGGCGCGCTGGGCGATCCGCGCGTGCCCGACAACCGGCACATTCGCGACATCCTGCTCGGCATCCGGTTCGAGCTCGATTTGTACGTCAACTATCGGCCGGTCCGCCTGCTGCACGAGCGGCTGTGTCCGCTCAAAGACCGCGGCAAATCCGACGTCAACTTCGTCGTCTTTCGCGAGAACACCGAGGGCGCCTACGTGGGCGTCGGCGGCCGATTCAAGGCCGGCACGCCCGACGAGATCGCGGTACAGGAAGAGATCAACACGTTCAAGGGCGTGAACCGGATCATCCGGCATGCCTTCGAGTACGCCGTGGCGCGTGGGCTCAAGAAGGTCTGCATGGCCGACAAGAGCAACGCGATGGTTCACGGTCACGCGCTCTGGCTGCGGGTCTTTCGTGAAGTCGCCGTCGAATACCCGCAGGTCGAGGCGACGCAGATGTACGTCGATGCGCTGGCGATGTTCCTCGTAAAAGATCCCGGCATGTTTCAGGTCATCGTCACGAACAACATGTTCGGCGACATCGTCACCGACATCGGGGGCGCGCTCCAGGGCGGGTTGGGAATGGCGGCATCCGGCAACATCCATCCCGGCCGCACGTCGCTCTTCGAACCGGTGCACGGCTCGGCGCCGCCGCTGGCGGGCAAGAACGTCGCGAATCCCATGGGGGCGATGCTGTCGGCGGCGTTGCTGCTCGAAACGATCGGGAAAACGGACGCCGCGGGCCTCATCGAGCAGGCTGTCGAAGCCGCGGTCCTCGCCGGGCGGACGACGCCGGACATCGGTGGCAAGCTGGGGACGAGGGAAGTCGGGGATTGGATCGCGAACAAGATAAGGATCGCGCGAAACTGACGCGACACGCTGTTATGAAACGTGCCAAGGGCTTTCACCACGGAGCACTCGAAGCACACGAAGGCTTCATTCTGGAGCGATCAAAAGAAACCTTCGTGCTCTTCGTGCCCTTCGTGGTCCATCGCTCTTGGACCATCGATAGAGCATGACCATGACTGACGTATTTCTGCTTGGCGGCGCGCGCACCCCGATGACCGAGTACGCGGGCGCGCTCAAAGACATCACGGCGCTCGATCTGGGCGCCACGGCGGCACGGGCGACATTCGATCGGACGGGCGTCAAACCCGAATGGATCGATCACGTCGTCGTCGGCAACGTTCTGCAGACGAGCAGCGACGCGATTTACGGCGCGCGGCATGTCGCGCTCAAGGCCGGCGTGCCGATCGAAGTCCCGGCGCTGACGGTGAACCGGCTCTGCGGGTCCGGAATTCAGGCGGCGGTCAGCGGCGCCCAGCTCATCCAGCTTGGCGATGCCGACGTCGTGCTCACCGGCGGGATCGAGAACATGAGCCAGGCGCCGCACGTGATCCGCGGGCTGCGGTCCGGCCTCCGGTTGGGGCAGGGCAAGCTCGAGGACTATCTATACGAGGCGCTGCTCGATCCGTACTGCGGATTGTTCATGGCGCAGACGGCCGAGAAGTGCGCGGCGAAGTACAACATCTCGCGCGAAGAGCAGGACGCCTACGCGTTGCGCAGCCAGCAAGCGGCGGCCGCGGCGTGGGCCGCTTGCCGGTTCACCGAAGAGGTCGTGCCGGTCGAGATCAAGTCGCGGAAGGGCGTGACGATCGTCGACAAGGACGATCATCTGCGACCGGACACGACGCTCGAAGGTCTCGCCAAGCTGCCGCCGGCGTTTTCGAAGGACGGCACCGTCACGGCGGGCAACGCCAGCGGGATCGTCGATGGCGGCGCGGCCCTGATGCTGGCGTCGGCAGGTGCGGTCAAGGAGAAATCGCTGCGGCCGCTCGCGCGTCTCGTCAGCTGGGCCGCAGTCGGTGTCGATCCGGCGTACATGGGCATGGGCCCGGCTCCGGCCACGCGCAAGGCTCTTGCCAAGGCCGGGATGACGCTCGATCAGATCGATCTCATCGAGGTCAACGAAGCGTTCGCGGGTCAGTACCTTGCCGTCGAGAAGGAACTGGGTCTCGATCGCGAGAAGACGAACGTGAACGGCGGCGCCATTGCGCTCGGCCATCCGCTCGGCATGACCGGGACGCGGCTGCTCCTGACGCTCACACTCGAACTGGGCCGCCGCGGGAAAAAGTACGGTCTCGCGACCGCGTGCATCGGCGGCGGGCAGGGGATTGCGGCGATCATTGAAAGACTCTGAATTGCGTCATCTGAAATCTGAAATCTGGGAATCTGCAACCTGGACGGCAAACTGAAATCGGGGAATCTGGAATCTATCGGGGAATCTAGAATCTATCGGGAATCTAGAATCCACGAATCTGGAATCTGACCCCGATCGCACGCGGAGGATTTGAGATGACCGATTCCCCGATCTCCGATAGATTTCAGATTCCCAGATAGATTGCCCGATTGCCACATTCCCCGATTCCGGATCAGATTGCAGATTCCCCGATTCCAGATTCCAGATGACCAGCGACCAGCGACGGATTTGTTGACATGAGCATCAAGACAGTCGGCGTTCTCGGGTGCGGGCTCATGGGCGCGGGCATTGCCCAGGTGTCCGCGGCGTCAGGCTACAAGACGATCGTCCGTGAAGTGAATCAGGGCCTCCTCGACAAAGGACTCGGCCGCATTCGCAAGTTCCTGGACGACGGCGTCGCCAAGGGGAAGGTGACGACGGAGCAGCGCGACGGCACGCTGGGCAATCTTTCGGGCGCGACCGACTTCGGCGCGCTGGCGTCGTGCGATTTGATCGTCGAGGCCATCATCGAGAACATCGACGACAAGAGCGCCGCCTACACCGCGCTCGAGAGCGTCGTCGGCGCACACACCATTCTCGCGTCGAACACGTCGTCGCTCTGCATTACGGAGCTCGCCGCGAAGACGAAGCGGCCGGACCGGTTCGGCGGTCTGCATTTCTTCAACCCCGTGCCGCTGATGAAGCTGGTCGAAGTGGTCCGCGGGCTCACGACGAGCGACGAGACGTACCAGTCGCTCATGGAATTCTCGCGGTCGCTCGGCAAGGAGCCCATCACGGCTCCCGACAAGCCGGGCTTCATCGTGAACCGGCTGCTCGTGCCGTACCTGCTGGACGCCATTCGCTGCTACGAGCGCGGCCTCGGCACGATCGAAGACATCGACAAGGGCATGAAGCTCGGGTGTGGCCACCCGATGGGGCCGCTCACACTGCTCGATTTCGTCGGCCTCGACACGACGTACTACATCGCGAACATCATGTTCGACGAGTACAAGGATCCGATGTTCGCCGCGCCGCCGCTCCTCAAGCGCATGGTGCTCGCGGGCAAGACCGGGCGCAAAGCGGGCGAAGGATTCTACAAGTACTGATGCGCTGATTAGCGAGTCGTTTTCAGCTTTGCCGCAGCCTTCTGCTTGAAGTC
>JBLNGH010000010.1:0-3247 GCA_050264575.1 Acidobacteriota bacterium | reverse complement strand
TCCTTCCGGATCTGCACCGGCGCATCCTTGCGCAGCGGATACCCTTCCCAGTCTTCGGGCATGAGGATGCGGCGCAGATCCGGATGGCCGTCGAAGAACACGCCAAACAGATCGAACACCTCGCGCTCAGGCCAGCTGGCGGTTGGATAGATCGACGTCACGCTCGGCATCCGGGCATCGTCGCCGGGAGCCCGAACCTTCAGCCGGAGCCGGCGCGTTGGCGCAGCGGCGCCGGCGCCCGCGGCCCGATACGACTCCCCCAGACTCGCCAGGTGATACACCATCTCGAACCGCGGCTCGGCCGGCAGCAGATCGACAGCCGTGACGTCGGCAAGGAAGACGAACTGGAGCGCCGGATCGTCGCGAAGCACCCGCAGAATGTCGAGCAGCCGATCGCGCTGGACGTACACCGTCGGCATGTCGGTCGCCGGCGCCGGCTCGACCCCGTCAGCGAGGCCCGCGCTGCGAAGGACTTCCAGGATTGGAGAGGAATCCAAGTTTTTTGCCTTGTGCCTTCTGCCTTGATCTACGCGCTCATCCGCTGCTGATCGATCTTGCGCTGCAGCTGGACGATGCCGTAGATGAGCGACTCGGGACGCGGCGGACAGCCGGGGACGAAGACGTCGATCGGGACGACCTGATCGACGCCCTGCACGATCGCGTAGTTGTCGAACACGCCGCCGCAACTGGCGCAGGCCCCCATCGAAATCACCCACTTGGGCTCGGGCATCTGGTCGTAGATGCGGCGCAACACCGGCGCCATTTTTCGCGACAGGCGGCCGGCGACGATCATCAGATCGGACTGGCGCGGCGAGCCACGAAACACTTCGGCGCCGAACCGCGCGATGTCGTAGCGGCCGCAGCTCATCGCCATCATCTCGATGGCGCAGCACGCGAGGCCGAACGTCACCGGCCAGATGGCGGATCGGCGCGCCCACTGCACCATCTTTTCGACGGTTGTCGTGAGGACCGGAATTTCAATGTCGGCCATGTCGCTCCCCGCTCCAGTCGAACGCGCCTTTGCGCCAGACGTAGACGTAGCCCGTCAGCAGCAGCGCGAAGAACGTGACGATCTGCCAGAATCCGGCCTTGCCCAGATCGCGGAACGCGATCGCCCAGGGATACAGAAACGCGATCTCGATGTCGAAGAGCAGGAAGATCATCGCCACGAGATAGAACTTGACGGACTGGCGCTCGCGCGCGTCACCGACCGGCGGCATGCCGCACTCGTACGGCGCCAGTTTTTCCGGCGTCGGCTTGTGCGGACCGAGAAACTGCGACAGGAGGACGGACCCGCCGGCAAAACCGACGCCCAGACCGATCATGATGAGGATGGGCAGAAAACCGTCCATGTTCAGGCGGGCCCCCGGCCCCGGAGCGGAGCTTGTGCTCCGGTGGATCAAGCACAATTTAGCCAACGCACCGATCCAAGTCAATCGACGATGGGATCAGGTCTTGTCTTGCAACATTCAGTCAGAGGCTGAATTCTGTATTACAAACGTCGATTGACAGCCGAATCCTGCAGGACAAGACCTGACCCCATGACGCGCGTCGCGTGGTTCTCACCGTGGCCGCCGCAGCGAAGCGGCATTGCCGGACGATCGGCCGAGATCGTCCCGCGTCTCTGTGCCGCGGGGCACGGCATCGACGTGTTCGTCGACGAGTCGCGGGTCGCGGTGACGCGCGTCTCGGCTGCCGCTCCGCCCGCGGCAGGCCGCTGCCGGGTGCAAAGCGCGCACGACTTCGTCTGGCGCGCCCGGCAACACCAATATGACGTTGTCGTCTACCAGCTCGGAAACTCCGCCCTGCACGAGTTCATGTGGCCGTATCTGTTTCGCTGGCCCGGGTTGACGGTTCTTCACGACGCGCGGCTCCACCACGCGCGCGGGCGGGCGTTGCTCTCGCGCAGACGGGCCAGCGAATATCGGACCGAATTTGCGTGGAACCATCCTGACGTGTCCGTCGACCTGGCAGAACTCGCGATCGCCGGTTTTGACGGGCCCTATTACTACGACTGGCCGATGATGCGCAGCGTCGTCGAAACCTCACGCCTGGTGGCCACGCATTCGCGCGGATCGCTTGCCGAGCTGCAGGCGTCGTGGCCCGATCGGCCGTTCGAGCTGTTCGCGCTTGGTGAAGGGTGCCGTGTCCCGCCAGGCGAGGCCGACCGCCGGGCCGCGCGGGCGTGGCTCGGGCTCCCTGAATCGAGCGTGGTCTTCGGCGTCTTCGGCGCGCTGACGGCGGAGAAACGCGTCGCCCAGGTGCTACGCGCGTTCGCGGAGATCCACGCGCGCGCACCGGAGACGTGTCTGCTCCTTGCCGGCGGCACCGACCCGTCCGTGGATATCGAGTTGCTGCGGCACGAGCTCGGCATTGCCTCAGCAACCCGGGTTCTCGAGGGACTCGACGATGAGGCGTTCGATCGGCTGATTGGAGCGGTGGACGTCTCGCTGAATCTGCGCTGGCCGACGGCGCGTGAGGTCTCGGGGCCCTGGGTGCGGGCGCTTGCGGCCGGTCGCGCGACGGTCATCGTGGATCTCGCCCACATGGCGCTCGTCCCGTCGCTCGATCCGCGAACCTGGCAGCCGCACGCGCCGGCGGGACTGACGGGTACGGTCCCCGGCCAGGAACCGGTGACGGTCGCGATCGACATCCTCGACGAGGATCATTCGCTGCGCGTGGCGATGCGGCGCCTGGCACGCGACGCCGAGCTCCGCGATCAACTCGGCCGCGCCGGACGCCGGTACTGGGAAGCGGAGCACGGATCCGAGCGAGTCGTTCTGGATTACGAGCGCGCGCTGTCGCGCGCCGCCGCGCTGCCCGATCCGGCCGGTGACTGGCCGGCGCATTTCCGGCCGGATGCGTTCGATCAGGCGCGGGCGCTGGTGGGACAGTTGGATGACGTTGCCGCGAAGACGATTGAGATGTTGAAAATCAGCTAGGAAGCCGGGAAGCTCCGAAGTCCGGAGCTTGGAGCTCGGCTCCCAGGCTTCCCAGCTTCCAGGCTTCCTGGCTTTCAGGCTTCTCCATGCGCATCATCCTCAACGGCGATCCACACGATCTTCCGGCGCCCGTCACCGTCCGGCAGCTGCTCGAGCAGCTCAACATCGATCCGCGAATCGTCGCCGTCGAGGTCGATCGCGTCATCGTGAAACGCGATCGCTATGCAGGCACCGTCATCGCTGACGGCGCCGAGGTCGAAATCGTGACCTTCGTCGGCGGTGGCTGCCGGTAAAGCGCCGGACGC
>JBLNGH010000009.1:0-8743 GCA_050264575.1 Acidobacteriota bacterium | reverse complement strand
GCGAACGGTGTCGTAGCGCCGGAGCTCCTCCAGACCCAGCCGCCGCAGCTCGAACGGGCCGATGCCGTCGCGCGTGAGGAACCCGTGGATCGCCCGCGCGGCGTAATTGCGCGGCCGGTTGCTGTCGAAGATGAGCACTTGATGGCATGCGCGGCCGAGGATGAGCGCGGCGCTCAGCCCGGCCGGGCCCGCGCCCACGATGATGACGTCTGCGTCCATCAGCAAGGACCTCGGGTTTCTTTTTGCTGAGGACCGCACCAAAAAAGAAACCCGAGGTCTTACGCTAGCATGAGAGCAGAGCGTGATCGGCGCCGCTTCCTCCCTCGCGTTTCGTTCCCTGCTGAAATCGGCCGCGTCCCGGTCCGGCCTCGGCCGCGCCGCGCCTCGTCTGAGCGGCCTGTCGCCGGTCGGCGCGGCGTTCCACACCGCGGTGCTCGCGCAGGAGGCGCCGGTGCTGATGGTCGTGCCGACGGACGCCGACGTCGAGCAGATGATGTGCGACGCGCGATTTTTTCTGATGAGCCTCCAGGGACTTTCGCGCGCCGACGCCGAGCACGTCGTCCTGTCGTTTCCGTCGCAGGAAGTGGATCCGTATCGCGGTCTCGCTCCGCACCTCGAGGTCGCGTCCGCTCGTGCGCGAGCGCTCCATGCGCTCGCCACCGGGTTGGCGCGCATTGTCGTCGCCTCGGCGCGCGCGCTGCTCCCGCGAGTGTCGGATCCGACTCGGGTCCGCGATGCGGGTCTCTCGCTCGCGCCCGGCGACGAGATCTCGCCGCAGGATCTCGGGGCACGGCTCGTACAGGCCGGATTCGTGCCCCAGGATCCCGTTGACGAGCACGGCGAGTTCTGTGTCCGCGGCGGGGTGGTCGATTTCTACCCGGCCGCGGAGGCCCAGCCGGTCAGGCTGGAATTCATCGGCGACATCATCGAGTCGGTCCGCCGGTACGACGCGGCGACGCAGCGATCGCTCGCGGCCCTCGATCGCGTCGTCGTCAGTCCGCAGCGTGAGCTGCTGGGAGACGGCGAGCTCGACGACGTGCTGAGCCGTGCGTCGACGATTGTCGATTACGCGCGCGCGGCGCGAGCCACCGTAGTCGTCTTCGAAGGCGACGACGTGGCCGATCGAGGCCGGAAGCTCGAGGAACAGTGGCGGGCCAGCGCGAGCGATATGCAGGCGCGCGGGCGCCAGGTCCCACCCTACGAGACGCTTGCCGTCAGCTGGGACGAGCTGGGAGCGTGGCTCGGCGGCGCGCGGCAGATCAGTCAGCTGGCGATCGATGAAGGCCAGGTCGAGTCGACTCACATCGCCTGTGTGCCGACGCTCCAGTACCAGGGCCGGATTGGTGACTGGGTGGCGGAAATCAAGACGGCACGCGAGCGAGGCGATCGCGTCGTGTTCGCCGCCGACACGCCCGGCCGCGCCGAGCGGGTTGTGGAACTGCTCGGCGACTACGAGGTCCGCGCCCGTGAAATGTCGGTCGACGACGATCTCGAGTACGCGGCCGTACTGGTCACGACCGGCACGCTCACGCGAGGGTTTCATCTCGTCGATGCCGGGCTGCTGATCTTTGCCGAGACCGATCTCTTCGAGGAGGAACGCCGCGTCCACGAGCGGCGGCGATCCGCGGCGCGCTCGTTCATTTCGGACTTCCGCGATCTCAAGGCCGGTGATTTCGTCGTCCACATCGACAACGGCGTCGGCAGGTTCGTCGGCCTCAAGCGGCTGCCCGTCGGACCGATCGATCCCGGCTCCGGGAGACCGACCGAGCAGGAGTTCATGGAGCTGCGGTACGCAGACGAGGACAAGCTGTTCATCCCGCTCGAGCGGCTCGATCTCGTGCAGAAGTACACGGGCGGCGCCGCGCCCGGCCTCGACAGGCTCGGCGGCACGACGTGGGAGAAAGCCAAGACCCGCGTCAAGAAGGCCATGCGCGACATGGCCGAAGAGCTGCTCAAGCTCTACGCGGCGCGCAAGGCCGTCACCGGGCACGCCTTCTCGCCCGACTCCCACTGGCAGCAGGAATTCGACGACACGTTCGAGTACGACCTCACGCCCGACCAGCAGACGGCCATCAGCGACATCACGCGCGACATGGAGCAGCCGACGCCGATGGATCGGCTCCTCTGCGGCGACGTCGGGTACGGCAAGACGGAGGTCGCCATGCGCGCGGCCTTCAAAGCGGTGATCGACGGCAAGCAGGTCGCGTTTCTCGCGCCGACCACGGTGCTGGCGTTCCAGCACCTGCGCACGCTTCGCGATCGCTTTGCCGGCTTTCCGGTTCGCATCGAGCTGATCAGCCGGTTCCGATCGAAGCAGGAACAGAAAGATCTCGTCGTGCAGATGGCATCCGGGCAAATCGACGTCATCGTCGGGACGCACCGGCTGCTCTCGAAGGACGTGCAGTTCCGCGATCTCGGGCTGCTCGTCGTCGACGAAGAGCAGCGGTTCGGCGTCGCGCACAAGGAGCGGCTCAAACAGCTCCGCAAGAAAGTCGACGTGCTGACGATGACGGCGACGCCGATTCCGCGGACGCTGAACATGTCGCTGGTCGGGATCCGGGACATGTCGGTGATCGAAACGCCGCCGCGCGATCGGCTCGCCATCCAGACGCAGGTCGTCAGGTTCGATCCGGCGGTCATCACCCGGGCGATTCTCACGGAGCTGGAGCGCGGCGGACAGGTGTATTTCGTCCACAACCGCGTCGAGTCGATCTACTCGATGGGCAACCTCATCGCGCGTCTCGTTCCCGAGGCGAAGCTGGCGGTCGCGCACGGGCAGATGGCGGAGGACGAGCTCGAGCGCGTCATGGTCGACTTCGTCGCTCATCGACACGACATCCTGCTCGCGACGACGATCGTCGAGAACGGACTCGACATCCCCAACGCGAACACGATTGTCGTCAACCGCGCGGATCGGTACGGATTGGCGCAGCTCTATCAGCTGCGCGGCCGCGTCGGGAGATCGGATCGCCGCGCGTACGCGTACCTCCTCGTGCCGGCCGAGCAGACGCTGTCGCCGATCGCGCGCAAGCGGCTCGCCGCGATCCGCGAGTTCAGCGATCTCGGAAGCGGATTCCGCATCGCGGCGCTCGACCTCGAGATTCGCGGCGCCGGCAACCTGCTCGGAGGCGAGCAGAGCGGACACATCGAGGCCGTCGGCTTCGACATGTACATGAAGCTGCTCGAGCAGACGATTCGCGAGCTGAAGGGCGAAGAGATCGAGGACGATCGCCGCGCCGCGGTCAACCTGCGAATCGACCTGCGAATCGACGAAACCTACATTCCGGACATGAATCAGCGGCTGTCGGCATATCGTCGGATGGCCAGTGCGCGTACGTTCGAAGAGGTGCAGGCGTTCCTCGAGGAGCTTCGGGATCGCTACGGGACGCCGCCGCGGTCCGTGCAGAATCTGGCGCAATATGCCCGGATCCGGCTCATGGCGGATCGGATCGGGCTCGAGGGGCTCGACCGGGAGGGCTCGATCGTTGTCTTAAAGTTCAGGCAGGACTCCAGGGTCGAACCGGCGCGCCTGCCGAGGCTGATTCAGAGCCGTGGCGATTTGACCCTGGTGCCGCCAGGCGTGCTGCGGCTCGACCTCGGCAAGCCGGCGGCCGCGCCCGAAGGCACCGGCGCTCCGAAGCCACGCCGCGCCCCCGTTCGAGCCACGATTGGGGGCTCGACAAGCTCGTGGTGGACGGCACGCGCGACGAGCGACGTCGAGCCCGGGTTCACCCGCGAAGCCATTCTGGCGGAGGCGCCGCCGGATCCGTCCGAACCGGGCGGGCTGTTCGATCGGGTCGGAGCGGTGCTCGATCAGTTGAGCCAGGCGACGATCTGACGGCTTCGCCTTCGGACTTGGGCTTGGCGGTAAAATATTGAGTTCGGGTCAGTTCCGGCCGTGCGGCCGGGGAGAGTTCATGAGAAAGCTGGTTACCTGTCTGTTGGCTCTGATCGCCTTGTCCAGCGCCTCGCGCGTTGTCGCGCAGAGCACTCCGCCGACTCAGACACAGACGCCGCCTCCAGCGCCCGCTGCGCCACCGGCCCAGAATCCCCTGGCCAGGGCGCCCGTTCCCAGCAACATCATCCAACGCATCATCGTGAAGGTGAACGGCGAGATCTTCACGCAGACCGAGCTGGTGCAGCGGCAGGCCGATGCGCTTCGCGCCGACAATCAGGAGGTCAAGGATCCGAAGGCGCTCCAGGATGACGCGCGGCTCGCGGCGAAGATCACCGCGCTCACACCGCAGATTCTGCTCGACGTGGTCGACGAGCTGCTGATGGTGCAGCGCGGGCGCGAGCTGGGAATCAAGTTCACCGACCAGAACTTCAAGACCGCGCTCGAGAACGTCAAGAAACAGAACAACCTCAACGACGACGGGTTGAAGAAGGCGATGGAGCAGGCCGGGCTCACGCTCGAAGAGCTGCGGCAGAACTTCGAGCGCACCTGGATCATGCAGGGCGTTCAGCAAAGCGACATCATGAGCAACATGCGCCTTACCGAGGAAGAGGCGCGACAGTACTACCAGAAGCATCCCGAGGAATTCATGAAGCCGGCGACGCTGGCGCTGAGCGAGATCTTCGTGAGCGTGCCGTCGCAGACCGATTCGAACGGACAACCGACGTTCAATGTGGGGGCCGACGAAGCCGCGAAAGAGAAGATCACGAAAGCGCGAGAGCGCGTCCTGGCGGGAGAAGATTTTGCCAAGGTCGTGGCGGAAGTCTCGGAGGCCGGGTCGAAGGCCAACGGCGGGAAAGTCGGGACCGTCGTCGTCGACGAGATGGTGTCGAACGTGCGGGATGCGTTGACGAAGCTGAAGCCGGGCGAGATGTCCGAGCCGCTTCGATTCCCGACCGGCTACAGGGTTTTCAAGCTCGACGCGCGGGCGCAGGCGGAGCTCGAGCCGTTCGAGCAGGTGCGCGAAACGATTGGGCAGAAGATTTATCAGGAGCGGCTGGGCGGGGAGCAGAAGAAATACATCGAGAAACTGCGAGCGCAGGCCCTGATCGAGTGGAAGGACGACAGCTACAAACAGATGTACGAGAAAGCGCTCGCGGCGCGCGACAAGGCGGGACACCCGGACCCGCAGTCGTGAAAATCGCTTCCCTCACGCTCGACCATCCGGTCGCGCTGGCGCCCATGGCCGGCATGACCGACACCGCCTTCCGTCGTCTCGTCAAGGGGATGGGCGGATGCGGGCTGGTCGTCACCGAAATGGTCAGCTCCGAAGGGCTCGTGCGCGGGATCGATCGCACGCTCGAGTATGCGGAGTACACCGAAGAGGAACGGCCGGTGTCGATTCAGATCTTCGGCGGCGATCCCAAAGTGATGGCCGACGCCGCGCAAATCGTCGAAGGGATGGGCGCCGACATCGTCGACGTCAATATGGGCTGCCCCGTGCCGAAAATCGCCAAGCACAATGCGGGGTGCAGTCTCATGCGTGAGCCCGCGCACGCCGCCGAGGTCGTTCGCGCGATGGCCGGCGCGGTGCGGATTCCCGTGACCGTGAAGATGCGAGCCGGGTGGAACGACCAATCGATCAACGCGCCGGATCTCGCGCGCATGGTCGAGGACGCCGGCGCCGCGGCGGTCGCCGTGCACGGCCGGACTGCTGCGCAGTCCTACACCGGCGAGTCGGACTGGAACCTGATCGGCCGCGTCGCCCGGTCGCTCCAGATTCCGGTGTTTGGTTCAGGCGACTGCGTCGAGCCGGATCAGATCGTCGGACGGCTGCGCGACTCGGGCGCAAGCGGCGTGCTGGTGGGCCGAGGTGCGCTGCGAAATCCCTGGATTTTCACTCAGGCGGCAGATGCTCTCTCCGGCCGTACGCCCGCAGCGATCTCGCCGGCGGAACGAGGCAGGTTCCTGCTCGACTACATCGATCTGCTCCTTCGGGAACGCGTCGATGAGGATGCCGGCTTCCGCCATACCGCGCCAGGCCAGACTGGCGCGGAAGCGCCGCAGGCCCGCGGCCGCGAGCGCTGGGTTATCAACAAGGTTCGCGCGCTCGGCTCGTGGTACACGAAAGGGCTCGACGGCGGCTCGCATCTCCGCGTCTCCATCAACTCGGCGCAGTCAATCCCGGAGCTGCGTGGGCTGATTGAGGATTTCTTCCTTGCTGAGCGCGCACCAGCCGGCGTAGGTCTTTAGACCAAGAATCTCGCAAGCGATTCCGTCTTCGCGTCTGCCATCTCGCTCTCGGAAACAACGGCAGAGTCACACATCTCCCAGAACAACCGCCCGAGTTCTCGATGAAGAGGGTGGTTCAGGTACGCAAGCAAGCTCGTCTGGTTCTCGAATTCAACGACGCAGACATTTTGATAGGTCTTTTCACCAAAACTTCTGGGATATCCTGGGTCGAGAGCTATTGATCTGCCCGCTGAAGCTCGAACTACACCAGGCACTTCGCGCGCCAGGCGCTCCAGGAGTTGGGCGCATGACAGAAGAACTTCGTGCGAAGTTGTCGGCTTCGGATTGAAAAGAACGATGTGCGCGATCATGGACCGCGTTTCGGTCCCCGGGGCTTGCGACTATCGAATCTCCGAGCTTTCCAACCGCCCCCGGGCTTTCCGGCTCTCTGCCCTCCGAACTTTCGAGCTTTCCAGCTCTCAGGCTTTTCAGCTTTCGAGCTTTCCGGCTTTCCAGCCTTCCAGCTCTCAGGCTTCCCAGCTATCGAGTTTTCCGGCTTTCCAGCTCCCCAGGCCCTGCGCTTCTTGAATCTCGCCCGCTTCTGATCCCGTGTCAGCTTGAAACGCTCTCTCGGATCGACGTGATTCCCGCCCGGCCGCCACTCCGGCCGTCGCTCGGGCCGCGCCAGGCGCCTCGCGCGCAGGGCATCGCGCGCGGCGAGCGGCGAGTCCCACAAGCGTCCCCGATCGAACCACCGCAGGGAGACGTTCGGCTGCGTGCGCTGAAGTTGTTTGAGCGTCGGGATCAGCGTCTCGCGCTGTTTGGCCCTGAACGCCGTCGGCGTCGCGCCATCGACGATCACCCAGAAGGCGTGAGGCGCAGGCATTGCGTCTAATTGCGCTCGAGGCGCTTCAGTTTCTCGATGAGGGTGGTCCGCTTGACGTTCAGAAGCTCCGCCGCCTGACGCTTGTTCCCGCCCGTCCGTTCGAGCGCGCGCCGAATCAGGTTGTGCTCGAAGTCGGAGACGAGGCGATCCATCTGGATCCCGACATCCGGAAACACGAAATCGGCGGTCTGAACCGGTGCGCGTGCTTGACGAATTTCATCGGGCAGGTCCGCGCCGTTGATTTGTGCCTTGCCCGGCGACAGCGCGAACGTCCGTTCCATGACGTTTTCGAGCTGTCGGACATTGCCCGGCCAGCCGTACGCCATCAGCGCCTGCTGGGCATCCTGGCCGAGCGTCACCCGGGGACGTGGCGGCAGCGCCGATTTCGCCAGATCGTCGAGAAAATGCTGCGCGAGGATCGGAATGTCCGGACGCCGCTCGCGGAGCGCCGGCACCCGGACCGGAATGACGTTCAGGCGATAGTACAGGTCCTCGCGGAACGCCCCCTGATCGACCATCTTCCTCAGGTCGGAGTTCGTCGCCGCGATGACCCGCACATCCACCTTGATGGTCTGCGAATCCCCGACCCGCTCGAATTCCCGCGCTTGAATGACCCGCAGCAGCTTCGACTGCAGGGCCGCGCTCATCGTGCCCACCTCGTCGAGGAACAGCGTGCCGCGATGCGCCTGCTCGATGCGTCCCTGCCGGTTGCTCACCGCGCCGGTGAACGCCCCACGGACGTGGCCGAACAGCTCGCCTTCGAGCAGGGTTTCCGGAATGGCGCTGCAGTTGATCGCGACGAAGCGCTGATTGCGCCGTGCGCTGGCGTCATGAATCGCCCGCGCGGCCAGTTCCTTGCCGGTTCCTGTTTCCCCTGTGACGAGTACGGTGCTTGCCGTCGCGGCGACCGTTTTCAGGAGCTCGAACAGCTCGAGCATCACCGGCGTCCGTCCGATGATGCCGTCCAGGCGGAATCGATCGTGCAGCTGCGCGCGGAGGTAGGCGTTTTCCGCTCTGAGCCGGCGCTTTTCGATCGCGGCGTTCAGCTCATGAAGCAGCTCTTCGAATTGAAACGGCTTCGTGATGAACCCCTCGACGCCGAGGCGGGTGACCTCGACGGCCTCGCGCACCGTGCCGAAGCCGGTGATGACGATGGCGATGATTTCGGGGTAACGGGCGAAGGCCTCGTCAAGAATTCGGCGGCCGTCGACGCCGGGAAGCCGAAGGTCCGTGACCAGGATGTCGAATGCGAAGTCGTTCAGCCGGTTGAGGGCTTCTTCGCCGGTCGCGGCCTGCTCGACCCGGAAGCCGTGGTCGGCGAGACGTTCCGCCATGACCTCTCGAAAGCCGCCCTCATCGTCGACCAGCAGGAGGTGTTGCTGAGGAGTCTCCGCCATCTCGATGGTGGCGGTATTTTGACACAAATGCGGACGCCCGAAAGGTCCACCGTCGAAAATTGTCAGACCCCTAACGCTTTTCCCTCCAAAACCGATAGTTCCGGCGATGATGACTGACAGAAAGACCGTGTCGATCCCCCGTGCATGCGAGCTCGTCGGGGTGAGCCGGCGGACGATCTACAACTGGCTTGCGGGCGGAAAGGTCGAGTACGTGCGCACGGCCGGCGGATCGGTCCGGATTTTCGCGGATACGCTCTGGCGCGAGCCGGGCTCCGCGGAGGCACCCGCCGTCGAGTGGAACGATCGTCTGCGCAAGGGCGCCTGAGGCTGGCG
>JBLNGH010000008.1:0-2976 GCA_050264575.1 Acidobacteriota bacterium | reverse complement strand
CCAGAGCCAGTGCGTCGTCGTCGATCCGATCCAGGACATCCGGGGATATCTCGGCGCGAGCCGCGAGACAGGGATGCGCATCATGCATGTGATTGATACCCACGTCCATGCGGATCATCGTTCTGGCGGCCGCGCGCTCGCGGAGGCCGCCGGTGCGAGCTATCTCGTGCACGAGTCAGCTGAGGGACCCGAAGATGCTCGGCTGAAGGACGGGCAGGAGGTGACGGTCGGCAATGTCAGCATCCACGTCCTTCACACGCCTGGTCACACGCCGGAGCACGTGTCGCTGCTCGTCAGCGATCGCACGCGAGGTCCCGAACCGTGGTTTGTCCTGACTGGACATACCCTGATGGTTGGCGACATGGGCCGGACGGAGCTCGCGACGAGCGCCGAGACTGGCGCCGACGCGCTCTTCGAGAGCGCCGCCAGACTCCGTACGTTGCCGGATCACGTGGAGGTCTGGCCCGGCGCGTTTGCCGGTTCGGTCTGCGGCCGGCGCCTCAGCGGGAAGCCGGCATCCACGATTGGGTTTGAGCGGCGATTCAACCGGGCGTTTGCGACGGCGGAGCGGAATGCGTTCGTTCAGTTGATGCTCGCCGACATTCCCGCGCGTCCGGAGAACGCCGATCAAATCCGTGCTGGGAATCTGCAGGCAATCCGTGAAGGGGTCGTCGTTCGCCACTGATCGGATGTCGGTCGAGCAAAGAACGGGAGGTCCTGTGGCCCTAACCTGTCCAATAGATTTCGACGTCGCGAGTCTCCGCGCGGAAGTACAATCCGTGTACTCGCGCGTGGCGGCGTCGCCGGCCGGCGAATTCCATTTTCATCGCGGCCCGCAGTACGCCGCGACGATGCTCGGATATGACGCGGTCGAGCTCGCCGCCCTGCCATCCGAGGTGACGTCGTCTTTTGCAGGCGTCGGGAACCCACATGCGATTGGCCGCATCCCGGTCGGGGCAACGGTTGTCGACATCGGCTGCGGCGCCGGGATGGATCTGCTGCTCGCGGCGCAACGGACCGGACCGAGCGGCCGAGCGATTGGCGTCGACATGACCGAGGCGATGCGCCGCCGGGCGTCGCAAGGCGCCGCGATGTCCGGGCTCGCGCATGTGGAGGTGAGGGACGGAGACGCGACGCGCTTGCCCGTCGACGATCGAAGCGTTGACGTTGTCATCTCCAACGGCGTCCTGAATCTCGTCCCGGACAAAGAAGGTGCAATCGCCGAGATCGCCCGTGTGCTCAAGCCCGGCGGTCGCGTGCAGGTCGCCGACATCATCATTGGTGAGCTCCTGTCTGACAGCGCGCTCCGGGACATCGATCTCTGGACCGGTTGAATTGCCGGTGCCCTGCTGGAAGCAGAGCTCATCGACGCGTTCAGGTCCGCTGGATTCGGTGACGTCGCGATCACCGGGCGGTTCGATTGTTTTGCTGGCACCTCAAAGGAGCGCACCGCGCGGCGATACGGAGTGATGGGCGTCAACCTGGCGGCGGTTCGACTGACCGCCTGATCGATTCATGGCCTGCTGTTCGGGATGTGCGCGGTATGCCGAAGCCGAACGCCAGTTCGGACCGGCTATCGCTGCGCGTGACCTGGAACGCTACCGGCGAAAAGGCCCCGACGCGGCCTCGCGCCTGCTCCTGAATGCACTCCGCGACCACGTCAACAGCGGAGTCTCGTTGCTCGACATCGGTGCCGGTGTCGGCGTCCTCGATTTTGAACTCCTGGCGAACGGTGCTCGGACAGCCACGCTCGTCGATGCGTCCCGGGCCTATCTCGACGCTGCCGGCCGCGAAGCGGAGTCGCGGAAGGTGGCCGATCGCCTGCGATGCGTGGTCGGAGACTTCGCCCCCCTCGCGGAAGGCATCGAGGCTGCCGATGTCGTCACTATGCATCGGGTCGTCTGCTGCTACCCCGATCACGCGTCGCTGCTGCGCGCGGCAGTGAAGCATGCCCGTCGAGTGTTTGCCTTCTCGTATCCGCGTGACCGTTGGTACATCCGCTCCTGGCTGGCGCTCGAGAACGTTGGTCGCCGGCTATTCGGCAATCCATTTCGCACGTTCATGCATGCACCCGCGGCGATGGAAGCGTGCGTCACCCAGGAAGGGCTTGTGCGAACACATCGCTCGCGAACGTTCGTGTGGTCGGTCGATATCTACACACGGACAAAGATGTCGCTTTCGAGTCACGACCCGGATCACCCGTAAGTGATCGCGCTCACGCTCTTGTCGCGAGGTCCGGCGACTCGCCGTTATCGATCGTCGCCGCGGTCGCGCCGGCGGATGAGTTCGTCGACGCTCAGGTTCGACACGCCGCGCTGCTGGAGGCGGCGCACGTACGCGGGATCGACGCCGTGGTCGCGCATGCGGATCAGCGAGTCGAGCGGCACGCCCTTGTAACCGAGATCCGCCATCGCGCGCGTGTACTCCGGGTCGACGCCGTGGTCGCGGGCGCCGACGAGCGCGTCGAGCGAGAGCCCAGTGTAGCCGAGTGCCTGCATGCCGCGGACGTATTCAGGATCGACGCCGTGATCGCGCGCCCGGATGTGTTGATCGAGCGTCTGGTTGTGTCCGAGCGCCTGCATTCCGCGGACGTATGCGGGATCGACGCCGTGATCGCGGGCCTTCACGAGTTCGTCCAATCCCAGGTTGCGGTATCCGAGCGACGCGAGGCCGCGCACGTATTCGGGATCCACGCCGTGATCGCGCGCGCGCACGAGATCGTCGGCCGAGAGCTTCGGGAGACCGTTCGCCGCCATGCCGCGGACGTATTCCGGATCCACGCCGTGATCGCGCAGGCGGATCAATTCGTCGATCCCGCCGAAACGATACCCCAGCGCGCTCATGTCGCGCAGGTACGAGAGGTCGACGCCGTGCTGCGCGGCGCGGACGAGCGTACGGACGTCGGGCGTCCGGTAGCCGGCGGCCGAGAGCGCGTCGAGGTATGCGGCGCCGACGTCGGCGACGGCGAGATAGAAC
>JBLNGH010000007.1:0-4363 GCA_050264575.1 Acidobacteriota bacterium | reverse complement strand
GCCAGGCCGCCGATTGTCCACCCGAGCGTCGGGATCGCGAGCAGTTGCAGTACGTCGAAAGAATCGGCACCGATCGCTCGACGGAGCGCGACCTCCTTCGTGCGGCGCGCGGTCAGGTAGCTCACGACCGTGTAGACGCCGAGCGTCGACATCAGCAATGCCAGGACCGCCAGGGCGCCGAGCAGTCGGGTGATCAGGCGGGGTTCGGCCATCGATCGCTCCGCCGCCTCCGCCATCGGCCGGATGTCGAACAGCGGCTGCTCCGGCACGACCGACCAGATCGCCCGCTTCACCGAGTCGGGCGACACCGTGAATCCCCGGCTGGACCGAATGAGCAGCGTGATGTTCGGTTCGCTCTGCTGCAGGTACGGCACGTAGATCTGCGGCGCCACTTCACGCAGCGACACGGGCCGCACATTGCCGATGACGCCGACGATCGTCGTGACGGCCGAACGCGGTCCGTTGCCCGACCGGATCTGCTGTCCGATCGGATCCTGGCCCGGCCAGTAGCGACGGACCATCTCTTCGTTGACAATGGCCACGCGCTGACGGTCCAGCGTGTCGCTGTCGGTAAACGCGCGGCCGGCCACGATTGGAATCCGCAGCACGTCGAAGTAATTCGGACTGATGATGCGCCAGCTCGCCCGCTGCCGCGAGAGCGTCGCGGCATCGTCGGCGCGACCGATGATCGAGAACTCGGAGCTGGCAGTTCCTGGAAGCGGCCCGTCGGCAACGGCGGCGCGCTCGACGCCCGGAATCGCGGCAATCTGCTCGAGATATCGTCGGTACGTAACGCCGGTGTGAACGTTCGGGCCTGCCGCGCGCATACGCATGAAGGTGACGTCGTCGCTCGAATACCCGCGCGGCGCGCTGTCGAGCTGACGGAGGTTCTCGACGAGGAGACCGGCACAGACGAGCAGCAGCACGGAAATCGCGACTTCCAAGGCGACGAGCGCGTGACGCGTCCGCGACCGAACGCCACCGGTGGTTCGCGCGAACTGGTTGACCGAGGCGCGACGGGCGACGTGCATTGCGGGAAAGAGTCCACAGGCAAGCGTGACGACGATCGCCACCGTTACCGTGAACGCAATCACCGC
This sequence comes from Acidobacteriota bacterium, assembly GCA_050264575.1. GTDB lineage: Bacteria > Acidobacteriota > Vicinamibacteria > Vicinamibacterales > SCN-69-37 > DASQFI01. The sequence goes on along the minus strand of JBLNGH010000007.1, from coordinate 3,266 downwards.
GGTGTTCATCGTCACGCCCGCGACCAGCGGCGAGCGGGACGACAACATCACCCGGACGAGATCGATCAGGAACACGGCCTGGAGCAAGCCAAACGCCGTGGCGACGATTGCAAGCAACGACGCCTCGGTCAGGAACTGACGAAGCAATCGCCCGCGGCTCGCACCGAGCGCCAGCCGAACGGACACCTCCTGCTGCCGCTCGACGGCCCGTGCGAGCAGGAACTGCGCCGTGTTCACACACGCAATCATCAGCAGGAGCCCGACGGCGCCGAACAACAGCAGCACCACGGACCGACCGCTCCCGGCAGCGATCTCGCGCAGCGGGGCAACCGTCATGACAAAGCCGCGATCCACGCCGTCGGACCCGCGACGATAGAGCTGCGGATGATCGGCAAGGAGACGCTGCGATACGGTCTCGACCTCCGCCGCCGCCTGCGCCATCGTCACGTCCGGTTTGAGCCGCGCGATCGCAGTGACCCGCCGGACGTTGGCGAATTCGCCGGTGCGCGAGCGGTACGAGACGTCTCCGGGGAACGGCACGTACAACTCGATCGGCTCGGCGGAAAAGTAATCGAAGGCAAAGCCGGCTGGCAGCACGCCGACGATTTCGTACGGCATGTCATTGACGACGATGTGGCGGCCGACGGCGGCGGAATCGGCATTCAGGTTCCTCCGCCAGAAACCGTCGGAGAGAATCACCACCTGGTCCCGGCCGGGCGTGTGATCGTCGGCGACGAACAACCGCCCGAGCGCCGGCTGCACGCCGAGCGTGGCGAGAAACGCCGAATCGACGCGCGCCGACACCGCGCGGGCCGGTTCGCTTCCGCCACTCGTCTGGACATCGCGGATGTCATAAAAGGAAATCCCGGTGAGCTGCTGGCTCGCGGCCCGCAGATCCAGCACCTCGGGCACCGAAGGCGGCACGTTCAACTGGCCGTCAACGCGGAAGTTGTCGACGACGGCGACGAGCCGCTGCGCGTCCGGAAACGGCAGCGGGCGAAGGAGTACCGCGTGGAGCAGCGAGTAGATGACGGCATTCGCGCCGACACCGAGTGACAGCGTGAGCACTGCCAGCAGCGTCGACCCCGCCTGACGCCGGAACAGACGCACGCCGTAAATGAGATCGCGAAGGACTGTTGCGATGGCGCTCATTGCCCCCGCCCGTCGATGACCCGCCCGAAGGATGTGACTACATTACCTCCGCGTCAACGCGCGATCGAGCGGTCTGGTTGGCCGGTCAGGCCCGCCGGCCTTCCCGTCGCAGTTCACGAAGCAGCCCGCGCGTTCCAGCGAGCTGATTGTTGAAAATCCGGCGAGCGACGTCGAGCAGCTCGCCGACGAGCGGATCGCGCACGGTGTACCGCACGGCGAGTCCTTCCTTCCGCGGCGAGACGATGCCCTGGTTGCGGAGCACGGCGAGTTGCTGCGAGACGATCGGCTGGTCGAGCGTGAGCGCGTCCTGCAGCTCCTGCACGGTGCGGCCGCCGCGCACGAGGATTTCGAGCAGACGGATTCTGGTGGGATGCGCCAGGGCCCGGAAGAACCGGGCCTTGAACGCCTGCAGCTCGCCGGCGATCGGTTCCCGTGGGAGGCGCCCGGACCGCTGTGGCATTAATAAAAGATAATATATTAATATTGCTATTTTGTGATGTCGCCCCACGCCCGCCCGGCCGAGGCCCGCGCGCCCGCCCATCCCGTCGCGGCGATCCTCGACGAGCTGGCGCACCTGCTGCCGGCGCAAGGGCCCATCAGCATCTTCATCCACCACAACACGCTCCACGCCTTCGAAGACCTCCCGTTCGAGGATGCGGTCGAGCAGGCCGCGAGCCGGCTTGGGCGCGAGCCGTTTCTGTCCGAATCGCGGTACCGGCAGAAGCTCGCCTCGGGCCGCATCCGCGTTCGCGACGTCGAGGCCGTACTCGTCGAACGGCTCGGCGATGCGGGCGCAGCCGACATCGCCGGCGCCGGATCCCGACACGATCTGTGGCGCGCGGCCGTGTTACACGGCATCCCGGCGGCAACCGGCCGGGAGCTCGCCTGGATGCTGGAGGAAACGCCCGCGCTGACGCGGTTCCGGACCGACGTCCCGGCCGACGCGCGGTCGGCGTGGGCCGCGCTGCAGGAGGTGGACGATCGCGCCGACGAAGAGCGGCGCGCCGTGCAGCGGCTCTGGCGCGCCTGCGTCGAAACGATTCGCCGCGCAGGTGCGGCGCCGCCGCCTGACATCCCCGAGCCGGTCCGTCACCGCGACTGGCTGCTGGCCATCCACGGCATCGACACCGACGCCTGGATCCATCCTCCGCTCATTCGCTTCCTCGCCGGCTATCTCGATCAGGGCCTCACCCATTGGGCCATGCCTCGGAAACGCCTCGGCATTCACGGCTGCTTCCTCGAGCTCTACAGCACGCGGCTGTCTGCGCTGTGCGGCCGCTGGGCCCGAACGCTTCCGCGCCTTGTGGCCGACGACCGCGACTCGGAGCGCACCGCGCTCGATTCGATTGCGAACTCATTGGCTGAGCTGGGAGTCGCCGGAGAAGAAATCACCGATTACTTGAGCGCCGAGCTGCTCGCGCTGCGAGGATGGGCCGGCATCGTCCGGCAGATCGAAGAACGGCCCGACCGCGTACCGGCACGCGACATCGCCGTGACCCTTCGCGGGTACGTCGCGGTCCGCCTGCTGTTCGAGCGCGCCGCCCTCGACGAAGCCGCGCGTGAGCTGGGCGTCGATGGGCCGCTGTCGGACCTGCGGCGCTCGTTGCGGGATCGATTGCCACGGCCGCCGGCGGCGACGGCCATCGAGCGCGCGTGGCCGCTCTTTCATCTGGCGCAGCTACGCGGCTTCGACGCGGCCATCATCGATCGGTGGACCGCCGCGGACGTGGCCTCGCTCGAATCGGAGCTGCGCGAGCTGCATGCAGCCCAGCGCCGGATCCTCCATCAGGCCTTCGAGCGGACGATTCGAAATCGCCTCTACGACGCGCTGGCGGGCCACACGCCGCGGCACCTTCCGGCGCCGGCTGCATTCCAGGCGGTCTTCTGCATCGACGAGCGGGAGGAATCGTTCCGCCGCCATCTGGAAGAGGTCGAACCGGCGTGCGAGACGTTCAGCACCGCCGGATTCTTCAACATCGCGATGTATCACCAGGGAGCCACCGACGCACACCCGCGGCCGCTTTGCCCGGTGGCGATCCGTCCCGACCACTACGTCGCCGAAATTGAACCGGACAGCGAGCGCCTCGCAGGTCGATCGCGCCGCCTCCAGCGGC
>JBLNGH010000006.1:0-2870 GCA_050264575.1 Acidobacteriota bacterium | reverse complement strand
ACCGACACGCCGTTGGCCACCTGCTCGAGGATGACGGAGCCCGGCCCGTCGGCCACCTGGCTGTCGATCTCCACGCCGCGGTTCATCGGGCCGGGATGCATCACAATCGCATCCGGTTTCGCGTGACGCAGCCGGGCCTTCGTCAGGCCGAATTCCTCGAAGTACTCGCGCGTGTTCGGAAAGAAGTGCCCGTGCATGCGCTCCTGCTGGATGCGCAGCATCATCACAACGTCGGCCCCCTCGAGGGCCTCTCCGATCTTCGTGGTGGCCTGCACGCCGAATTGCTCGACGGCGGGAGGCATCAGCGTCGCGGGAGCGCAGACGTGCACGTGCGCCCCGAGCTTGTTCAGCAGCAGCGCGTTCGACCGAAACACCCGGCTGTGGAACAGGTCTCCGACGATCGCGACTTTCAGGCCTGCGATGCGCCCTTTCCGTTCCCGAATGGTGAATGCGTCGAGCAGGGCCTGCGTCGGATGCTCGTGGAGCCCGTCGCCGGCGTTCACCACGCGTGACCGGCAGATCTTCGCCAGGAGATGACACGCCCCGGACGAGGAATGCCGCATCACGATGATGTCGGGCGACATGGCTTCGAGGTTGCGGACGGTGTCGACGAGCGTTTCTCCTTTGACCACGCTCGAAACCGCCGTAGCAATGCTGAGCGTGTCTGCGCTCAGCCGCTTCTCGGCGACCTCGAATGACGTCCTCGTGCGGGTGCTTGGCTCGAAGAACAGGTTCACGACGGTGCGGCCGCGCAGCGTCGGCACCTTCTTGATTGGCCGCGAGGCGATTTCCTTCATCGCCTCGGCGGTATCGAGGACGAGCACGATCTCTTCGCTGGTGAGGTCCGCAATTCCCAGCAGGTGCCGGCCCCGGAGGGAGGCCGTGTTCGCCGGAACCGTCGCCTCGGCCGTCACACCGCCACCTCCTCTTCGATGGTCACCTCATCGCGCCCGTCGATCTCGGCGAGTCGCACCTGCACGCTCTCGCGCGCCGAAGTCGGAAGGTTCTTGCCGACGTAGTCAGCCTTGATCGGCAACTCACGGTGGCCGCGGTCGACGAGCACGACGAGCTGGATGCTCCGAGGGCGGCCGAAATCGATCAAGGCGTCCAGCGCGGCCCGAACGGTGCGGCCCGTATACAGCACGTCGTCCACGAGCAGGATGCGTCGGTCATCGATGGAAAACGGGATCTCGGTCTTCCGCACGACGGGTTGCGGGCCGACGGGGTGCCGCATCAGGTCATCACGATAGAGCGTGATGTCGAGCACGCCGGTGGGGATTTCGTGGCCGGCGATCGACGCGATGTTCCGTGCAAGCCGGCGGGCGAGCGGCACGCCGCGGGCGCGAATGCCGACCAGGGCCAGCTCGTCGAACTCCCGCGTGCGCTCGACAATCTCGTGGGCGATACGCATGAGCGTGCGGTCGACGCGCTCGGCGTCCATCACAACAGGCATGGTGAAACCGGGATGAGCGAGCCCGCGCGGGTCGCCCGGAACAGGAGGTGAAGTGCAGCGGTCACGTCAAACCTCTTCGCGGCCTCACTGGACCGCGGTTAAAGAGCGACGCTTAGTGTATCACGCCAGCATGGCCGAACTTGCCAAGACCGTAAACCTACAGGAGGCTCAGAGCCTCAGAGAACGCACAGAGGGATTCTTGGGTCAGACCCGGAGACAAGAAGAAGCGGAGCATGCAGATTCTTCCAGCCACGGGCTGCCGGAAGGGTGAGATTCTTGAATCGTAGAGGAACGAGTTCGTGAAATTCCTTGTGATCGATTCGGTCGAATTCTTGCAGTGCGCGTGTGCCATGGAGATTCCCGGCGAGCTGAACGACCTCACACACGCGATCATTGGAATTCTAATCCGAGTGCACCGAATCCTCGGCCCGGGTCTTCTCGAATCGGTCTGCCGTCGTTGCGTCGCGTACGAGCTGAGACAGGCAGGCTATGAAGTTGACGAAGAACGCGCTGCTCCGCTTGTGTACGGCGACATGCATTTCGATTGTGCCGGCCTGCTCGTCAACTTCAATTCGCCGGTGCTCAAAGCAGGGCTGAAACGGTTCGTCAACTGGTCGGCGGTGCCGCCGTCGGAAGCCGACTCCAGAGTCTCTGAACTTGGGAACCGAGTTACAAGGCCTTTCTCTGTGCGTCCTCGGAGTCTCTGAGTCTCCTGTGGGTTTACGGTCTTCTCCTTTATCTCCGTCCCTCCGCTGTCTGCTATCTCCTACCTATCGTACGACGCAATAAACACAATCGGACGGTTGTCGGTGAACTCCTTCACGAATAGATCGGTCCGCGCGTAGCCGTCCATCTCGCGGCTGACCGGAAGACCGAGGTAATAGAGGATCGTCGGCGCGACGTCCACGACGGCGCCGCGTGGCAGCTTGCCCGAGCGCACGCGGGCGCCGTACGCGAGGAGGAATCCGTCGGGCGCCCGCTCGTGCGTGCCGCTGATCCTCGCGTCGCCGAGCGCCCAGGCCAGGACGCGCTTCGGCACGCTCATCGGCTCCATGCCGAAACCGGAGACGACGAGCAGCAGGTCGTCGGGACCGAGTCCGTCGAGCTCGCGGCCGATTTCCGCATCGAGAAACGAGTAGTACCGGTCGAGCACGGCGCCGTACGCGTTCACGTCCGCGTCCGACACATCGCCGAACGCGCGGGGAGTCGCATACCGGAGGTAGATGTGGCCGATCGCATCCAGCCCCGTGTAACGGACGGCGATGAACTCAGGCCGCCCGGCCGCTGCGAGCGTCCGGGCGAGGTTGCCATACACGGAGTCCCAACGCGTGGGCTGTTCCTGTACCGCCTCGAGCCCACTCGTCGTCGGATTGGCGGCGACGGGCGCGATCTCCGGCACAACGGCGGAAGGATCGGC
>JBLNGH010000005.1:0-5796 GCA_050264575.1 Acidobacteriota bacterium | reverse complement strand
GCCGAGGTCGGCGATCCACAAGTCCGCTGCGTAGCTGCCGCGATAGTGCTTGCGCGACCACGTCCCGGAGTGTCGATTGAAGACGAGCTGTTTGCCGTCAGGTGAAAAGTCGCCGTAGAACCCCCAGTCGACCGGCAGCGGCTGCTCCTGTCCGCCGCCGACGGGAACTTCGTACAGCGTCGCGACGTTCGGGAACGCGCCGTCGCCGCGCGCGGATCGGATGAGCACTTTCTGCGAATCGCGCGTCCAGCCGATGACGTCGTCGCCGCCGGAGTAGAAGGTGAGCCGCCGCGGGATGCCGCCGTTCACGGGGACGACGAACACGTCGTAGCCGCCGTAGCGATTCGACGAGAACGCAATCCATCGTCCATCAGGTGAGAAACGCGGATACACCTCGCGCGCGGTGTTGTCGGTGATGCGAATCACGCCGGATCCGTCTTCGTTCGCGGTCCAGATGTCGCCCATGTAGCTGAAGGCGACTTTGCCCGCGTGATAGTCGGGATGGCGCGCGAGCTTGATGGGCCCTTCCTGCGCGCCGGTTTTCGGTGGCGCGGCGATGGTGCCGCTCGCGCCGCTCTGCTGCTGGTCGGGCGCGACAGCCGACAGGGCGCCCATGCTCCAGGCGAGTACCAGGGTCAGACACGCGACGAGCGCGATTCTTCGAGACATGCGAAACCTCCTCCGCCCTCCGGCAGTGCGGTGGAAATGATCAGGTGGGCGCATCTTACACCGTAGTGCTTTCGATGGCAGGCCAAAGGCCGATGGCCGAAGGCCGAAGGAAGGCCCAAGGCGACAGGCCCAAGGCCCATGTTGTTGACCATCCTTTTCGCGGGAGCGTTACACAACTTGTGACGTCGCCTGCTGCGGGCAGCACAGCAGTGGACAAGCTTGCCGCCGCGTGCGGAGCGATGTTCATCGTGGTCCTCGCGATCGCCGCGTACTGGGATCCGTCGATCCGCGTCCTTCACGCGTTCGAGGCGCTGCCGCTGACGACGTTCGTCCGCAATGGGTTCGAGCGTGTCGCGATGCTGGTTACGACCGGGCACGTAGACCGATGGGATCAGTTCATCGCGGCGCCGGCCGCGTTGTCGACGGGCGGGCTCGTTCTGTTTTCGGTGTGGGGCTACTCGCGCGTCAGGCCGAAGCGTCCAGCCGATCTCGCGCTGTTCGTCGCGGTGCTGGTTCTCGTCGCCGCGTTCTTCGTGGGGATCTTCTGGCTGTTCACACCGCAGGCCTTGCGATGTTCAGGCGTCTGGTGGGGTAGAGCAGCTCAAACGGATCCCACGCCGGTACCTGCGGGCTGATCGCCGAGGTTCATCTTCCGCAGAAGCCCGGCGAATCGCGGGTCGGATCGAAGGGGATCGAGGAACGCATAGCTCTTGATGGGCATCATGAACTGGTCCCGTTCGTCGATGGCCCGGTCGAGCCATTCGAAGGTTCGATCAGTCTCGCCGAGGCCGACGTAGATCCATGCAAAGCTCGACGGCGGGACGAACGTGCGAGTGGCCATCGCCTCGAGTCGTCGGAGAAGGTCGCGCGCCTCCGCCGTTCGTCCGCCGAGTCCCAGCACGAGCCCGAGCCAGCCGAGCATCGCGGCGGAATCGCCGGAAACTTCGGTCGCTTTCAGCTGCGCCGCGATCGCCTCGTCGAACTTTCCCTGGTCCCGATAGGTGCCGCCGATGACCGCATGAGCCCAATAGGCGGACGAGTCGAGTTCGAGAAGCCGGATCGCTTCGCAAAACGCTCGATCGTACTTGCGCCACATCAGCAGCATGACCGCGAGCCAGCTCCGCAGCCCGGTCGACAAGGGGTCGAGCTCGAGCGCGCGCTCCAGTTCGGCCACCGCTTCCGCGAGACGGCCGTGCGGCATCAGCGCATGGGCCGCGTATCGCATCCGGACGATGGGCGACGCGGGATTGAGCTCGAGCGCGCGGGCCATCTCCCGATCCACCTCCGGCCAGTTGAAGTCCAGCTGTTTGTGGAACTGCCCGAGGAGCGCGTGCGTTTCCGCCAGCGTGTTGTCGATCTCGAGGGCGCGCAGCGCGTGGAGGATGCCCGTGGAAAAGGCGTCGCGTGGCGGCATGAAGCCGAAGTAGCCAAGGTGCCAGTACAGATCGGCCAGACCGTCGTAGGCCAGCGCAAATTCCGGATCCAACGCGACGGCCCGCTCCAGATGACCCTTGGCCGTTGCCAAAGCCTGAGGCGTCAGCTTGACGAGGTGATGCAGTCCCTGGATGTACTCGTCGTAGGCGCGCAGGTTCTCCGTGGGCTTCTTTCGAGGCGAAGATGCGCTGCCGGACACCCGCCCGTCATCCGGATTGATGCCGAGCTGCGCGAGCACCTCCCGGGCGAGCGACCGCTCGGCGTCGAACAGCTTGGTGCGCTCGACGTCGTACTGCCGCGCCAGCACCTGTGTCTGATCGTCGCAGCGGATGAGCCGCGCGTTGACCGCGATCCGGAGGTCCGTCGAGCGCACGCACCCTTCGAGCACGAAGTCGACGTTGAGCTCCCGGGCGATCCTGGCGACGTCTTTATCGCTCCCCCGGTAATGCATGGCCGTCGTGCGCGCAATGACGGCCAGTCGTCCAGGTGCCATACATGCCAGGCACGACGTCACTTCGGCGGTCACGGCATCCGGGATGTATTCCTGCGCGGCATCGCCGCTGAAATTGACGAAGGGAAGAACCACCAGTCTGGCGGACACGGCCGGCCGGTGATCGAGCAGCGGGTACTGCGAGACCGCGCGAAGAAATCGATAGCCGTGCTTCGGCAGCGTCTCGATGAAGCGTGGACGATCCGCTGAGTCGCCAAGCGCTTCACGAAGTCTGGCGACGGCGGTGTTGAGGCTGTTCTCGAAGTCGACGAACGTGTCGAGGGGCCACAGACGCCGGCGCAGCGCGTCTCGCGTCACGACCTCCCCGGGCTGCTCGAGGAGCGCCGCGAGCACCTGGAACGACTGTTCGCGCAGCCGGACCCGCAGGCCTCGCGTGTAAAGTTGGCCAGCCGCGAGGTCGACGTCGAACCGATCGAAGCGGACCTTCTGCACCGCAGTCCTCGAGCCGGCGCACCCACCAGAATACGCCCGCCTCTGACCGCAATCAATCACCGAAGCCGTCTGGTTAGCGATAGTTGCACGGTAGGCCGCATTCAAGATCCATTCATGGTTGCGTCGATTCACATTGGTCAGGCGGGGGCGCAGGATGCGTGACGGAGGTGTCGTGTGACCAGCACCCGAACACCAGCCGCCGTTCTTCCAATCCTCATGACCGCCGTTCTCGCCGCTGCGGTCGCGTGCGACAAGAACCCGACCGCACCGTCGGGCGTAACCGGGTCGGGTTCGGGCACGCGTGTGACGCTGCAGACGCTTGCCATCGGTGGACTGCGGCCCTTGGAGCACCCCGGCCAGGTTCTGCAGTTGACCGCAACCGGCACGTTCTCCGATGGATCGACGCGAGATGTCACCACCCAGGTGTCCTGGCTGTCGTACGACTCGCACGTGGTTAGCCTCCAGGCGGACGGTCAGTTGACTGCGACCGGCTATGGCACCACGGACATCATCGCCACATACCCGTCGACCGGCGGGCTATCGACGAAAGCGAGCGCGCGGGTCATGCCGGAGGGGATGTTTCTCGTGAGGGGGGTGGTCTGGAGTGGGTTAGGAGCCGGGGTGGCGAATGTGGCCGTCTCCGTCACCCTGCCCGATGGCGCGGTGATCCGCACGACAACGGATGAGGCGGGCACCTACCGGCTGGCCGGGCGCGGCGACGTTGTGGTGCGTGCCGAGAAGACCGGCTACAGCCCGGAGGAAAGATCGGTCACCGTCAATGGTGATGTCGACGTCCCCATCGAACTGAACAGGCTTGCGGACGCCGACAGCATTGCCGGGTCATACACGTTGGTGTTCACGGCCGCATCGTCCTGCACGCTGCCGGCCGAAGTCATGCGGCGGCAGTACATCGCGAGGATCTACGAACCCGACAAGCTCCAGGTTGAGCTCAGCGGCGCGGACATGGAGGCCTGGGGGTGGGCCGGATTCACCGGCACACGTGATGGGAATAGCGTCCACTTCGACATCATCGACAGTTACTCCTCGCTCGACGAGGACTTTGTGTTCGTCGAACGGCTGGATCCCCAGCACAACCTGGGTTTCTCCGGCACCGCGACCGGCAGGATCGAAGGCGGCGCGATCGTCGCGGAGTTCAACGGCAGGGTGCAGCTTCGAAGTGTCACCGGCCTCCCGGTCTTCTCCGAATGCCGGGCGCCCAATCATCGCCTCGAATTCGCCAAGCGCGAAGCCGCGCGGCGTCGCTAGAGCCGTTCTCACTTTCCTGTAGCGAGCAGGTTGCCGAATTCAGGCCGAAGGTCTGGCGATCCGTGCCGGTCTTGCTCTACGAGGAAGTGAGAACGGCTCTAGCCAAGGGCCCAAGAACAACTGCTCGCGTCAGCGTCGCGACAACTTATTCAGCAAGGCTCGCGTTCGCGGTTCGGCAGGATCCAGCTGCAACGCGCGCTCCGCCGTCGTTCTCGCCTCGCTCGTCCGGCCCAGTTGAGCGTAGGCGACCGCGAGGTTCAGGTGCGCGCTCGCACTGACAGGATCCAGACGACAGGCCGTTTCGAGCGCGCCCACGGCGTCGGCCGGCTTGCCGAGCAGCAGGCTGCTCACGCCGAGCTTCTCCTGCGCGCCGGCCGAATCCGGTTTCAGCCGCACCGCCGCCGTCAGCAAACGTCTTGCCTGGACGGCGTCACCGATTTCGAGCGCAAGCTCGCCGAGCTCATAGCCGGTCTCGTATCGTGAGGCAAAGATGTCGTCCCAAAGTGCTGCGAGCGTGTCGTGCGCACGCTTCGTCTCGCCGGAGAGGACCAGCGCTCTGACCAGCCACACGCTCGTGACTTCGGGCCGGAACCCGTGTCCGAAGGCCATCTCGAGCGGCGCGATCGCCTCGCGACTGCGATTGTCCACCACGAGCGCCTGCCCCAATGCGAGGGCGGCAGTGCTGTCGTGTTCGTCCGAACGAAGCGCCTCGCGGTACTGTGCTATCGCGTCGTCGTATTTTCCCGCCGTCGCGAATGCCTCGCCGACTTTGAACCGCAGCGCCGGAGGATAGCCAGGCTCGGCCGTGATTGTGGCAAGGTACCGCCGCGCGTTCTCGTAGTCGCCCTGCTCGATGAGCCAGACGGCCTTTCGCGTCCGTTCGCCGCTTCGTCCGTCGTCGACCTTGAGATTCCATTGTGCCAGCGCGCCAACGGCGATGATGCCAAGCGCCACTGGCGCGAGCCGTCGCGCGTCACGTTCCCGGATCCGATCGCTCACCCACATCAGTGTTGCCGCGGCCAGGGGACACAAGGGAACGAGCAGCGGCATCCGATAGCGCGATGACACGAAGAAGAGCGCGATCGAGACGGCGTAGACGGGCACGAACGACGCGAAGATCCAGAACCCGTCGCGTCGCACGCGCGCGCCCGCCAGCAGCAGGCCGATCACGCCGACCGGCACGAGCAGCCACGGTCCGATCGCGAGAAACCGGAGCAGCGTGTTCTCGTCGCGGCTGTAATACGCGTAGCTGTAGTTGAGCGGAACGTTCGCGGAGTTGATGACGAGCGCCAGCTTGCGCACGAAAAGCGCGGACGCGTCGCTTGGATGCCCGGCGATCCACCGCCACGCCAGCTGGTAGAAGTAGTCGGACACTTCGTTCGGTGTGAGTCGACGCCCCGCGTCAGCTTCGGCAACCCGCGTCGAATCGTGCATCTGGCCGACGATGGAGGGCGTGATGCCGGGAATGCGATCGTAGATGCCTC
>JBLNGH010000004.1:0-11096 GCA_050264575.1 Acidobacteriota bacterium | reverse complement strand
CGGAACACTGGCGTCTGGATCGCGTCGGTGTGATCGAGCGCAACATTCTGCGGCTGGCGCTGGCCGAGCTGGATGAAGCGTCGACGCCCGCGCGGGTCGTGATCGACGAGGCGGTGAAGCTCGCGCACTGGTTCGCGGGCGCGCGCGCACCAGCCTTCATCAACGGCGTGCTCGATGCCGTCGCGCGCGAGACCGGCGCATTGTGAGGATTCTCCTCTCCAACTGGAACGACCGCGAAAACCCGCACGCCGGCGGTGCCGAGATCCATCTTCACGAGCTGTTTGGCCGCATTGCCGGCTGGGGTCACGAGGTCCAGCTGGTCGCGAGCGGCTGGCCGGGCGCCGCGCCCCGGGCCGTCGTGGACGGGATCCTGGTCCAGCGGGTCGGCGGGCGGCACGGCTTTGCGCTCCGGGGTCGCGGCGCCGTGCGGCGCGCGCTGCGCGACCGAGGCGGGCCGTTCGACGTCGTGGTTGAGGACATCAACAAGATCCCGCTGTTTCTGCCGCTCGTCACCAGTCTGCCGTTGGTCGCCATCGTGCCACACCTCTTTGGATCGACCGCCTTCGCGGAGGCCAGCGTGCCGATCGCGGTTGCGGTTTGGGCGGCGGAACGGCCCATCCCGTGGGTGTATCGGAAGGCGCGATTTCACGCAATTTCCGAGAGTACGCGGGACGATCTGGTTCGCCGAGGCATCCGCAGCGAACGGGTTGTCGTCATTCATCCGGGGGTCGATGCCGACCACTATGCGCCCGATGCTGCGACGCCGCGCGCCACACACCCCACGTTCTTGTATGTCGGCCGATTGAAGCGTTATAAAGGAGTGGAATTTGCCTTGCGCGCGCTCGCGGACGCCCGGCGCCAACGCGCCGACATGACGCTCGACGTGTGCGGGCAGGGTGATGACCGGCCGAGGCTGGAACGGCTCGCGGCCGAGCTCGGCCTTGGACCCGCCGTGCGGTTTCCGGGGTTTGTGTCTGAAGAAGAAAAGCGCCGCCTGTTGCGGCGCGCCTGGGCAGTCGTGTTCCCGAGTCCCAAGGAAGGGTGGGGCATCACGAACGTCGAAGCGGCGGCCTGTGGCACTCCCGCGATCGCCTCGGACAGCGACGGGTTGCGCGAGTCGGTCCGCGCTGGGGTGACCGGGTATCTCGTGCCGCATGGAGACGTTGCGGCGCTCGCCAATCGGCTGCTCTCGCTCGCGGGTGATCCGGCGCTGGTCGAGCGGCTCGGACGCGCCGCCCGCAGCTTTGCCGAAGGACTGTCGTGGGACGCGGCGGCTCACGCGACCCTCGCGCATCTCGAACGCACCATCGTGGAACAAGGAAAGTGAGAGTTGATTCATGCGCATCACGATCACCGCGCGTCATACCGAGATCGACGATGATTTGCGCGCGCATGCGCGCGAGCTGGTGGAAAAAGTGAGCAAGCTCGTGCGCCGCCCGCAGAACGCGCAGGTCACCTTCACCGAAGACGCCGGCCTGGCGGGCGTCGAGATCGCGGTGCACGCGCCGCGCGCGCGCAGCTACGTCGCGAAGGCTCAGGAAGCCGATCACCGGTCGTCGCTGGATGCGGCGATCGCGCGCCTGAAGCGGCAGCTCCTGGATGAAAAGGAATCCCCGCGGCCGCGGCACGCGCGCCGCTCCGCACCCAAGGTGTCCGGTCCGCGGTGAGCGGAACTCCCCCGGCTGCGGCGCCGCCCCGGCTCAAGGTCGCAGACCTGCTCGCGCGCAAGGGCGATCCGCTGCAACTCGAGATTCTGACCGGCGAGGTGGGCCTCGAGCGGGACATCCGCACCGCCGAGGCGTCGAGCCCGGGCCTCGTGCTCGCCGGGTACACGGCGCGCTTTGTCGGGACCGACCGGATCCACATCCTGGGCGAAACCGAGATCACCTATCTGGCAGCGCTCGACGCCAAGGCCCGCCGGATCTCGATCGAGACGTTTTTGTCCTACGCGCTGCCGTGCGTCATCATCACGAAGGCCCAGGAGGCCCCCCAGGAGCTGCTGGTGCTGGCCCGGGAGAAGGGCATTCCGGTCATCCGCACACGGCTCAAGACGGCCGAGTTCTACCGCCGGCTCAAGCCGTTTCTCGACGACGCCTTCGCTCCGCGGACCACGGTCCACGGCTCGCTCGCCGACGTGTTCGGGGTCGGGCTGCTGTTTCGCGGCCGCTCGGGGATCGGCAAGAGCGAGTGCGTGCTCGATCTCGTCGAGCGGGGGCACCGCCTCGTCGCGGACGACGTCGTGCACATCACACGGCGCGGGCATGATGTGCTCATCGGACGCGGGCACGAGATTTCCAGGCACTTCATGGAGATCCGCGGTGTGGGATTGATCGACATCAACGCCCTGTTCGGCATCCGCTCCGTGCGCCAGCAGAAGCGCATCGAGGTAGTCGTGCAGCTCGAGGACTGGGACAACACGCGGGAGTACGACCGCACCGGGCTCGATCAGCAGGTGACGGAGCTGCTCGACGTGCCCGTGCCGCTGGTCACGGTGCCGCTGAATCCGGGAAAGAATCTCACCGTGATCTGCGAAGTCGTCGCGATGAATCATCTGCTGCGTTACAGCGGCGTCGATTCCGCAACCGCGTTCAACGAGCGCCTGATCCGGCGCATGCGCGAAAAGGGCGACATGCGGCAGTATCTCGAGGAAGACTATGAGTGAACTGCGCGGCATCATCGTGTCCCACGCCGCCGTGGCGCAGGCGCTCGTCGCCGCGGTCCGGGGGATCACCGGGATCGAAGACGCGCTCACGGCCGTATCCAACGACGGCTGCGGGACGGAGGCGCTCGCGGAGCGGCTGCGCGACGCGGTCGGCGACGGGCCGGCGGTGCTGTTCGTGGATCTCCCGGGCGGTTCCTGCATGACCAGCTCGACGCGCTACGCCAAGCAGCACGCCGACATCGCCGTCGTCACGGGCGTGAACCTCGCCATGCTGCTCGACTTCGTGTTCCACCGCGATGTCACGCCCGCGGACGCCGCGCGGCGCGCGGTGGATGCCGGCGCCAAGGCGATTCGGGTTACCGCGGCATGACGCTCGCGCTCTATCGCATCGATGACCGGCTGATCCACGGTCAGGTGGTGGTCGGGTGGGGGCAGCCGCTGAACGCCTCGTTCATCGTCCTGGTCGACGACGAGGTGAGCAGCAGCGACTGGGAGCAGGACCTCTATCGCATGGGCGTCCCGCCGCAGATCGAGGTCATCTTCGCGTCGGTCGACCAGGCCGCCGGACTGCTCGCCGCATGGGAAGCCGACGCGCGCGTCGGAATTCTGCTCGTGGGGGACATCGATACGGCCCTCGCGCTGGCACGCCGGGCACCGCAAGTGCGTCACTTCAACGTAGGCGGCGTGCACCACCGCACCGGCCGCCGCGAGCGGCTGCGCTTCGTCTATCTTACCGATGAAGAGGCGGCCAAGCTGCGGCAGCTCGCCGCCGGCGGCGTGGACGTGACGGCGCAGGACGTGCCCACGGCTCGGGCGATCCCGGTCGGAGAGTTCACCTGAACCTCCCCGTCGAGGTTCTGATCGCGCTGCTGGTCTGGGGGACGCTCGTCGGCGTGGATCTGGTGAGCCTCCCCCAGATGATGATCGCGCGACCGATCGTCGCCGGGACGGTGGCCGGCGCCATCCTCGGCGACATTCCCACCGGACTCAAACTCGGCCTGATGTTCGAGCTGCTGCAGTACGACATCCTGCCGGTGGGCGCCGTGCGCTACCCGGAGTATGGACCGGCCACAGTCGCGGCAGTCGCGACAGCCCACGCGGTTGCCGGGGTCCTGGGACTGGGCCTTGGGGCGTTGGTTGGGCTGGTTACCGCGCTGGTGGGCGGCCTCACCATCAACGAGCTGCGGCGGTGGAACTCGCGCATTGTGCACGCGGCCACCACCACACTGGAGTCGGGCGACCCGCGCGCGCTGATGCGGCTGCACGTCGGCGGCGTGCTGCGCGACGCCCTCCGGGCCGCGCTGGTGACGGCGTTCGGCCTGTTCCTGGCCTGGCTCGCGCGGCCGCTCCTCGCCGGACCACTGTCGGCCCGCGACGCGATCGTGCTCGCCATTGCGGCGGTCGCCTCCGCGCTCGCCGCCGGCGCGGCCGGCACGCTCCGCCTGGTTGGCAAGGGTCCGAAGCTCGGCTGGTTTGCCGCCGGACTCGGCGGCGGCCTGCTGGTGGCGGTATGGCTGCGATGAAACACGGGCTGGGCCGGGCGCTGCTGCGGCTCTTCGCCGTGCAGGGCTCGTACAACTACGAGCGGATGCTCGGGCTGGGTGTGGGCGTGGCCGAGGAGCCGCTGCTGCGCGATCTGACGGACGGCAAGTACCGGTCCGCGGTCGCGCGCGGCGCCCATTTCTTCAATGCGCATCCGTATCTGATCGGTCTCGCCGTCGGCGCCGCGGCACGCGCCGAGCACGACGGCACGCCGCCGGATCAGATCGAGCGTCTGCGCGAGGCGCTCTGCGGACCCCTGGGCTCACTCGGCGACCGGCTGGTGTGGGCGGGATGGCTGCCATTCCTGTCCGGCTCGGCGCTGGTCGCCGTGGCGCTCGGCGCCGGCTGGGGGACGGTCGCGGCATTTCTGATCGTCTACAACATCGGACATGTCGCGCTGCGGTGGTGGGCATTGCACGCGGGCTGGACCCATGGAATTCGCGTGAGCACCGCGCTGCACCATCCCGCCCTTCACCGAGCGACCGCGCTGCTCGGCCCGGCGATGGCGTTCGTCGTCGGACTGGCCTTGCCGCTCGCAGCGCGGTTCTTGGCCGCGCCGTTCCCGCGCTGGGGACAGCTCGGTGCGGTCGTCACGGCGGGCGTGGCGTTTCTCCTGCTGCGCTGGCGCGGCGACCGCCTGAGCGGATTGCGCGTCGCGCTCGGCCTGGCCGCGGTAGCCGTGGTGGTCGGATGGATATGGCCGTAGTCGAACGGGACGCGCGCATCGTGAATCCGCTCGGGATGCACGTGCGGCCGGGGGCGGAGTTCGTCAAAGTGGCGAACAAGTTCACGTCGTCCGTCGAAGTCCACAAAGACGGCGCGGTCGTCAACGGCAAGAGCATCCTCGGCATGATGACGCTGGCGGCCGAATGCGGCTCGACGATTCGCATCAGGACGGATGGCGAGGATGCGGAACAGGCGATGGCGGCGTTGCTCGATTTGATCGCCGCCGGGTTTCACGAAATGCACCTGAAACCGGAACCGAAGGAATGAGCGACCGGGTGCTGAAGGGGATCGGCGTTTCGCCGGGCATCGCCATGGGACCGACGGTCACGGTGCGGTGGGCGCTTCCCGAGGTCCCGCACCGCGTCGTGCCGCGCACGCAAGTCGAAAAGGAGGTACGCCGGCTGCGCGCCGCCCTCAAGGACGTGCGCAATCAGCTGAACGAGCTGCGCGCGCGCGCTGAAGACCGGGCCGGCGTGGATGAAGCCCGGATCTTCGACGCGCAGGTGCTGATGCTCGAGGACAAGGATTTCATCGGCGGCGTGGCCGAGCTGATTCGCGAGAACCATTTCACCGCCGAGAAGGCGTTCGAATTCAAGACGCTCGAAGTGCGCGATCTCTGGACGGCGGCGGGGAACCCGCTGCTCAAGGAACGGCTGGCGGATCTCACCGGCGTGGCCATTCGCGTCATTCAGCACCTCATGCACAAGCGCGGGGCGTCCGACGTGTGGGAAAGCCTGTCGGAGCCGTCCATTCTCGTGGCCCGCGAGCTCTCCCCGGGTCTCACGGTGCAACTCGACCGCGACCAAATCATCGGCTTGATCAGCGAAGAGGGCACACGGACGTCGCATGCGGCGATCCTCGCGCACTCGATCGGCATCCCGGCCATTTTCGGTCTCCGGGGCGCCGTGGCGCGAATCCCCCCCGGGAGCAGGGCGATCCTCGACGGCACGACGGGCACGGTGCTGCTCGATCCGACGCCGGCTGAAGTCGAGGAAGCGGAGCGCACGGACACCCGGCGGCGCGAGCTGGCGACCCGGCTCGAGGAAGCGGTCACCCAGCCATCCGTCACGGTCGACGGCGTGCACATCGCGCTGCGCGGCAATGTGGACCTGCCCGACGAGGTCACGGCCGCGGTGGTGCATGGCGCTGAAGGGGTTGGCCTCCTGCGGACCGAGTTCCTGATCACCGGACACAGCGGCCTGCCGAGCGAGGAGGAGCAGACGAAGTATTTCCGGCATGTGGGCGAGGCGTTTGCGGGGCATCCCGTAATCATTCGTACGTATGATCTCGGCGGTGACAAATTCCCGGCGCCATTCCGGACCCCGTCTGAAGCGAATCCAGCCCTCGGCTGGCGCGCGATTCGCGTCTGCCTCGACGAGCCGGAGATGTTTCGCACGCAGATCCGCGCCGTGTTACGCGCGGCGGTCACGGCCAATCTTCATCTCATGATCCCGCTCGTGACCCGGCTCGATGAAGTCGAGCGCACGCGCGAGCTGATGCATGAGGAAGCGGCGCGGCTCGAACAGCAGGGCATGGCCGCGGCCAAGTCGGTGCCGCTCGGCGTCATGGTCGAGACGCCGGCCGCCGCCGTGTTGGCCGACCGGCTGGTCGAGATCAGCGATTTTCTCAGCGTCGGAACCAATGATCTGACGCAATACACGCTCGTCGTGGACCGCGGCAATGCGCGTCTCGCCGACCGTTTCACACCGCACGATCCAAGCGTCTTGCGGCTGCTCAAGCGGGTCGCGGAGGCAGCGCGCTCGGCCGGAAAACCCGCGAGTGTCTGCGGGGAAATGGCGTCGGAGCCGCTGTCGGCGTTCCTGCTGATCGGTTTGGGGTACGACACGCTGTCGGTCGCCCCGCCGGCACTGGCGATCATCAAGTGGCTCATTCGCCAGGTGACCACGGCGCAGGCACAGTCGGCGGCCGACGCAGCGCTCGCGGCCCGCTCGGCGGAATTAGCACTCGACATTTTGCGCTTCGCGCTCGCGGAGGCGGTCGATTTGACACTGCTCGATCCCGACGCACGGTTGCCCGCCGGACGGCGCTCCGGTAGCTTGAAACTCTAAGGACCCAAAAACATGCCAACTCATCGTCACGTCTTCACTTCCGAGTCCGTCACGGAAGGGCATCCCGACAAGATCGCGGATCAGATTTCCGACGCGGTGCTCGATGCGATTCTCGCCAATGATCCCAACGCGCGTGTCGCCTGCGAGACCCTCGTCACGACGGGCGTCGCCGTCATCGCCGGCGAAATCACCACATCGACGTACGTGCACATCCCCGATATCGTGCGCGGCACGATCACGTCGATCGGCTACACGGACGCGAACTTCGGGTTCGACGCGCAGACGTGCGCCATCCTGACGACGATCGACCGCCAGTCGACCGACATCGCCATGGGCGTAGACACGGGCGGGGCGGGCGATCAGGGGATGATGTTCGGCTACGCGACCGACGAGACGCCGGCGCTGATGCCGCTGCCCATCATGCTTGCGCACCGGCTCGCCGAGCGGCTGGCGGCGGTCCGCAAAAGCGGCGCGCTCCCGTGGCTGCGCCCCGACGGCAAGACCCAGGTCAGCGTGCTGTACGAAGGGCCGAAGCCGGTCGGCATCGACAAGGTCGTAGTGTCCGCGCAGCACTCGGACATGATCGCCAACGACGAGCTGCGGGCCGGCATTCTGTCCCACGTCGTGCGGCCGGTGGTGCACGAGGCCGGGTTTGACGTGAAGGACAAGGACGTGATGGTGAATCCCACCGGCCGGTTCGTGGTCGGCGGTCCGCAGGGCGATGCCGGTCTGACCGGCCGCAAGATCATCGTCGACAGCTATGGCGGCATGGCCCGCCACGGCGGCGGCGCATTCAGCGGCAAGGATCCTTCGAAGGTCGACCGTTCGGCCACCTACGCGATGCGCTGGGTCGCGAAAAACATCGTGGCGGCCGGCCTCGCCAGGCGCTGTGAAGTCCAAGTTGCATACGCGATTGGGGTCGCCGAGCCCGTCTCGGTCATGGTCGACACGTTCGGCACCGGCACGGTGCCGCAGGACGCCCTCGAAGCGGCGGTGCGTGAGGTGTTCGACCTGACGCCCGGCGGCATCATCCAGGCACTCAATCTGCGCAATCCCATCTACCGTCCCACCGCGGCGTATGGCCACTTCGGCCGCGCGCCGGAGAAGCGCCGCGTCGGCGAGCGCGATGTGGAGCTATTCACCTGGGAGCACGTCGATCGCGTCGAGGAGCTGAAGGTCGCGGCCGAGCGGGTCTCCCGTTCTTCCCGGAAGGCCAATGTCTGAGACTGTGACGACGCGGAAGGCCACCAACGACATCAAGGACGTGCGTCTCGCCGATGAAGGGCGGCGGCGGACCGAGTGGGCCGAGCGCTCGATGCCGGTGCTGCGCCAGATCCGGGAGCGCTTCACGCGCGAGCGGCCGCTGCAAGGCAAGAAGCTCTCGGCCTGCCTCCATGTCACGACGGAAACAGCCAATCTCGCCGTGACGCTGCAGGCCGGCGGCGCCGACGTCGCCCTGTGCGGATCGAATCCGCTGTCGACGCAGGACGACGTCGCCGCGCACCTGGTGCGCGATCACGGCATCAAGGTGTTCGCGATCAAGGGCGAAGATCACACGACCTATTACGACCACATCCGTGCGGCCCTCGCGCACCGGCCCGACATCACGATGGATGACGGCGCCGATCTGGTCGGCGCCCTGCACATGATCGCGCTGAACCGTCTCGACGACGTGGCCCCGCCGGTGCGCAAGTGGGTGGAGACGCTGTCCGCTGCCGAACGCAAGTCGCTCGTGTCCGGCGTGATCGGGTCGACGGAGGAGACCACGACGGGTGTGATCCGGCTCAAGGCCATGGCCAAGGACGGGGTGCTACAGTTTCCTGTCATCGCGGTCAACGACTCACAGACGAAGCACTTGTTCGACAACCGTTACGGAACGGGACAGTCCACGCTCGACGGCATCATCCGCGCGACGAACCTGCTGATCGCGGGGAGCACGGTGGTCGTGGCGGGGTACGGCTGGTGCGGCCGGGGATTCGCCCTGCGGGCGCGCGGCGCAGGCGCGAACGTGCTGGTGACCGAGATCGACCCGATGAAGGCGCTCGAGGCGCAGATGGACGGGTACCGGGTCGTGCCGATGGAGGAAGCGGCGCGCGTGGGCGATCTGTTCGTCACGCTGACCGGGAATGTGGAGGTCATCAGGGTGGAACACATGCGGGCGATGAAGGATGGCGCCATTCTCGCCAACTCGGGGCACTTCAACGTCGAAATCGACCTCGAAGCCCTGAAGCAGGCCGGCGAGGGCCCCAGGCACGTCCGCGACTTCGTGGAAGAATGGCGGCTGGGCGGGAAGCGTCTGTTCGTGCTCGCCGATGGCCGCCTGATCAACCTCGCGGCCGCCGAAGGGCATCCCGCGAGCGTGATGGACATGTCGTTTGCCAATCAGGCGCTCGCCGCCGAGCACGTCGTGAATAACGCGAAGAAGCTCACGAAGGACGTGCACCGCATTCCCGCTGATCTCGATCACGAAATCGCGCGCCTCAAGCTCCAAGCGATGGGCGTGGCGATCGACACGTTGACCCCCTCGCAGCGTAAGTATCTCGCGTCCTGGGATATGGGAACCTGATGCCCGCGCCCGGGGGAGCCATGCTGCAGGTTCGAGTAGCTCACCTCGGGCTGGATCGGACGACGAATACGCCGGTTGTGATCCTGCAGGAACAGGAGGGGCAGCGCGTGCTGCCGATCTGGATCGGCCCGGCGGAAGCCAGCGCGATCGCCATGGAGCTCGCCGGCGTGAAATTCTCCCGGCCGCTCACGCACGACCTGCTCAAGCAGGTCATCGTTGGGCTCGGCGCGGAGCTGCGCAAGGTGATCATCACCCAGGTGAAAGACAACACGTACTTCGCCGAGCTGCACATCTACCGGGGCGACACGATCATTCAGATCGACGCGCGCCCGTCCGATTCGATCGCCCTCGCGCTGCGCCTCAAGGCGCCGATCATGACCAGCGAGACGCTGCTCGAGCTGACCTCCGTGGATACCAGCGAGGGAGGAATCCAGCCGGGCAGCGGTCCGCTCGATGCCGATACGCTGAAATCGCACCTCCAGAACCTCGATCCTGAAGATTTCGGGAAGTTCACGCCATAGTCTGCTGCTGCTGATCTGCCTCCCCGCGGCGCTCGACGCTCAAAGCGTCAGCGTGAGCGGGCGAGTGCTGCGCGGCGGCGCGGACACCGTAGCGCTCCCGAACGCGTGGGTCGTGCTGCACGCGGTCACGCGCGAGAGTGGCGGCCCGCTCGATTCGGTGCGCACCGACGCGCGCGGCCGCTACCGCATTCTGCTCTCCCAGCCCGACAGCGGCAGCGTGTACGTCGTGAGCGCCTGGTACGACGGCCTGGCGTACTTCTCGCTGCCGCTCAACGTGGCGGGCCGTCCCGCGGTGCATGTCGAGGACATCATGACGTTCCGGACCTCGGTGAGTGGGCCGCCGCTCCGGCTCGCGCGGCGGCTGGCGACGGTCGCCGCTGCGCGCGAAGACGGCACGCGCGAGGTGCTGGAGATCCTCGAGATCGAAAACCCGGGGCTCACGACACGCGTCTCCCAAGACACGCTGCGGCCGACCTGGGCGGGGCAGGTGCCTGCGGGCGCGGGCCAGTTTCGGGGCGGGCAGGGCGACATCTCGCCCGAGGCGATGGTGTTCCGCAACGACAGCGTGTACGTGCTGGGCCCGATTCCGCCAGGTCCTGTGAAGCAGCTGAGCTACGGCTACGCCCTGCCGGCCGGCACACGCACCCTCGCGATCCCGATCGATCAAGCGACGACGGAAGTGAACCTGCTGGTCGAAGACACGGCCGCCGCGGTGCGCGCGCCGCAGCTCGACTCGCTCGGCGTGCAGGAAATCGAGCTGCGCCGGTTCGCGGCGTATCGCGCCGGTCCGTTGGCGGCGGGTGATCGAGTCGAAATCGATTTACCGGCGAGCGGATTTCGCGCGCAGACGCTGCTGCCGTACGTCATCGCGGTGGCCGCCGCCGGCATGCTCGTCGCGCTCATCTGGGCCTTGCGGAAGCGACCGACGCCCGCCTAGACTAGGTTCGTTCTCGCGAACGGGGATTACGGAAGCCGGTGCAAGTCCGGCGCGGCCCCGCCACTGTAACGGG
>JBLNGH010000003.1:0-9601 GCA_050264575.1 Acidobacteriota bacterium | reverse complement strand
GCGCCCAGCAGATCGCGCTCGACAACCGGCTGCCCTGCGTCTACCTCGTGGACTCGGGCGGGGCGTTCCTGCCGCTTCAGGCCGAGGTGTTTCCCGATCGTGATCACTTCGGACGCATCTTCTTCAATCAGGCGCGGATGTCCGCAGAACGCATTCCGCAGATTGCCGTGGTGATGGGCTCGTGTACCGCCGGCGGCGCCTACGTGCCGGCCATGTCCGACGAAACAGTCATCGTCAAAGGCACGGGCACGATTTTTCTCGGTGGACCACCGCTCGTGAAGGCCGCGACAGGCGAGGAAGTGACCGCCGAGGAACTTGGCGGCGCCGATGTCCACACGCGTCTCTCCGGCGTCGCCGATTATTTCGCGGAAGACGACGAGCACGCGTTGCAGCTCGCGCGGACGATCGTCTCGACGCTGCACACGTCCAAGCACCTTCCGGCCGATATGATGGCGCCCGAACCGCCCAAGTACGACCCCGACGAGCTGTACGGCGTCGTCAGCGTCGATCCGCGCCGCCCGTACGACGTGCACGAAGTCGTCGCGCGGCTGGTGGACGGCTCGCGCTTCGACGAGTTCAAGCAGCGCTACGGCACGACGCTTGTGACCGGTTTCGCGCGGCTTCACGGGTTCCTGGTCGGCATCATCGCGAACAACGGCGTCCTGTTCTCCGAGTCGGCGCTGAAGGCGACGCACTTCATCGAGCTCTGCAACCTCCGGGGAATCCCCCTCGTGTTCCTGCAGAACATCACGGGATTCATGGTCGGCCGGCAGTACGAACGCGGCGGCATCGCCAAAGACGGCGCCAAGATGGTCCACGCCGTCGCGAACTCCGTCGTGCCGAAATTCACCGTCATCATCGGCGGCTCGTTCGGCGCCGGCAATTACGGCATGTGCGGACGCGCCTACGAGCCGCGCTTCCTCTGGATGTGGCCGAACGCGAGGATCTCGGTCATGGGTGGCGAACAAGCCGCTTCGGTGCTCGTCCAGGTCAAGCGCGATCAGCTGACGCGCGAAGGACGCACGCTCTCGAGCGACGAGGAGTCGTCGATCCGCAACCCGATCCTCGAGAAGTACGACCACGAGGGATCGCCGTACTATTCGACGGCGCGGCTGTGGGACGATGGCGTGCTCGATCCGGCACGCACGCGCGACGCGCTCGCGCTGGCGCTGTCGGCGGCGTACAACGCGCCGATTCCAGAGCCCCGTTTTGGTATTTTCCGAATGTAGGCCGGCCCTTCAGGGCCGGCAGATATCCATGTCTTCTCTCCTCATCTCCCCCGGACCCGTCACGACGGTCACGCTCAACCGGCCGGACGTTCGAAACGCGTTCAACGAAGAGCTGATTCGCGAGCTGACGGAGTGGGCAGAGAGCGTACCCGCCGACGGATCCGTCCGCGTCGCGGTCCTGCAGGGCGCCGGATCCGTCTTCTGCGCCGGCGCCGACCTCAACTGGATGTCGAAGATGGTCGGCTACTCGCGCGAGGAAAACCTCGACGATGCGAGACGCGCCGCTGGCATGCTTCGCGCGCTCGACTCGGTGCGCGTGCCGCTCATCGGCCGGATTCACGGCGCCGCGCTCGGCGGCGGGTCCGGCCTGGCCGCCGTCTGCGACGTCGTCGTCGCCGCCGAGGACGCCGTGTTCGGATTCACCGAAGTCACGCTCGGCATCCTGCCCGCGATGATCTCGCCGTACGTCGTGCGCCGCATCGGGCTGTCGGCGGCACGTGAGCTCTGTTTGAGCGGCACGCGTTTCTCGGCGGCCCGCGCGCGCGAGATCGGCCTCGTGCACGAGGTCGTGGCGGCCGAACGGCTCGATCTCGCGGTCGATCGTCACGTGCAGCTGTTCCTCAAGGCTGCGCCGCAGGCGGTTGCGAGGACGAAGCAGCTGCTGGCTGACGTCTACGGCAAGCGACCCGCCGACGTCATGGCGCTCACCGTCGACGCGATCGCGACGCAGCGCGTCTCGGCCGAGGGGCAGGACGGGATGAAGGCGTTCATGGACAAGCGCCCCCCGAAGTGGACGCAGCAGACACGCGACGCCGGGTCCACAGCGGCGAAGCCGCCAGTCCAGTCCAGCGATTCACGAACCAAGCGATGATCCGGCGCGTGCTCATCGCCAACCGCGGTGAGATCGCTCGACGTGTGATCCGCACGTGTCGCGGGATGGACATCAAGACCGTCGCCGTTTTCTCGGACGTTGACCGGGATGCGCCGCATGTGCGCGAGGCCGACGATGCCGCAGGTCTTGGCGCTGCGCCGGCTACCGACAGCTACCTGAACATTCCGAAAGTGATCGAGGCGGCGCGGCGGACAGGCGCCGACGCCGTGCATCCGGGCTACGGTTTTCTCTCCGAGAATCCGGCGTTTGCCGAGGCCTGCGAGGCGGCCGGCATCATCTTCATCGGCCCTCCGTCCCGCGTGCTCCGGCAGATGGGATCGAAGACCGGTACCCGAACCGCTGTGGCACAGGCCGGCGTGCCGGTCGTGCCCGGCGTGACGCCTCGCTCACAGGAGCCGCAGGAGATCGCCCGCGCCATCGAAGAAGTCGGCCTTCCGGCCATGGTGAAGGCGGCCGGCGGCGGCGGTGGCAAGGGAATGCGGATCGTCCGGCGCAGGGACGAAGTCGATGGCGCGATTCAGTCGGCACGAGGCGAAGCGAAACGATCGTTCGGGAACGACGCGCTCTACGTGGAGCGGCTCATCGAACGGCCGCGGCACGTCGAGGTACAGATCCTCGTCGATCGGTACGGCCATGCCGTGCACATCTTCGAGCGTGACTGCACGCTGCAGCGGCGGCAGCAGAAAGTCATCGAGGAAGCGCCAGGCCCGTTGGTGACGGAGGCCTTGCGCGATCGCCTGACGAGCGCCGCGTTGCAGGTCGCGCGGACGGTCGGGTACATCAACGCGGGCACGGTCGAGTTTCTCGTCGAGTCCACGGGTGATGCGGAGGCGCGCTTCTACTTCCTCGAGATGAACACGCGGCTGCAGGTTGAGCATCCGATTACGGAAGCGATCACGGGCCTCGATCTCGTCCGGGCGCAAATCCTGGTCGCCAGCGGCGAGCCGTTGCCCTTCACGCAGCGGGATCTGAAGCTCGATGGCCATGCGATCGAATGCCGCGTCTATGCCGAGGATCCGGAGCGGCTGCTGCCGCAAGCCGGCAGACTGTTGCGGTATCGCGAGCCATCCGGAGAAGGAATCCGCGTCGATTCCGGCGTGGTCGAAGGTCAACAGGTGACGGTGCATTACGATCCGCTGCTGGCGAAACTGATCGCGCACGGTCCGACGCGGTCTGCCGCGCTTTCACGTCTTCTCGACGCCATCGGGAGCTTCACGGTGCTCGGCATCCGTCACAACCTGTCGTTTCTGTCGGCGCTGCTTCAGCGTCCGGAAGTGACGTCGAATGCGACGTACACGCGATTCATCGAGGACCATCTGACCGATCTCATTCCGCATCCCAGCGCCGGGCTGCACGCGGCGGCGGCGGCCGTCGCCGCCCGGGTGGCCGCGCTCGGGCCGCAGCCCGTCGACGTCAGCAAGGCGACCGCGGTCTACGACCCTTGGCAGACGCTGGGGCCGGTGAACTGGTAGCGAGAAATGGCGAATCGCCTGCGGCTGATAGACGACGAGTACGAATGGACGGCCGAAATCGCCGCGGACGAAGTCCGGTTGAGCGCCGCGAGCGTCGAGACCCCGGATCAGGCGGCCGAATCTTCGCAATCGACGTTCATGGTGCGCCGGGTCGCGGACGACCTGTTTCAGGTCGACGGGCCGGAGGGCCATCGTCAGGCGTTCGCCGTGCCGGCGTCGGACGTCGTCTGGGTCAGCATCGAGGGTCACGTCTTCGCCATCCAGATTTCGACCGGCGGCCGCAGCCACCGATCGTCGACGCGAGATCACGACGCGCTGGCGCCGCCAATGTCGGCCACGGTCGTGCGGATCGCCGTCGCCGCCGGCGATCACGTCAAGCAGGGCGACCTGCTCGTCGCGCTCGAGGCGATGAAGATGGAACTGCCCATCCGGGCGCCTCGCGACGGGATCGTCAAGGCAGTCCACTGCCGCGAAGGCGAGCTCGTTCAACCGGGAGACGTGTTGGTGGACATGTGACTCGGTACCGGGAAACGGGGGAATTGGTAATTGATAATTGGTAATTGTGTAATGGGGAAAAGAGCATCATGCTCTTGGTTCCAATTACACGATTACCGATTACCAATTACCAATTTCAATGTCTCACGTCACCGTCTACGAGGTCGGCCCGCGGGACGGGTTGCAGAACGAGACGGTGAACGTCCCGACGACCGAGAAGATTGCCTTCATCGATCGATTGAGCACCGCCGGCCTGCCGGTCATCGAAGTGTCGGCATTCGTCAGCCCGAAGTGGGTGCCGCAAATGGCCGATGCCGCCGAGGTGTTTCGCGGGATCGGGCGGCGGCCCGGCACCAGGTACTCGGCACTGGTGCCGAACCTGAAAGGCCTGGCGCGCGCGAGCGAAGCGGGCGTCACGGAGGTCGCGGTCTTCGCCGCGGCCTCGGAAACGTTCAGCCGGCGCAATCTCAACGAGTCGATCGACGATTCGTTCCAGAGCTTCCGCGAAGTCTCGACGGCGGCGGCCGCGTCGCGCATCCGGGTGCGGGGGTATCTGTCCACCGCGTTTGGCTGTCCGTTCGAAGGCGATGTGCCGATCGCGCGCGTGATCGACTTGACGAAGCGGCTGCTCGACCTCGGTCTCTACGAGATTGCCGTGAGCGACACGATCGGCATCGCGCATCCCGGGCAGGTGCGCGTGCTCCTGAGCCGGCTGTCGGAGAGTGTGCCGGTCGATCGAATCGCGCTGCACTTCCACGACACGCGCGGCACCGCGCTGGCCAACGTCCTCACCGCGCTCGAATTCGGCATCCGCACCTTCGACGCGTCGGCCGGCGGGCTCGGCGGCTGTCCGTACGCCCCCGGCGCCTCAGGCAACCTCGCGACCGAAGATCTACTCTACCTGCTTCACGGCCTCGGGCACGAAACCGGCGTCCGGCTCGACGGTGTCGTGAGCGCCGCGCAGCCGTTGGAGCGCGTCGTCGGTCATCGGCTGCCGTCGCGGGTGTTTCAGGCGACGCTCGCGACCACCAAACCGTCTCCGCCCTCGTCTCCGTCGTGACCGGCGACGTCGTCGGCGCGTGGATGAACGCATTACGCGAGCGGCATGTCGAGCCGCTCGGCCGTCCCGCGTTTCTGAAAGCGGTCCGCGCGCTCTCGGTGCGATATGTCGAGCGACGGCACACGCTGAGCGGTCGATCCGCAATCGACTCCGCAGGCAAGCGCGCCGCCTTCGCCGCGTTCTATGCGCCCGTTCATTTCGCAACGACGCGGATGTTGGTCGAGATCCTGGAACTCCACGACGCGCGGATCGACACGATCGTCGATCTCGGCTGCGGCACTGGAGTCGCTGGCGCCGCCTGGGCCTTGGCGTTGCCGAATCACGCCGCCCTGAGAGGCATCGACGTCAATCCCTGGTCGGTCAACGAGACGAACTGGACCTGGCGGACGCTCGGGCTGAAAGGGCACGCGCGACGCGGCGACGTCGTCAAGACGATCCTCTCCATGCGACAGGTATCGCGTCGATCGTCCTGCGCAGGAACCGCGATCGTTCTTGGTTGGACCGTCAACGAGCTCCGCGACGACGCGCGTCGGACACTGCTGCCGGCGCTGCTCGATCTCGCCAGACAGGATGCGTCGGTGCTCGTCATCGAGCCGATCGCTCGCCGCGCGGCGCCGTGGTGGGACGAGTGGGCGACGACGTTCGGCGAAGCGCGCGGCGTGGCGCAGAATTGGGAAATGGCGTTGGACGGTTCGGACGGTGGTCCTTTGTCGGGGGACTTCGCGGATCTTCACTACGACGCTGGATTTAGACGTGAGTCACTCAGCGTGCGGAGCCTGAGCATTGCAGGCCGGTGAACTTTGAAGCCGTTCTTGAGAACTCCGGAACTCCGGAACCCCGGAACTCCGGAACCGACAGGCTCTCTTTTCTCCTATTCCTGCCTCAACACGATCACTGGATCGATTCGCGCCGCACGCCGAGCCGGCAGATAGCTGGCGACGAGGACGGTGAGGACGAGCGTCGCGAGTGCGGCGCCGAGCGTCCGTGGATCGTTCGGGTTCGCGCCAAACAGCAGCCAGCCGAGCAGCCGGGTGCCAAAGGCGGATCCGGCGAGCCCGAGTGCGCCGCCAATCGCCGCAAGCATGAGGCTGCGGCCCAGCACGAGCCGGTACAACCGTCGCCGGTCGGCGCCGAGCGCAGCCCGGATGCCGAATTCGCGCGCGCGCTCGCCGACGGTCTGCGAGACGACGCCGTAGACGCCGATGACCGCGAGCACGAGGGCAAAGGCGGCGAACGTCACATAGAAGACCGCGAAGTACCCGACGAACCAGTACCCGCGACGATGCTCCTCGACGGCGGAGCGGATGTTGGTCAACGGCTGATCGGGATCGATCGCCGAGACGGCCGTGCGGATGCCTGCGATCGCCGCGGCGGAAGCGCCCGTCGTGCGCACCATCACGTCGATCGGCCGGCCGGCCGATTGCGCGAGCGGGATATAGACGTACGGGTTCACCCGTCGGCCCGGTGCAGGGTCGCCTTCGTAGTTGGACACGATGCCGACGATTACCCGCCAGGGATCGCCCGGCCGATCCGGACGCAGCTGGATCCGTGCCCCAATCGGATCCAACGCCGGCCGGATCGCGTCCGCCATCTGCTGGCTCACGATCGCCACCGGCTCGCTGCCGGCGCGATCGGCGGCCGTGAACGCCCGCCCCGACTTCACGCGCAGTCCTTGGGTCGCGAAGTATCCCGGAGTGATCGCAAACGCAAAGCGCGGAGAAGCGCCGGCGGGCGTCACGGTTCCCTCGATCCTGATCGACCGGTTCTCGCGGCCGAAGCCGGCGACGAACTCGGTATGCGAGAGCGCCACCTGCGCGCCTGGAATCGCCTCGACACGTTGCGTCAGGTCGGCAAGCGCCGCTCCGAGCGCCTCACGCTTCTCGAAGCGCGATCCGGCGAGCGGAAGCTGCGCCAGCGTCAGCCCGTCGAGGTCATACCCGCCCGGCCGCTCGGCGAAGCGAAGGAACGATCGGCCCATGACGGCCGCGCCGGAGAGCAACATCAGGACGAGCGCCAGCTCACCGGCTACCAGACTGCTTCGAATGCGTCGCTGACTGGGGCTCGTGACGAGGCCGGATCCGCTTCCCTGCTTCAGACTGTCCACAAGGCTTCGGCGTGTGGCGCCGAGCGCCGGCACGAGTCCGACGAGCAGGCTCGCGCCGATCGTCGCGGCGGCGCCGAAGACGAGGACCCGCCAGTCGACGGCGAAGTTGACGTAGTACGGCACCTCGGGCACTGCGATGCCGCGTCGCGCAAGATCGACGCCCTGGAGCGCCAGCATCAAGCCCAGCACGCCGCCGATCGCGCCGATGACGAGCGTCTCGACGACAAGTTGACGGACGAGGCGCCCGCGGTCGGCGCCAAGCGCCGCCCGCACCGCGAATTCACGGGATCGCTGCGTCGCACGAGCGAGAAACAGCGCAGCTAGATTCGCGCACGCCACGGCCAGTACCAGCGCGACGGCACCGAGCATGACCAGAAAAGCCTGCCCTTCCGCACCGACACGGTCCTCGCCAACGCGCTTGACGTCGATCGACCAGTCCGCCTGTGAGGCCGGATACTCGGCCGCGAGCGATCCGCCAATCGTCCGCATCTCCGCCCGCGCGGCGTCGAGCGTGACGCCCGGCCGCAACCGGCCGACAACGCCGAATCGACGATCGTCGCGGTCCGTTGACGGCGGCGCGCTCGAGAGCGGCAGCCAGAGATGCGCGCGTTCCGGAAATCCAAATCGCGCCGGCATGACGCCGACGATTTGCGTCGGCACGCCGTTCACGCGCACGCTGCGGCCAATTACCTCGCGATCCGCCGCAAACAGACGCTGCCAGAGGTCGTACGCGAGAAGCATGACCGGCGGCGCGTCCGGACGATCGTCGCCGCGAGTGAGATCGCGCCCGAGGACGGGCGCGATGCCGAGAACGCTGAACAAGCCGCCGGTCACTCGTGCACCCGAGACGCGCTCGGGCGTGACCGGCGCCGACAGCACGAACGCATCCTCGTCGTAGGCTTCGAGGCTGACGAACGATTGCGCGCGGCGGCGCCAGTCGAGATAGCCGGGGTACGACGTGCCGACTCCGCAACCGGCGCACAGTTTCGTGGGACTCGTCTCGCCCACGTCCATGAGGCGGTTGGAATCCGGAAACTCCGACGGCACCAGGTAGAACGCGTTGACGAGGCTGAAGACCGTCGTGTTGGAGGCGATGCCAATCGCGAGCGTCAGGGCGGCGACGACGGCGAACCCTGGCGCGCGACGCAGCAGCCGCGCCGCATACCGCGCGTCCTGTGCCACCGCCGACAGCACCGCCTGCGTGCGCAGCGATGAGGCGGTCGAGACGACATCGGCGCCAAGTCCCACGGCAACGCGCAGCCGCGACAGCGGCGTGTCGCCAGCCGCGGCCAGTTGCTCGCGAGCCGCGTCCTCGAGTGCGGCCAGCTGCCGGGCTCTGAAGGATCCCGGCAGGAGCCGCAGGAGCCAGCGGTAGAGCCTCACGCGTCGCCCCGCCGCGTCGCCAGCTGCGCCTTTGCCGCTTTCGCGAGGCTCGCCATGCGCTCGGCCTCGTCGGCCAATGCCCGTCGTCCCGCCCGGGTCATGCGGTAGTACCGCCGGCGTTCGCTCTCCGTCGGGCGGTCGCTCCCGCCGATCTCCTGAATGAGCCCCGCTTCAGTCATCTGTTCCAAAGAGTTGTAGAGCATGACGGGCCAGAGCTTCAGGGCCCCGCTTGTCTGGTCGAGCACCGCGCGCATGATGCCGGACCCGTGCCGATCCTCGCCGGCAAGGGCCAGCAGGATCTGGAACCAGTGCGGCTTGAGGGACGTGGGCGGCGGCATTTGTGTGCTACCAATCGGTATTATACGGATTGGTAGTTCGTCAGGTTCAGGTGACAGTGCGTCGTCCGCGCGTCTATGGCACTATGTAGTGACGCACATATGCTCTCCTACACAGCCCTGTTCGTTCTCCAGGCCCTCGCCCAGGGCCATAAGTTCGGCTTCGACATCATGGATGCGACTGAGTTGCCGTCCGGCACGGTGTACCCCGCCCTCCGGCGCCTCGAGGGCGCGGGGTTCGTCGACTCGGCGTGGGAAGAGGACGTGCGGAGCCGCAAGGCGGGCCGCCCGCGGCGGCGGTACTACCAGCTCACGCGAACCGGGCGCGAGCAACTTGCCGAGGCCGAAACGCGCTACCGCGCGGTGTCGAGGTTGTTCGAGAAGCGGAGCCGCGGGTGAACACGACGCTCGCGCGCATGCTCGTCCGGCTGTCGGCGTGGCTGGCGCCCGCGAGTGTCCGCGCGCGCTGGCGCGAGGAATGGCTCGGAGAGATCGAAGGGCAAAGGGCAAAGGGAAAAGGGCGAGAGTGGCGGACGCTACGCGCCGCGCTTGGCGCGCCGTGGGACGCGATCGTCCTGCGCGGCCGGTCGGCGCGCGGCGCGTGTCGCAGCGCGGGCGCGGGCTTTCAGAC
>JBLNGH010000002.1:0-5622 GCA_050264575.1 Acidobacteriota bacterium | reverse complement strand
ATCAACGCGTCCGGCCCGATCCTGACGATCGGTGCCGCCCCGATCCCGCGGCGGCCGCAGCGGGCCGGGGCACGGGTCCGGCGCTCACCTCGCCATCGTCAGCAAACGCCTGCCCGAGCTTTCCCATCGCCCGGAACTTCTGATACCTCGCGTCGAGCCGCGCCGCCGGCTCCATCCGTTCGAGCTCGCGCAGGTGCCGGGACAGCGCTTCGTCGACGAGGAAGGCCGCCTGGTCGTAGTCGAGATGAGCGCCGCCGATCGGCTCCTTGATGATCTCGTCGATGAGCTGCAGCGACAGCAGGTCCGGCGCCGTAATTTTGAGCGCCTTCGCGGCTTCGACTTTGCGTTTCGCGTCGCGCCAGAGGATCGCGGCGCACCCTTCCGGCGGAATGACGCTGTAGACGCTGAACTCCTGCATCAGCACGCGATCGCCGATCGCAATGCCCAGCGCTCCCCCGCTGCCGCCCTCGCCGCAGACGACAACGACGATCGGCGCGTCGAGCAGCGCCATTTCGCGGAGATTCAAGGCGATCGCTTCGGCGACGCCCCGCTCTTCCGACTCGACGCCCGGATACGCCGCCGGTGTGTCCACGAACACGATGACCGGCCGGCGGAACTTCTCGCCCATCTTCATCATCCGGAGCGCCTTCCGGTACCCTTCCGGCTTCGCATATCCGAAGTTGCGGTAGATCTTCTGCTTCGTCTCGCGGCCCTTCTGATGGCCTATTACGACGACCGGCTTGTCGTGGTAGTACGCCAGTCCGGTGACGATAGCCTTGTCATCGGCGAAACGGCGGTCGCCGTGCAGTTCGGTGAACTCGGTAAAGAGGCGTTCGACGTAGTCGAGGGTGCACGGCCGGTTCGGATGGCGCGCGACCTGGAGCCGTTCCCACGGTCCGAGATTGGCGAAAATCTCCGCGCGCAGCTCACGGACCCGGGCTTCCAACCTGCCAATCGACGCCAGGCGTTCGGGCGTCTTCGGCATCAGCTTGAGCGCTTCGATCTCTTTCAGGAGCACCGCGACGGGTTCCTCGAAATCCAGCAGATCGCCGGGCATGATTCATCGCCTCACTGCCAAACGCATGGGCGGCCATACCGTACACCGGGCCGCGTCAGCCGACCGTTCGAGTCCGGCGACTGCCGGACCTTGCGTTGAACCGTGACGAAAAACGTGCGTGTCAGGGCCGCGTAGCTCCGGCCCCTACCAGCATGACCGATCCCGAACCGCACAGCGCTTCGACCTCGCGGACGAAGCGATCGCTCGGTTTGATGCGGCGAGCGGAGGCCGCCCGAACCCGGAGGTGCTCGGTTCCGTTGACTTCGACGACGAACGAGACCCGCCGGTCCCCGGGATACCGTTCGAGCACGTCGACGAGCTCGCGCATGACGTCGCGTCCGAGGCCGCGTCCCTCGAGCTTGATCTGCACCTCGCGAACGGCGCGTTCGCGGACCGCGTCGAGCGGCGTGATCTCCGACACGATCAACCGGCTGGACTCGTCGTCGCGCTCGTACTTGCCGCGGACGAGCAGCATCGCGTCGTCGGCGATCAACGCGCTGTGGCGATTGAACGCTTCCGGGAAGACCACGGCCTCGACTTTCGCGGCTTCGTCTTCGAGGCTGAAGACCGCCATGCGCTCACCGCGCTTCGTCTTGAGGTGACGGATGCCGGTCGCGATGCCGCCGATCGACACGTCGGCTTCCGCCTGCGTCAGCTCGCCCAGCCGGCGCGCGCCGGTGGCCTTGAGCGCGTCCGCGTAGCGTTGCAACGGGTGGCCGCTGATGTAGAGCCCGAGCGCTTCCTTCTCGAACGCCAACGCCTCGGCTTCCGACCACGCCGGTCCCGGCCCGAGCGCCGAGGCATCGTCGTGCCGATCCGTCGCGCTGTCGTCGCCGCCGAAGAGCTGCGATTGGCCCTGCTCACGGTCGCGCTGATGGCGGCTGCCGTGGTCGAGAATACGATCGAGGCCGGCGATGAGGCGAGGACGCCAGTCCCGAGCCGCGTCGGCCCCTTCCGGCGCGAGCGAGTCGAACGCGCCCGCCTTGATCAAGCTTTCGAGCACCTTCTTGTTCACCAACCGCAGATCGACATGCTCCGCGAGCGAGAACACGGACGTGATGCGGCCGCCGAGCGCGGCGCGCGTCTCGAGAATCGATCGAATCGCCCCCTCGCCCGCGCCTTTCACCGCGCCCAATCCAAATCGCACGCCGCCGGACTGCACCACGAAGGCCAGCTCGCTGGCGTTGATGTCGGGCGGCAGCATCGGCACGCCCAGCTCGCGGCACTCGGCGAGATAGAGCGCGACCTTGTCCGAGTTCTGCGACTCGATCGTGAGGAGCGCGGCCATGAAGTGCCGCGGATAGTTCGCCTTGAGATAGGCGGTGTGGTACGCGAGCAGCGCGTAGGTCGTCGAGTGCGATTTCGGGAAGCCGTACCCGGCGAAGTACTCGATGTACTCGAAGATCTTCGCGGCCTTTTTCTCGGAAATCCCGCGCTCGCGGCAGCCCTTGATGAACGTCGAGCGCTGCGCCTGCATCTTCGCGGCGTCTTTCTTGCCCATCGCGCGGCGCAGCTCGTCGGCCTGCCCCAGCGTGAAGCCGGCCAGCTCGTTC
Source organism: Acidobacteriota bacterium (assembly GCA_050264575.1). Classification (GTDB taxonomy): domain Bacteria; phylum Acidobacteriota; class Vicinamibacteria; order Vicinamibacterales; family SCN-69-37; genus DASQFI01. Next base: position 3,012 of record JBLNGH010000002.1, on the reverse strand, counting down.
GCCAGCCGCATGACCTGCTCCTGGTAGGCGATGACGCCGTAGGTCTCCTTGACCACCGGCTCCATCTGCGGCAGCTCGTACTTGACCTCGACCCGTCCGTGCTTCCGCGCGATGTAGTCGTCGACGACGCCGCCGCGGAGCGGTCCCGGCCGATAGAGGGCGTTCAGCGCGATGAGATCCTCGAGGCACTGCGGCTTCGCCTTGCGAAGCGTGTCGCGCATCCCCGAGCTCTCGAACTGGAACACGCCGTAGGTCTGCCCGCTCTGGAAAATCTGATACGTCTTCGGGTCGTCGAGCGGCAACCGATCGAGCGCGATGGCCTCGCCGGTCGTTGCCTGGATGTGCTTGACCGCATCGTCGAGCAGCGTGAGCGTGCTCAGGCCGAGGAAGTCCATCTTGAGCAGGCCGATGCGGTCGATTTCCTTCATCGCCCACTGCGTGATGATCTCGCCGTCGTCCTTCTGGCTGCGGTAGAGCGGGACGAACTCCGTCAGCGGCTTCGGCGCGATGACGACCCCGGCGGCGTGGACCGAGGCGTGCCGGGTGATCCCTTCGAGGCGCCGGGCGACATCCAGCATCTGCCGGACGCGCTCGTCGCGCTGTTCCAGCTCCGCGAGCGCAGGATTCTCGTCGAGCGCGCGGTCGAGCGTCATGTCCAGCTGATTGGGAATCAGCTTGGCCACGCGGTCGACGTCGCCAATCGGCATTTCGAGCACGCGGCCCACGTCGCGCACGACGGCCCGCGCCTTCATGGTGCCGAACGTGATGATCTGCGCGACGTTGTCGCGGCCGTACTTCTCGGCGACGTAGCTGATGACCTCGCCACGCCGGCGCTCGCAGAAATCGACGTCGATGTCGGGCAGCGTCACGCGCTCGGGGTTGAGGAACCGTTCGAAGTAGAGATCGAAGTGCAGCGGATCGACGTCGGTGATTTTGAGCGAGTACGCCACGAGGCTGCCGGCCGACGACCCCCGTCCGGGACCGACAGGAATGCCCCGTTCCCGCGCGTAGCGGATGAAGTCCCAGACGATCAGCAGATAGCCCGGGTACTTCATCTGCTTGATCAACTCGATTTCGTAGGTGAGGCGCGTGTCGTACTCGGACAGCGGGCGACGAAGCTCACCCGCCGCCTCGAGCGCGCGGAGACGCACGAGGCGCTCCTCGAATCCCGCGCGGACGACCTGCTCGAAGTACGAGTCAACGGTGAACCCGGGCGGGACTTGAAAGTCAGGAAGATGCGCCTGGCCCTTTTCGAGGGTCACGTTGCACCGCTCGGCAATGCGGAGCGTGTTCGCGATCGCCTCCGGGTAATCGGCGAACACGGCGCGCATTTCGTCGGCCGTTTTCAGGAAGAACTGATCGCCGTGATAGCGCAGCCGCTTCTCGTCGCTCACGTTCTTGCCCGTGCCGATGCAGAGCAGAACGTCGTGCGGGTGGCGATCGGCCTGTCGCAGGTAATGGACGTCGTTCGTGCAGACGAGCGGCAGGCCGAGATCGCGCGCGATCGGCACGAGACCGGTGTTCACCGTCCGCTGCTCGTCGATCCCTTGATCCTGCATCTCCAGGAAGAAATTGTCCGGGCCGAGAATGTCGCGATAGGTCGCGGCCGCGTCGAGCGCCTTGCGCGGCTGTTCGGTGCGCAGCCCCGTCGCGACTTCGCCCTTGAGGCAGCTGCTGAGACCGATCAACCCGCGCGCATGCCGGGCCAGGAGCGCCTTGTCGATCCGCGGCCGGTAGTAAAACCCGTCCATGTACCCGGCCGACACCAGGCGGATCAGGTTGTGGAATCCTTCCGACGTTTCAGACAGCAGCACCAGGTGATTCGCGGTCTCACCAGGCTGTCCCGACCGGTCGGTGCGGCTGCCGGGCGCCACGTACACCTCGCAGCCGAGAATCGGTGTGATCCCGCGCTTTCGCGCTTCGTCGTGAAAGGCGACTGCCGAGAAGAGATTCCCGTGCTCGGTGACCGCGACGGCCGGCATCCGCAGCTCGGAAACCCGATCGAGAAGCTCACCCATGCGGCAGGCGCCGTCGAGGAGCGAGAACTCCGTGTGCAGGTGAAGATGTACGAACTCACTCATGCGCGTATGAATCTGCCCAACGGTTGCGTACCCGGTGTCATTCCCACTCGATCGTTGCCGGCGGCTTCGAGCTGATGTCGTAGACGACGCGGTTGATGCCGCGGACGTCGTTCACGATTCGCGACGACATCGTTGCAAGCAGATCCGGGGGCAGCCGCGCCCAGTCGGCCGTCATCCCGTCCCGACTTTCCACGGCGCGGATCGCCACGGTGTACTCGTACGTCCGCTCGTCTCCCATCACGCCCACGCTTTGGACGGGCAGGAGGACCGCGAAGGACTGCCACAATCGGCGATACCAACCGGAGCGCCGCATTTCTTCCGCCACGATCGCGTCGGCGCGCCGCACGAGGTCCAGACGCTCGCGCGTGATCGGTCCGAGCACTCGCACGGCAAGTCCCGGTCCTGGAAACGGCTGCCGCCAGACGAACTCGTCTTCGAGGCCGAGCGTCGTGCCCACCGCGCGGACCTCGTCCTTGAACAACGACCGCAGCGGCTCGATCAGCTTGAACCGCATCCGCTCGGGAAGGCCGCCGACATTGTGATGACTCTTGATCGCCGCCGACGGACCGACGACCGACACGCTTTCGATGACGTCCGGATAGAGCGTGCCCTGGGCGAGGAAATCAAAGGTGCCGAGCTCCTGCGCGCGCTTTTCGAAGACATCGATGAACGTGGCGCCGATGATCTTGCGTTTCTGTTCCGGCTCGATCACGTCTCGGAGACGTTCGAGAAAGAGATCCGACGCATCGACGAACTCGAGCGGCAGGCGCAGACGCTCGAATCGGGCGCGCACCTGACTCGCCTCGTTCAGCCGCAGCAGCCCGTTGTCGACGAAGATGCACGTCAGCCGGTCGCCGATCGCGCGATGGAGGAGCAAGGCGGCAACCGTCGAGTCCACTCCCCCGGACAGGCCGCACACGACCCGGCCGCT
>JBLNGH010000001.1:0-3204 GCA_050264575.1 Acidobacteriota bacterium | reverse complement strand
CGTCGACCGCGACACGAGCCCAACCTGGTCGCACGACGGCAAGCGGATCGCCTTCATTCGAAGGCCGGGCCTGCCGTTCGGACAGCAGGCGCAGGCTGGTGGCGGCGGCATCGGCGTGCCGCCGGGACCCGCCGCGCAAGGAAACACACCGGCGGCCGGCCGCGGCGCGCAAGGCCGTCAGGGCGGGGGCCGGCAAGGCGGCGGACGCGGCGGGCGCGGCAATCAGGCCGAGGAACCGCCGGATGATCCGCGGCGCGGCCTGATGCGATCGACGTTCAAGGGCGGCTACACGATGTCGCTCTGGGTGGGCGATGCGGCCACGGGCGACGCGCACGAGTTCTGGCACACGACGGCCGACGAACGCGTGTTCACGAACATCAACAACATTCAGTGGGCCGGCGACAACGTCATCTTCTCCGTGCAGGTCCCGAACGACGAGTGGGATCGATGGTTCTCGGTGTCGTTGTCCGGTCCGCCGACCGCCAAACCGGTGCTGCTCACGACGACCGACGGCCTCATCGAAGACGCGACATCGTCTTCGCTCTCGAAAGACGGGAAGACGTTCTTCTACACGACGAACGCGGGCGACATCGATCGGCGGCACGTCTGGGCCGTGCCCACCGCCGGCGGCACGCCGAAACAGATTTCGGCAGGCAAAGGGATCGAAACCTATCCGGTCGCGTTCGCGTCGGGCACGCGGCTCGCCGCGCTCACGGCCGATGCGCGGCGGCCGCAGTCAGTCGGGATTGTGACGATCGGCAGCGGCGACCAGAAGGTGATCTATCCAACGCTTCCGGCCACCTTCCCGACGCAAGCCCACGTCGAGCCGCAGGCGGTCACGCTCAAAGCGGCTGATGGGTTCGAGTTCTACAACCAGGTCTTCGTGCCAAAGGACATCCGTCCGGGTGAAAAGCGGCCGGCGATGATCTTCGTCCACGGCGGTCCCGTCCGGCAGATGCTGCTCGGGTACCACTATCGCCACTTCTATCACATGGCGTACGGCGTCAATCAGTGGCTCGCCAGCCAGGGCTACATCGTCATGTCAGTGAACTATCGGAGCGGCGTCGGATACGGCCGATCGTTCCGGACCGCGGCGAACACCGGCGGGCGCGGCAACTCCGAGTACGGCGACGTGCTCGCGGCCGGCAAGTGGCTGGCGGCGCGGCCGGACGTCGATCCGAAGCGCGTCGGCATCTGGGGCCTCTCCTATGGCGGCGTGCTGACGGCGCAGGCGCTCGCGCGCAACTCAGACATCTTCGCGGCCGGCGTCGATCTCGCCGGCGTCCACCTCTGGGGCAACTCGCTCGATCCGGACGACGTGTCGTACCAGTCGTCGGCGATCGGCGCGATCGACGGCTGGAAGTCGCCCGTCCTGCTCGTCCACGGCGACGACGATCGCAACGTGGCGTTCCAGCAGACGACCGGCCTCGTGCAGCTCCTTCGCGCGCGCGACGTCTACTACGAGCTCATCGTCTTCCCGGACGACGTGCACGATTCGCTGCTGTATTCGCGGTGGATCTACACGTTCAAGCGCATGGACGAGTTCCTGAAGAAATACTTGATTGGGAACTGACGCAGCAGTACCGGGTGACTGAAGTACTGGCACTGACGTTGAAGCAGGGCGCTGGCGCTGAAGTACTGGAGCTGCCGCTCAAGTACGGCAGCTATCCGCTCGAGTACAAAAGCTTCCTGCCTAACTCAAGGCTGATCGGGACAGGGCGCGTTCGCGTATCCCGATCGAAACGGCGTCACAGCGCCGGTCGCCGGGTCGAAGCGGTGCCGCCAGACGCACGCGGTGTCGTTGGCGAGCAGATGGATCGAGATCGACGGCGTGTCGGAGACCGTGCGCACGTAATGGATGTCGTCGGTCGGCGGCAGGAGCGTGTAGAACTCGCCCGGTCCCAGTTCCTGCCGTTTCGCGATCTCGAGATCCGCGTGTGCCGTGTCGTGGCCGTCGTCGAGCCGGCGATACACGGTCTCGTCCTGCCGCCCGCGATAGATGCCGACGAGTCCCCAGGCCAGATGGTCGTGCACCGGCGTCGACGCGCCTGCCGGCACGACGAGCGAGAAGAGACACAGCGATCCGTCTCCCGCGCGATAGAGCGCGTACTGGCCGATCCCGCCGCCCATGCGGCTACCCTCGTCCGGCCTGGCGCAGCTCTCGGGAAGCCAGCCGTCCGACGCCAGCAACCGCGCGAAGGCCGGCCGCAGCGCCTCCACGCGCGCGGGCACGTCGTCTATCGAGGCCGAGAGCCGCGCGGTTTCGTCAATGAGTGCGCGAATCTCGGGAGTGTCGATGAGGAATCCGAAATGATGATGGTCGTGTTCGTGGTTCAGGTCGCACATGGCGCGAGCATATCAAGGAGGCTCTCGTACTCGCGGTTCTTCTCCACCGTACTTGTCGGTTCTTCCCCACCGTACTTCTTGGTCCTTCTCCACCTTACTTCTCGGTTCTTCTCCACCGCACTTCGTGGTTCTTGACACGTCGAATTGACACTACTGTCGCATTGACACTATATTGCCAGAATGCCCGTCGATCCGCGCGAGTTGTTGCCGCTCAAGCCGCTTGTCTTTCAAGTTCTCCTGGCGCTCACCGAAGGCGAGCGGCACGGCTGGAGCCTCGTGCGGGAAATCCAGCAGCGGACCGGCGGCGAGCGCGTGCTGCCGGCGAACTTCTATCGCACGCTGCGCGCGATGCTCGCCGACGAGCTCATCGAAGAAGCGGGACGCAGCGAGGATCGGCGGTACTTCCGCGCCACCGCCCTCGGCCGCCAGGCGGCGCGCCTCGAGGCGCGGCGGCTCCAGGAGCTTCTGACCGACGCGCGGACACGGCGGCTGCTTCGAAAGACCTAGTGCCGTTCCAGCTTGTTTGGGTGGCCGGAGGAGTCGGTTGGCTTTCACTTACGTGCTGCGAAGTGATGCAGACGGCGGCTGGTATACGGGTCCGACAGGCGATCTTCGGGCGAGGCTCCGGTTGCACGCCGAAGGCCGCGTGCGATCCACGGCCAGCCGGCGGCCATGCCAACTTATCTATTACGAAGCCTGTCTCAATCGTGCGGATGCTTTTCGACGAGAACGGTACCTGAAGACAGGCAAGGGTAAGCGGTTTTTGCGAAACCAGCTGGCCGAGTATTTTTCAGGCCTTCGGGACAACGAGTTGGAACGGCACTAGATGGCGGATCGGCTGTATCGCCTGCTGCTGCG